>NZ_JAWOTC010000055.1:0-30744 GCF_033338675.1 Vibrio sp. Vb1574
GTCTACGTTTCGCGATCCGTGAAGGTGGCCGTACAGTAGGTGCTGGTGTTGTTGCTAAGATCTTCGACTAATTCATAGCGAATTAGCGATGCTTTCGGAAAATCTTGAATTAGATTTGACGAACCAGTAGCAAAAAGGGCATCATTTGATGCCCTTTTTCTGCACTCAACATTATTTTTGCTGTTTTCTTGTTCAGAAGTGGGTTGGGCGCAGAGCAAGATTAAGCAAAGAGGCTTAATCTTAAGAAGAGTACGCTGATTTTTTCAGCGATATGGAGTTTGCCCTGCAACAGCGGGGTTGTTGTCGTCTATATTAAGACTTGTAACAGGTTGGTTTTATGAAAGCAAATAATGCTGAAACTCCTGATAGCTCAAACGCAGCAGATACGTTTAAGTGGGTAGCCGCTTTCGTATTGGCAGCTGCCGCTGTTGTGGGTAATTACCTGTATGGTGAAATGTCTGTAGTGGTTCGTGCTGCAGGCGTTGTTGTTCTTATTGCAGCTGCCTTAGGCGTTGCAGCAACAACGACTAAAGGTAAAGCAGCGATCAGTTTTGCAAAAGAATCTCGTATGGAAGTACGTAAAGTTGTTTGGCCTACTCGCCAAGAAACCATGCAAACAACACTGATCGTTTTAGCTGTAAGTATTGTAATGGCTCTAGTGCTATGGGGTATTGACGGAATTATGGTTCGTCTAGTAGCTCTAGCAACTGGGGTATAGAGGGTTTTTATTCATGAGTGAAGCTCCAAAAAAACGCTGGTATGTGGTTCAAGCCTTCTCTGGATTTGAAGGTCGTGTAGCTCAATCTCTGCGCGAGCATATCAAAATGCACGGCATGGAAGAGCTATTCGGTGAAGTACTGGTTCCTACTGAAGAAGTAGTGGAAATGCGCGCGGGTCAGCGTCGCAAATCTGAGCGTAAGTTCTTCCCAGGTTACGTCCTTGTTCAGATGATTATGAACGATGAATCATGGCACCTAGTACGCAGTGTGCCGCGTGTCATGGGCTTCATTGGTGGTACCTCAGACCGTCCGGCACCTATCACGGATAAAGAGGCTGACGCGATTCTTAATCGTCTTGAGAAAGCGAGTGAAGCGCCTCGTCCGCGTACAATGTACGAAGCGGGTGAAGTGGTACGTGTTAACGAAGGTCCATTTGCTGACTTCAACGGTACGGTTGAAGAAGTGGATTACGAGAAGAGCCGCCTGAAAGTGTCTGTATCGATCTTTGGTCGTGCGACACCAGTTGAGCTTGAATTTGGTCAGGTTGAAAAGCTGGACTAAGACTCTTCGTTAAAGAGTATAAAAAATCACCTTTTTAGGGTTGTATAAGGCGCGGATTATGACTATAATTTCGCGCCTTTTTACTTCAAGTGAAGTAAAAAGTTTCTTACACAAACGGGGAGCTGATCCGCGATTAGCGTTTGTACCCAAACTTAGGAATTATCATGGCTAAGAAAGTTGAAGCTTACATCAAGCTACAAGTTGCTGCTGGTATGGCTAACCCTAGTCCACCAGTAGGTCCTGCACTAGGTCAACACGGTGTGAACATCATGGAATTCTGTAAAGCGTTCAACGCAAAAACAGAATCTATTGAGAAAGGTCTACCAACTCCAGTAGTTATCACAGTATACAGCGACCGTTCTTTCACGTTCGTAACTAAGACTCCACCTGCTGCTGTTCTTCTTAAGAAAGCTGCTGGCGTTAAGTCTGGTTCAGGTCGTCCAAACACTGAAAAAGTTGGTACTGTAACTGACGCTCAAATCCAAGAAATCGCAGAAACTAAAGCTGCTGATATGACTGGTGCTGACATCGAAGCGATGAAGCGTTCTATCGCTGGTACTGCTCGTTCAATGGGCCTAGTGGTAGAGGGTTAATAAGATGGCAAAACTAACTAAGCGCATGCGCGTAATCCGCGAAAAAGTTGACGTAACTAAAGAATACGAAATCAACGAAGCTGTTGCTCTTCTTCAAGAACTAGCGACTGCTAAATTCGTTGAGTCTGTAGACGTTGCTGTTAACCTAGGCATTGATGCTCGTAAATCTGACCAGAACGTACGTGGTGCAACTGTACTACCTCACGGTACTGGCCGCGAAATCCGCGTTGCAGTGTTCACTCAAGGTGCTAACGCTGAAGCAGCTAAAGAAGCTGGCGCAGACATCGTAGGTATGGAAGATCTTGCTGAGCAAGTTAAGAAAGGCGAAATGAACTTTGACGTAGTTGTTGCTTCTCCAGATGCAATGCGCGTTGTAGGTCAACTAGGTACTATCCTAGGTCCTCGCGGTCTTATGCCAAACCCTAAAGTTGGTACTGTAACTCCTAACGTTGCTGAAGCAGTTAAAAACGCTAAAGCTGGTCAGGTTCGTTACCGTAACGACAAAAACGGCATCATCCACACTACTATCGGTAAAGCAAACTTCTCTGCTGAGCAGATCAAAGAGAACCTAGAAGCACTTCTAGTTGCTCTGAAGAAAGCTAAGCCATCTTCAGCGAAAGGTACTTTCCTGAAGAAAGTAAGCATCTCTACTACTATGGGTGCTGGTGTTGCTGTTGATCAGGCTAGCCTGAACACTCAAGCATAATTTATTTGCTTAGGCGCAAAATTAGTGTATAATTTTGCGCCTAATATTTGTGGTTGGGGCTGAACTTTGGTTCTTTGAACTGTCTCCTAGTTCGAAATGAATTAAGACCCAGTCTCCGTCCAAGACCGTAGGTGTTTGTGTAAAAGCAAACTTAATTATCCTACGTAGATGGTGCCCGAACTGACAGAAAGCTCTATGTAATATAGTTAACTTTCTTCTGGGGAAGCACCTCAATAGCTCTCACTGTCGTGATGATAGTGAGTGGTGTAACGACAACCAGGAGTAAATCCAAGATGGCTTTAAACCTTCAAGACAAAAAAGCAATTGTTGCTGAAGTCAACGAAGCTGCCAGTGGTGCACTTTCTGCAGTTGTAGCTGATTCTCGTGGCGTTCAAGTTGGCGCGATGACTTCTCTACGTAAACAAGCTCGTGAAGCTGGCGTTTACATGAGAGTTGTTCGTAACACTCTTGCTCGTCGTGCGGTTGAAGGTACTGAGTACGAGTGTCTAACTGATACTTTCACTGGTCCTACTCTAATCGCATTCTCTAATGAGCACCCAGGTGCTGCAGCGCGTCTTTTCAAAGACTTCGCTAAAGAGAACAAAGATTTCGAGATCAAAGCTGCTGCATTTGAAGGCGCTTTAACTGACGCTGAAGTACTAGCAACACTACCAACTTACGACGAAGCAATTGCACGCCTAATGATGTGCATGAAAGAAGCTTCGGCTGGCAAGCTGGCGCGTACTATCGCAGCTATCCGCGATCAAAAACAAGAAGCAGCGGCATAAGCCTTGCTTTTTACTGGTTGCTTAATAAACTTATTGTTGACTTAAAAGAGAATTGTTATGTCTATTACTAACGAGCAAATCCTAGACGCAGTTGCAGAAATGTCTGTAATGCAAGTTGTTGAACTAATCGAAGCAATGGAAGAGAAATTCGGTGTTTCTGCTGCTGCTGCTGTTGTAGCTGGCGGCGCTGCTGCAGGCGAAGCTGCTGCTGAGCAAACTGAATTCGACGTAATCCTAGAAGCTGCTGGCGGTAACAAAGTTGCTGTAATCAAAGCAGTACGTGGCGCAACTGGCCTAGGTCTTAAAGAAGCTAAAGCTCTAGTAGACGGCGCTCCAGCACCTCTTAAAGAAGGTGTTGAGAAAGCAGAAGCTGAAGCTCTTAAAGCTCAGCTAGAAGAAGCTGGTGCAACTGTTGCTGTTAAGTAATTATTGCATAGTTTCTTAGCCTAACGGCTAATTGGCTGGTGGTTTTTTAACCACCGGCCTTTTTGCGCTGTAGGGTATAGGCGAATTTTCCCGCTGTTTAAGCGCCTGATATCCATGCAAAAAACATTTCATTCTTACGAAATGAAATGTCACTACAGTAAACAGCTATATTAGTCACTGTCCCTTACCCCCCTTAAGTAACTAGGAGCGGGCGGACAGTTTGGGTCACTTATCAGCGAGCTGAGGAACCCCATGGTTTACTCTTATACCGAGAAAAAGCGCATCCGTAAGGACTTTGGTACTCGTCCACAAGTTTTGGACATTCCATACCTGCTATCGATCCAGCTCGATTCGTTCGACAAATTTATCGAACAGGATCCTGAAGGTCAATACGGTCTTGAAGCCGCTTTCCGTTCTGTATTCCCGATTCAGAGCTACAACGGCAATTCTGAGCTGCAATACGTTAGCTACCGTCTTGGTGAGCCAGTTTTTGACGTTAAAGAATGTCAAATCCGCGGTGTAACTTACTCAAAGCCACTACGTGTAAAACTACGCCTAGTTATCTTTGATAAAGACGCGCCAGCAGGTACTGTAAAAGACATTAAAGAACAAGAAGTCTACATGGGTGAAATTCCACTCATGACAGACAATGGTACCTTCGTAATCAACGGTACCGAGAGGGTTATCGTATCCCAGCTGCACCGAAGCCCAGGCGTGTTCTTCGACAGCGATAAGGGTAAGACCCACTCTTCAGGTAAAGTTTTATACAACGCACGTGTTATTCCTTACCGTGGTTCATGGCTTGATTTCGAGTTTGATCCTAAGGATAACTTGTACGTTCGTATCGACCGCCGTCGTAAGCTACCAGCATCGATCATCCTTCGTGCACTAGGTAAGTCGACAGAAGAAATCCTAGATATCTTCTTCGAGAAAGTGAACTTCGAAGTGAAAGACCAAACTCTATTGATGGAGTTGGTTCCTGATCGTCTACGTGGTGAAACTGCGTCATTCGACATCGAAGCAAATGGTAAAGTTTACGTTGAGCAGGGTCGTCGCGTAACAGCTCGTCATATCCGCCAACTAGAAAAAGATGGCGTTGATCACATCGAAGTACCAGTTGAGTACATCGTTGGTAAAGTTGCATCTAAAGATTACATCAATGAAGCAACTGGCGAGATCATTGTTAACGCTAACCAGGAAATCAGCCTGGAAGCATTAGCGAACCTATCTCAGGCAGGCCACAAAGCGCTAGAAGTTCTATTTACGAACGATCTAGACCACGGTCCATTCATGTCAGAAACATTACGTATCGACAGCACGGTTGATCGTATTTCTGCATTGGTAGAAATCTACCGCATGATGCGTCCTGGTGAGCCGCCAACAAAAGAAGCTGCAGAAGCTCTATTCGAAAGCCTATTCTTCTCTGAAGAGCGTTACGATCTATCGACTGTTGGTCGTATGAAGTTCAACAGCTCTATCGGCCGTGAAGATGCTCAAGAGCAAGGCACACTTGATGAAACTGATATCATCGAAGTGATGAAGAAGCTGATCGCGATCCGTAACGGTAAGGGCGAAGTGGACGATATCGACCACCTAGGCAACCGTCGTATCCGTTCTGTAGGCGAAATGGCTGAGAACCAGTTCCGTGTAGGTCTAGTACGTGTTGAGCGTGCAGTTAAAGAGCGTCTAAGCCTAGGCGATCTTGACGCAATCATGCCTCAAGACTTGATCAACGCGAAGCCAATTTCTGCGGCAGTTAAAGAATTCTTTGGCTCTTCACAGCTTTCGCAGTTCATGGACCAAAACAACCCGCTATCAGAAGTAACGCACAAGCGTCGTATTTCTGCATTGGGTCCTGGCGGTCTAACTCGTGAACGTGCTGGCTTCGAAGTACGTGACGTACACGTAACTCACTACGGTCGTCTATGTCCTATCGAAACGCCTGAAGGTCCAAACATCGGTCTGATCAACTCTCTATCTGCGTTTGCGCGTTGTAACGAGTACGGTTTCCTAGAGACACCATACCGTCGCGTTGTAGATGGCGTAGTAACAGACGAAGTAGATTACCTATCTGCAATCGAAGAAGGCCAATTCGTTATCGCACAGGCGAACGCTAAGCTAAACGAAGATGGTACTTTTGCAGATGAGCTGATCACAGCTCGTCAGAAAGGTGAATCTGGTCTACACCCTCGTGAGCATGCTCAGTACATGGACGTTGCGACAAACCAGGTTGTATCTATCGCTGCATCGCTTATCCCGTTCCTAGAACACGATGATGCGAACCGTGCATTGATGGGTGCGAACATGCAACGTCAGGCAGTTCCAACACTGAAAGCTGACAAACCGCTTGTTGGTACTGGTATTGAACGTAACGTAGCCGTTGACTCAGGTGTAACTGCAGTTGCTAAACGTGGTGGTGTAATCCAGTCAGTAGATGCTTCTCGTATCGTTGTTAAAGTTAACGAAGAAGAGCTAGTACCAGGTGAAGCTGGTATCGACATCTACAACCTGACTAAATACACACGTTCTAACCAGAACACATGTATTAACCAGCGCCCATGTGTGATGCCAGGTGAGCCTGTATCACGCGGTGACGTTCTTGCTGATGGTCCTTCAACAGACCTTGGTGAACTAGCGCTTGGTCAAAACATGCGTATCGCGTTCATGCCTTGGAACGGTTACAACTTCGAAGACTCGATCTTAGTATCTGAGCGCGTAGTTCAAGAAGACCGTTTCACGACTATCCACATCCAAGAACTGACTTGTGTGGCGCGTGATACTAAGCTTGGTTCTGAAGAGATCACAGCGGATATTCCAAACGTAGGTGAGTCTGCTCTGTCTAAACTAGACGAGTCAGGTATCGTTTACATCGGTGCTGAAGTTAAGGGTGGCGACATCCTAGTTGGTAAAGTTACACCTAAAGGTGAAACTCAGCTAACGCCTGAAGAGAAGCTACTACGTGCAATCTTCGGTGAAAAAGCATCTGACGTTAAAGATACTTCACTACGTGTACCTAACTCTGTATCAGGTACGATCATCGACGTTCAAGTCTTTACTCGCGATGGCGTAGAGAAAGACAAGCGTGCGCTTGAAATCGAACAGATGCAGCTTAAAGAAGCGAAGAAAGACCTAACTGAAGAATTCCAGATTCTTGAGGGCGGCCTTCTAAACCGTGTTAAAGCTGTATTGATTGAAGGCGGTTACTCTGAAGCGAAACTAGACACAACTGATCGTAAGAAGTGGCTAGAACTAACGCTAGAAGATGACGCACTACAAACTCAGCTTGAGCAACTTGCTGAGCAGTGGGATGAGCTAAAAGCTGACTTCGATAAGAAGTTCGAAACTAAGCGTCGTAAGATCACTCAAGGTGATGATTTAGCACCTGGCGTCCTGAAGATCGTTAAGGTTTACCTAGCGGTTAAACGTCGCATTCAGCCTGGTGATAAGATGGCGGGTCGTCACGGTAACAAGGGTGTAATCTCTAAGATCAACCCTGTTGAAGACATGCCATACGATGAGAAAGGTCAGCCTGTAGACATCGTACTTAACCCACTGGGTGTACCTTCGCGTATGAACATCGGTCAGATCCTAGAAGTACACTTAGGTCTGGCAGCGAAAGGTATCGGTGACAAGATCAACCAGATGGTTAAAGAGCAGCAAGAACTAGCGAAATTCCGCGAGTTCCTACAAAAAGTTTACGATCTAGGCGACACTCGCCAGAAAGTAGACATTGCTTCTCTATCTGATGATGAAGTACGTACTCTGATCAAGAACTTGCGTGGCGGTCTACCAATCGCGACTCCTGTATTTGATGGCGCTCCAGAAGAGTCAATCAAAGCACTTCTTGAGCTAGCAGATCTACCAACATCAGGTCAGTTAACACTGTTTGATGGTCGCACAGGTGATGCGTTTGAGCGTCCTGTAACTGTTGGTTACATGTACATGCTGAAACTGAACCACCTTGTTGATGACAAGATGCACGCTCGTTCAACTGGTTCGTACAGCCTAGTAACTCAGCAGCCACTAGGTGGTAAAGCTCAGTTCGGTGGTCAGCGTTTCGGTGAGATGGAAGTATGGGCACTAGAAGCATACGGTGCTGCTTACACGCTACAAGAAATGCTAACGGTTAAGTCGGATGACGTTAACGGCCGTACTAAGATGTACAAGAACATCGTAGACGGTAACCACAGCATGGAACCTGGCATGCCAGAATCGTTCAACGTACTGTTGAAAGAGATCCGCTCGCTAGGTATCAACATCGAGCTAGAAGACGAAGAGTAATCCTTTTCTCTCTTGATGAAAGTCGAGAGAATCAAAGCGATTATTTGGAAGAAGGTGCTCACTTTAGCGAGTGAGCTCCTTTTAACTCCTTACAGGAGCTGATTGTGAAAGACTTATTAAACTTTCTAAAAGCACAGCATAAGACCGAAGAATTTGATGCAATCAAAATCGGTCTATCTTCACCAGACATGATCCGTTCATGGTCTTTCGGTGAAGTTAAAAAACCTGAAACGATCAACTATCGTACGTTCAAACCTGAACGCGATGGTCTGTTCTGTGCGCGTATCTTTGGTCCAGTTAAAGACTACGAATGTCTTTGTGGTAAGTACAAGCGCCTGAAGCACCGTGGTGTTATCTGTGAGAAGTGTGGTGTAGAAGTTACACAAACTAAAGTTCGTCGTGACCGTATGGGCCACATTGAACTGGCTTCACCAGTAGCTCACATCTGGTTCCTAAAATCGCTACCGTCTCGTATCGGTCTACTAATGGATATCCCTCTACGTGATATCGAACGCGTTCTGTACTTCGAAATGTACGTAGTAACAGAGCCTGGTATGACTGATCTAGAAAAAGGTCAGATGCTTACTGAAGAAGAGTATCTAGATCGTCTAGAAGAGTGGGGCGACGAGTTCACTGCTAAGATGGGTGCGGAAGCTATCAAGGACCTACTAGGTTCTATGGATATGCACGCTGAAGCAGAACAAATGCGTGAAGAGTTAGAGACAACAAACTCTGAAACTAAGCGTAAGAAAGTAACTAAGCGTCTTAAGCTGGTAGAAGCGTTCATCGCATCGGGTAACAACCCTGAGTGGATGATCCTAACTGTACTTCCAGTACTTCCGCCAGATCTACGTCCTCTAGTACCTCTAGATGGCGGTCGCTTTGCGACTTCTGATCTTAACGATCTATACCGTCGTGTGATCAACCGTAACAACCGTTTGAAGCGTCTTCTAGAGCTAGCTGCTCCGGACATCATCGTACGTAACGAAAAACGTATGCTGCAAGAGTCTGTTGATGCGCTACTAGATAACGGTCGTCGTGGTCGTGCGATCACAGGTTCTAACAAGCGTCCTCTGAAATCTCTTGCTGATATGATCAAGGGTAAACAAGGTCGTTTCCGTCAGAACCTTCTAGGTAAACGTGTAGACTACTCTGGCCGTTCTGTAATCACAGTAGGTCCATACCTTCGTCTACACCAGTGTGGTCTTCCTAAGAAGATGGCACTTGAGCTATTCAAACCATTCATCTACAGCAAGCTAGAGACTCGTGGTCTTGCGACTACAATCAAAGCTGCTAAGAAAATGGTAGAGCGTGAAGAAGCGGTCGTTTGGGATATCCTAGACGAAGTAATCCGTGAACACCCAGTACTATTGAACCGTGCACCGACACTTCACCGTCTAGGTATTCAGGCGTTCGAACCAGTACTGATCGAAGGTAAAGCGATTCAGCTACACCCACTTGTTTGTGCGGCGTACAACGCGGACTTCGATGGTGACCAAATGGCGGTTCACGTACCTCTAACTCTAGAGGCACAACTTGAAGCTCGTACTCTGATGATGTCGACAAACAACATTCTGTCGCCAGCGTCAGGTGATCCGATCATCGTACCTTCTCAGGACGTTGTATTGGGTCTGTACTACATGACTCGTGAAAAGATCAACGTGAAAGGTGAAGGCATGTACCTTTCTGGCCCAGAAGAGGCTGAGAAAGCATACCGCACTAAACAAGCTGAGCTTCACGCACGCGTTAAAGTACGTATTACAGAAACTGTTGTAGACGAAGATGGCAACAGCACTACAGAAACCAAGATGGTAGACACCACTGTTGGTCGTGCAATGCTATGGCAAATCGTGCCAGCTGGTCTACCGTACAGCATCGTTAACCAAAAGCTAGGTAAGAAGCAAATCTCTAACCTACTTAACGAGGCGTACCGTAAACTAGGTCTGAAAGACACAGTAATCTTCGCTGACCAAATCATGTACACAGGTTTCGCATACGCGGCACTTTCTGGTGTATCTGTTGGTATCGACGATATGGTTGTACCAGCAGCTAAGTACACTGAAATCGCAGAAGCGGAAGAAGAAGTACGTGAAATCCAGGAACAGTACCAATCAGGTCTTGTTACTGCGGGCGAACGCTACAACAAAGTTATCGATATCTGGGCATCGACCAACGACCGTGTTGCGAAAGCAATGATGGAAAACCTTTCATCTGAAACGGTAGTTAACCGTGACGGTGAAGAGGAACAGCAAGAGTCATTCAACAGCATCTACATGATGGCGGACTCGGGCGCTCGTGGTTCTGCAGCACAGATTCGTCAGCTTGCGGGTATGCGTGGTCTGATGGCGCGTCCAGATGGTTCAATCATCGAAACACCGATCACAGCGAACTTTAAAGAAGGTCTGAACGTACTTCAGTACTTTATCTCAACGCACGGTGCTCGTAAGGGTCTTGCGGATACGGCACTGAAAACAGCGAACTCGGGTTACCTAACTCGTCGTCTAGTAGACGTTGCTCAAGACGTTGTTGTAACTGAACATGACTGTGGCACTCACGAAGGTGTCGACATGATGCCTCACATCGAGGGTGGTGATGTTAAAGTTGCACTTTCTGAGCTTGCTCTTGGTCGTGTTGTTGCTGAAGACGTACTAAAACCTGGCACTGAAGACGTTCTTATTCCACGTAACACACTGATCGATGAGAAGTGGTGTCAAATCATGGAAGAGAACTCAGTAGACAGCATGAAAGTGCGCTCTGTAGTAACGTGTGATTCTGACTTCGGTTGTTGTGCACAATGTTACGGTCGTGACCTAGCACGTGGTCACCTAGTGAACCAAGGTGAAGCAGTGGGTGTTATTGCTGCTCAGTCTATCGGTGAGCCAGGTACACAGCTAACGATGCGTACGTTCCACATCGGTGGTGCGGCATCGACAGCAGCGGCAGAGAACAGTGTTCAAGTTAAGAACAACGGTTCTATCAAGCTACACAACGCTAAATCTGTATTGGCTGATGACGGTAAGATCGTTATCACTTCTCGTGCGACAGAGTTAACTATCGTTGATGAGTTTGGTCGTACTAAAGAGAAGCACAAACTGCCTTACGGTACGCTACTAAGCAAAGGCGATGGTGATACAGTTCAAGCTGGCGAAACAGTTGCAAACTGGGAAGCGCACACACTACCTATCATTACTGAGGTAGCAGGTCGCATCCAGTTCGTAGATATGATCGACGGCGTAACAGTATCTCGTCAAACTGATGACCTAACTGGTCTATCTTCAAGCGAAGTAACTGACCCAGCAGCTCGCCCTTCAGCAGGTAAAGATATGCGTCCAGCTATCAAACTTGTTGACGAGCAAGGTAACGATGTAATGATCCCTGGTACTGATATGCCAGCTCACTACTTCCTACCTGGTAAAGCGATTGTGAACATCGAAGATGGCGCAGCAGTAGGTGTTGGTGCAACACTAGCACGTATTCCTCAGAAGTCTGGCGGTAACAAAGATATCACCGGTGGTCTTCCACGAGTTGCTGACCTATTTGAAGCACGTAAGCCGAAAGAGCCTGCAATCCTTGCTGAGCACACAGGTACTGTGAGCTTTGGTAAAGAGACGAAAGGTAAACGTCGCCTAGTGATCACACGTGAAAGCGGTGAAGCTTACGAAGAGATGATTCCTAAGCATCGTCAGTTGAACGTATTCGAAGGTGAAAAAGTTGAACGTGGTGATGTGATCGCAGATGGTCCAGAGTCTCCACATGACATCCTACGTCTACGTGGCGTACACGCGGTAACGCAGTACATTGCTAACGAAGTACAGGAAGTTTACCGTCTACAAGGCGTTAAGATTAACGATAAGCACATTGAAACTATCGTTCGTCAGATGCTACGTAAGTGTACTATTACTCACTCTGGTGACTCTGAGTTCCTACCTGGTGAGCAGATTGAATACTCACAAGTTAAGATTGCTAACCGTAACCTAGAAGCTGAAGGCAAAGAGCCTGCACGTTTCGAACGTGAACTACTAGGTATTACTAAAGCATCTCTAGCGACTGAGTCGTTCATCTCTGCGGCATCGTTCCAGGAGACAACTCGCGTACTAACGGAAGCTGCGGTTTCTGGTAAGCGTGATGACCTACGTGGTCTGAAAGAGAACGTAATTGTTGGTCGTCTGATCCCAGCTGGTACTGGTTTCGCATACCACCAAGAGCGTCAAGCTAAACGTTCTGAAGCGCAAGATGGTCCTTCTGCTGAGCAAGCAACGGATAACCTAGCGGCACTTCTAAACGCTGGTTTCTCTTCTGAAGAGTAAGTCATATAACGAGTAATCGTTAAAAGCTTAAGAAAAAGGCACCTTCGGGTGCCTTTTTAGTTTTTTATATTGCTTTGTTCTTCCGGTGGGATTTTCGATAAAGCTAGAAACAAAAAAGACCGACGATGATCGTCAGTCTTTTCTCTCACTCTATTTCTGAATGTTTGCAAATACTAAGCTCCAGGTGGCATAGACAGGCTTTCTGCGATTTGCTGTATCAGATAGTCCTCGACTTCAAAGCGAGTCTCAAGAATTTCCCCAATGAGACACATATCAGAATCGAAATCATTTAATTCATCATCTTCAGTCACTTCTGAGTACTTATCGTTAAAGTTCAATAATGGTTCAGTCGTTAGAACAATTTGACCATAGGTTTGATTGATCTCATTAGTCACGACAAAGCCGGTTGCTTTCCAACGGTCCATAACCATGTCATAAATTTTAAAGTGGCCTTCGGAGATGTAATCAACGAGGTGCTGACAGAAATCCTGCAGTTCGGAAGGAGATGGGAGTTCAATAACATTGGTTTTCGAACAAGGTTGCAGCGCTGCAAGCTTACAATATTCAACAATCAGGGATTGTCGTGTCTCTAACCAGTGATCAATGACATCACTTGAGCCACCCCACTGGTCTTGTGTTTGTTTGAATTTTCTTAGCATGACCATGCCCTCATGATCTGATCGCCCATCGGCGAACGTATCCTTTGCAAAGCAAAGTTAGTAAAGTTATTACAAACTCTTGTCCTTACTAGAATTTAGAGTGCACATTTACTTAACGATAAACTCTAGTATGAAATTAGATTGCCAGTAAAATGAACGAACTTCAAGCAAAGGGATGGTGTAATGTTAAGAAAAGGTGATGTTAACCGCGCGATAAATGCATACTGGTGTGTTGTTGCAGGAAGTGAAATTTGGCTGGTGGATGGTGCTGTGCCCTTCGGGTCTGCAGAGCAGTTATCACTGCCAGTAACGAGTGCAAGACCCATTGGTGAGTATTCTGGTTCGCCCGTCATGTGGCTTAACTTGGCCGATTTAGAGCATGATCTACCTTTAGTATCCCTGCGTGACTGCCTGCATTTTCCTGAGCCATTATTTATGTTGTTAAGTAAAGCTGTGCAATATGGGCACATGACGCAAAGTTTGCGCTTTTGTCCACAGTGCGGAGGAAGAAACTTTCTTAATAATAACCAGTTAGCCATGCAGTGTGGTGAATGTCGCACCCTTCATTATCCTAGAATATTTCCGTGTATTATCGTTGCTGTACGTAAAGAAAATCAGATCTTATTAGCCCAACATCCAAGGCATCGAAATGGTATGTATACGGTTATTGCGGGTTTTCTAGAAGTCGGTGAGACATTAGAAGAGTGCGTGGCTCGAGAAATTCATGAAGAAACGGGAATTCTCGTTAAAAATATTCGTTACTTTGGCAGCCAGCCTTGGGCTTTCCCATCCAGTATGATGATGGGGTTTTTAGCTGATTATGAATCCGGAGAGTTAAGCCCAGACTACACTGAGCTGTCTGATGCACAATGGTTTGGTATCGACGAGATGCCGCCTGTTGCGCCTAAAGGAACGATTGCAAGAGCACTTATCGAACAAACGCTGAAAGATATAGACTCTAATTGTCTGATAAATAGATAAAAAAAACCCTCCGAGAGGGAGGGGGTAAGTAAGATGTCGTTATGAGATGCTGAGTACTAAGTACTCAGTTTATAATTGTAGTTTTCGCTAGCGAACAAATTTTTAACACTGATACCGATTGGGTGCAAATTAAGCATTGATTTAAAAGTTAATAACTTGATCCAGGTTGCAAAGCACACAGCTATTGGACTTAAATCAGTGATAGAATACCCCCTTTCACAGAAAGCCTAACAGTTGGAATTACGGAATGACTGAATTAAAAAATGATCGTTATCTGCGTGCGCTTTTAAAAGAGCCGGTAGATTACACGCCAGTATGGATGATGCGCCAGGCAGGTCGTTACCTACCAGAATACAAAGCGACTCGTGCAGAAGCGGGTGATTTCATGTCTTTGTGTCGAAATGCAGAATTAGCATCCGAAGTGACACTTCAACCATTACGCCGTTTTCCTCTTGATGCCGCGATCTTATTCTCGGACATCTTAACGATTCCAGATGCAATGGGGCTTGGTTTGCGTTTTGCTGCGGGTGAAGGACCTGTTTTTGATAACCCAATTACATGCAAAGCCGACGTGGAAAAAATTGGTTTGCCAGATCCTGAAGGTGAACTGCAATACGTAATGAACGCAGTACGCCAGATCCGTAAAGACCTGAAGGGTGAAGTGCCGCTGATTGGTTTTTCTGGTAGTCCTTGGACTCTTGCGACGTATATGATCGAAGGTGGTAGCTCTAAAGCGTTTACCAAGATCAAGAAGATGATGTACGCGGAACCACAAACTCTGCACCTACTTCTAGATAAGCTGGCAGACAGCGTTATCGAGTACTTAAACGCGCAAATTAAAGCGGGTGCGCAATCGGTAATGGTATTTGACACATGGGGTGGCGTACTAACGCCTCGTGATTACAATCTGTTCTCACTGCAATACATGCACAAGATTGTAGATGGTCTGATTCGTGAAAACGACGGTCGTCGCGTGCCAGTCACACTGTTTACTAAGAATGGCGGCATGTGGCTTGAGCAAATCGCAGCAACGGGCTGTGATGCGGTTGGTCTAGACTGGACAATCAACATTGCAGACGCGAAAGTACGTATCGGTGATAAAGTGGCTCTGCAAGGTAACATGGACCCATCAATGCTTTACGCTTCACCAGAGCGTATCCGTGAAGAAGTCGCGGGTATTCTAGAAGGTTTTGGTGATGCAGGTACTGGTCATGTGTTCAACCTAGGGCACGGTATCCATTTGGATGTGCCGCCAGAAAACGCGGGCGTCTTTGTGGATGCGGTACACGAGCTATCTAAGCCATACCACAAGTAAGTTAGATTTTTTTGAAATCAAATACCGGCATTCAGTGCCGGTATTTTTTTACCTAAAACTCAAGGCCGTACAGCTCTGGTAGTATTTGGCCTACTATGATCTAATTACTACTCTAGCTGTACATTAGACATTAAAATTCAATATAAACAAATGCTTATGATTTCTGGTTTTATGTTCTAATTTTCTTGTACAGATAAACAAGCAATTAGATCATGGGTAACCTAAAGCATCGAGTGAACGCGTTTTTTAAGGTATGGCACGACGTCAGATTCAAACCAAGGATTCTTCTTTAACCACAATGTATTGCGTGGGGATGGGTGAGGGAGCGGGATAAAGTCCGGTTCCCAATCTTGCCATTGCTGAACAGTTTGCGTGAGCGTCTTTGGTTTGTTAGTGAGATAGTACTGCTGCGAGTACTGACCAATTAGTAGAGTGAGCTCTATATTGGGCAGTTGCTCAAGAATCTTTTTATGCCAAGTGGGCGCACATTCTTTACGAGGCGGTAAATCACCAGAGTTCCCTTTGCCTGGATAACAGAATCCCATTGGGACAATGGCAATTTTATTTGGGTCGTAGAAAACGTCTTTGTCGATATCGAGCCATTGGCGTAATCGATCACCACTTGGGTCATTCCAAGGTATCGAGGTTTTGTGTACACGTGTGCCAGGGGCCTGACCGATGATTAGGATGCGTGCCCCTTTTGCTGCTTGCACGACAGGGTTTGCACCCAAAGGTAAGTTATCCGCGCAGATCTGGCAGGCCCTCACTTGCTGCAATAGCTCGTCTAACGACATTCTTAGTAACCCTTTTCGAAATCCACTTGATAATTTAATGAAAACCCATCGCGCCAGCGTAGATAGTTGTCAGCAAAAATCTCGATGACTTGCTCGGGAAAACTCAGCGCAGCAATGTGTGGAGTGATGGTGACTTGCGGTAGTTTCCAAAATGGATGCTCTACCGACAACGGTTCTTGCTCAAACACATCTAAGAAGGCGTGTTCTACCCAACGGTTTTTCAGAGCGAAGAGCAACCCTGCCTCATCCAGTACGTCGCCACGACCTACGTTAAACAATAACGCCTGATTTAGTTGGCTGAGCGTTTGACGATTAAGTAACTGTCGCGTCTCAGGTGTACTTGGTAGAGTATTCACAACGATGTCGGCTTGCTCAAATGCCTTACTTAGTTCATTGATATGAAAGGTCTGATGAAACTCGCCGCCTAGAGTAGGGATACCTGTGCGGTTAATACCGATAGTTTTTATCCCCATTGCTTTAGCGGCGTTGCCCAGATAGCCCCCAATGCTACCGGTACCAAGAATTACCATGGTTTTACTTTTTAATGACGTGTACAGGTGAGGCTGCCATTGTTTGTTTTGTTGCTGCTGGTGGTATCGGGCAAAGTGGCGGTAATGGGCAATACTGTAACCCAAAACATATTCAGCAATCAGTGGACCAAAGATGCCTCGAACGTTAGTTAGAGTATAGTCCTGACGAAGGCTAGGGGATGTTAAGGCGTTGACACCAGCAAACGTGGATTGTACCCATTCAAGCTGTGAAAACTCGTCTAAGCTTTGTGATAGTAAGGGTGGATCCGCTAGTACGATCTGAGCGGCTTCTGGTTGGTCGGTGAGGCAAAGATCGGGCAGATTTTTCTCTGCCAGTAACGTTTTGTAGGTGTCGCGATGCTCTGAGAGCAGGAAAATCTGATTTGAATGCGGCATTAACTTTTTTCCCTGTGATGAATCAAGTACACTTTCGCTGTTTTTTTCTTCAATGATTGAGTGACTATGCTTAAGAATCCTCTTCAGGTTCGTTTAGAAAAACTAGAACCTTGGCAACAAATTACCTTTATGGCGTGTCTGTGTGAACGCATGTATCCAAACTATGCGATGTTTTGTGAGAATACAGAATTTGCTGACCCGCGTGCTTACCGAGCGATTCTTGATAGTGTATGGGAAATTTTGACAGTTAAGAACGCGAAAATTAACTTCGAACGTCAATTGGAGAAGTTAGAAGAGTTGTTCCCAAGTGCGGATGAGTTCGATTTTTACGGCGTTTACCCAGCGATGGACGCGTGTCAGGGTTTGTCTACGTTACTGCATGGTCTATTGGACCGCGACTACCTTTTCGATTCAATGCTTAAAGTGAGTCAACAGTCGGTACAAACCGTTGCTGATCTAGAGCAAGCACAAGGCGCAGAGCCAATCACTAACGACAACCAGAAAGAAAACGAAGCCGTATGTGAAGAGTGGGACGTCCAGTGGGCTATCTTCCGTCCGCTGCGTGAAGCGGTAGAACGTGACATCAGCTTGATTAAAGATTTGCGTGAAGAGCTACGTGAAGAAGGTGTGAGCAACATCGGTATTGCACTTTAATCGTTGAATAAATAGAAAAAGGCATCCTAACTGGATGCCTTTTTTGTTTGTGCGTTTAAGCTGTTATACCTAATGCTGATTACGATTCTTTCGAGTCGGGTTTCGGTGGCTCTTGAGCTTCTGGCTCTTTATCCTGCTTCTCCGGCTCATTATCTTCTTCATCGTCATCGCGGCTTTCGATTACGCCGTGCATTTCTTTCCAGCTTTCCCAGCGTTGGTAAGCCAGCTCCTGCATGTCAGTGCTTTTATCTGCTTCGTCGATGATCTCCTCGCCTACGAGGTGTTCAAAAATATCTTCCAACGTTACCAAACCTAGCACGGTACCGTATTCATCAACAACAAGTGCCAGCTGTAAGCGATGAGTCATCATCTGGTCGAATACTTTAGGTAAAGTAGTATTGTTTAGCACCACTTGAATTGGGCGCATGATTGCTCCCAACTGTTTTTTTCCACAACCTGATTGTTGTAGTTTGAACAACTCAAGGCGATGCACAAAACCAATAATGTTATCTTTCTGTTCGCTGTAAACCAATGGGCGTGAGAAAGGCGTATCTTTGTGTTTTTCTAGGAACTCATTGATGGTCATTGTGGCATCGACACGGAATACTACTGGTCGTGGCGTCATAACCTGCGTTACGGGTACATCTTGGATGCCAAGCAAGTTGCTTAAGATTTTTGATTCACCCTCGGCAAATTCACCGCTTTCACGTGCCAGAATCGCCATTGCAGACAGTTCATCACGCATCTTCGGAGCTTCGTGGTTACGAGCAAGACGCTTGGTGATTTGCTCTGAGAACCAAACAAAGGGTGTAAGCGCCCATACCATCCAACGCAATGCGACCGCGGCAGTGGGTGCCAACTGACGCCAGTAGGTCGCGCCAATCGTCTTCGGTACGATTTCTGAAAGCACTAAGATCGCCAATGTCAGCACTGCCGAAAAGATACCTAATGCTTCGCTACCAAATACAACCGCAGCTTGTGCACCAGCAGTGGCCGCGCCGATCGTGTGAGCGATGGTGTTTAAAGTCAGAATAGATGCCAGTGGTCGGTCGATATCTGATTTCAGCTTAGCCAATTGCCCAGCTGCGGGATGCCCCTGTTGATTGAGCTGTGCAATGTAGCTCGGACTGATACTCAGCAGTACCGCCTCCAGCACCGAACAGATAAACGAAATGCCGATTGCAATAGAGATATAAATGGATAACAGCAGCATAGTTGCCCTTGAATGTAGTTTGATAGTGGTTATTTGCAGCTATTATAACCGCAAAAGTGACTTATAAATTGGTCCAAATACCTTGGAAAGCAAGGGTTTTCAGGGGGTATGTGGTAACAAATTGTGAGTTATTACTCATATTATGGCTAAAAGTACGTCAGAAAATCGAAAGATCGCTTACAAACCTTTGCCAGATGGGGCATTTATGTTTTAGAGTGAGACGAATTCGATAACCTATGAGAAGGGAAACCTAATGAACAAGACCCAATTAATCGACTTTATCGCAGAGAAAGCAGACCTATCAAAAGCACAAGCAAAAGCTGCTCTTGAAGCGACTCTTGATGGTGTAACTGGCGCACTTAAAGAGGGTGACCAAGTTCAACTAATTGGTTTTGGTACATTCAAAGTAAACCACCGCGCTGCACGTACTGGTCGTAACCCTAAGACTGGTGACGAGATTCAAATCGCAGCAGCTAACGTACCAGCATTCGTAGCAGGTAAAGCGCTGAAAGAATCAGTAAACTAAGTTAGAATGCACCGAGGTATCCTGCCTCGGTGCAATTTCATGAAAAAACATCTACTCACTTCACTTCTCCTATCTAGCCTTACCCTTTTTGGCTGTTCATCGGTTGAAACTCCTAATTTAGAACAATTCACGCATTTTTCTGGTGGTAAAGTTGCGGGAGATGCTAGCAGCTTGTACTGGATGACAGAGAAACTCACTCGTGTGAGTACGGCAGCTGATTATGTGACTATGGGGGACAATGGTTGGTTCAAGAGTGATTATCGCTGGGATGAAGGTGAGTTGCGAGAGTTGATTCGAAAAGGCGAGCAAGTTGATACCAAACAAGAGTTGGTGCCTTTTCAAATCCACATCCGTTTCAATAAAGATGGCGAAGCGGTTTACCAACAATATCGTGTTAACCGTAAAGTCTTACCACTCCAGCATGACCAATTAGAGCGCTACAAAGCAGAAGCGAATGACGTAGTGGCATCGGTTAAGGCGCAGTCTCGTAACAATCAGAGCCTTATTCAAGGTTATTGGAATGGTCAATCGTTTGAAACCTGCAAAGGTAAGGTGTTCTCGACACTCGAGTTTAATCAGACGCTGCCAAAATTTATTATCGAGCGTCTCTCATCGGTAGACAGTTATGTGGCTTTTGTCGGCAAGCAGTCACGAAACAAAGCAATGGTCGATGAACTGTTGATGCTCAATGACGATGACTTTGATTGTGTTTCTCGGCCAAAGTTGATCTCTGAATAAACATTGCTTCGAATTCTGTCGAACAAGAACAATAAAAAAAGGCGCTGAGTGCGCCTTTTGTTTTTTAGCCAACTTATGTTGTTTTTATTTGTCTTGCTCACGTGCAATTGCACGGTAGCCGATATCGTTGCGATGGAACATGCCATCCCAACTGATCTGTTTTGCAAGCTCGTAAGCACGCTGCTGCGCTTCTGATACGCTGTTGCCAAGTGCGGTTGCACAAAGAACACGACCACCGTTTGTCACGATGTCGCCATCTTTGTTATCTGTACCTGCATGGAAGACTTTTTCGCCTTCAATTTCAACTTGTGGCAGACCCGAAATTACGTCGCCTTTGTTGTATGCAGCTGGGTAACCACCGGCTGCTAACACGATACCAATCGATGCTCGTGGATCCCACTTCGATTCCGCTTGATCCAGTTTCTCGTCGATTGCCGCTAGGCACAGATCAACAAGATCCGATTCCATGCGCATCATGATAGGTTGTGTCTCAGGATCACCGAAGCGGCAGTTGTACTCGATCACTTTCGGAGTACCGTCTTTGTCGATCATCAGACCCGCGTATAGGAAACCAGTGTAAGGGTTACCTTCAGCAGCCATGCCGCGTACCGTTGGGTAAATCACTTCTTCCATGATGCGGTTGTGGATTTCTTGTGTCACCACTGGAGCAGGAGAATATGCACCCATGCCACCGGTGTTAGGACCAGTATCTTTGTCGCCTACGCGTTTGTGGTCTTGGCTGGTGGCCATTGGTAGAACGTTCTCACCATCCACCATCACGATGAAGCTTGCTTCTTCACCATCTAGGAATTCTTCGATAACGACACGACTACCAGCATCACCAAATGCGTTGCCTGCTAGCATGTCTTTGATTGCGTCTTCCGCTTCTTCTAGCGTCATTGCCACAATCACGCCTTTACCAGCAGCAAGGCCGTCGGCTTTCACCACGATCGGTGCACCTTGCTCACGCACGTAAGCAAGCGCTGGTTCAATTTCTGTGAAGTTTGCGTAGGCACCGGTTGGGATTTGGTGACGAGCAAGGAAGTCTTTAGTAAACGCTTTAGAGCCTTCAAGCTGCGCTGCGGCTTGGGTAGGACCAAAGATTGGTAAGCCCGCTTCGCGGAACGCATCCACCACACCAATAACCAGCGGTGCTTCTGGGCCAACGATAGTCAGTTCAATCGCCTTCTCTTTGGCGAAAGCAACAAGGCCAGCGATGTCTTCTACATCGATGTTTACGTTCTCTAGTTTTGGCTCTAGTGCTGTACCTGCGTTGCCTGGAGCAATGAAAATAGTCTCAACATTTGGGTTTTGCGCTGCTTTCCAGCCTAGCGCATGTTCACGACCGCCTGAACCAATGATTAAAACTCGCATATGAAAATCCTTAATCTTATAAATACCGTTTGCTCAAACTCAGATATTTCGCAAAGACCTGAATATGGCCTCTCTAATTCAATGGGACGAGGACAAGGCGACAAGTGAACTTATTCCTATGAGCATAGTATGCTATGTGATTAGGATAAGTGAACGCCGTCAACGCAGTTATCGTCCCAGTGAAGACGAGAGGATTAGTGGCGGAAGTGACGCATACCGGTAAAGATCATCGCCATGCCGTGTTCGTCTGCCGCTGCAATAACTTCGTCATCACGCATAGAACCGCCTGGTTGGATAACACACTTGATGCCTGCTTCTGCAGCCGCGTCGATACCGTCACGGAATGGGAAGAATGCATCTGATGCCATTACACAACCTTCAACCTGTAGACCTTCGTCTGCAGCTTTGATGCCTGCGATTTTCGCAGAGTAAACGCGGCTCATTTGGCCTGCGCCTACACCGATAGTCATGTCGCCTTTCGAGTAAACGATCGCGTTAGATTTCACGTATTTCGCTACTTTCCAGCAGAATAGGGCATCTTTCAGCTCTTCTTCTGTTGGCTGGCGCTTAGAAACCACTTTTAGATCGTCTAGGCTTACCATGCCTTGGTCACGGTCTTGAACCAGTAGACCGCCATTCACCCGTTTCACGTCAAAGCCAGTTGTCTTCGTTGTCCATTCGCCACATTCAAGTAGACGCACGTTCTTCTTCGCTGCAACCACTTCAATCGCTTCAGCAGAAACGGAAGGAGCGATGATGACCTCAACGAATTGACGTTCAACAATAGCGGTTGCTGTTTCAGCATCTAGCTCTTGGTTGAATGCAATGATGCCGCCGAACGCTGATGTTGGGTCAGTTTGGTAAGCGCGGTTGTATGCTTCTAGAATGTCTTTACCCAGCGCTACACCACATGGGTTCGCGTGTTTTACGATCACACATGCTGGCTCGTTGAACTCTTTCACACACTCAAGTGCGGCGTCCGTGTCTGCGATGTTGTTGTAAGAAAGGGCTTTACCTTGGATTTGGAGAGCAGTAGAAACAGATGCTTCTTGTGGGTTTGCTTCAACGTAGAATGCGGCTGCTTGGTGGCTGTTCTCACCGTAGCGCATGTCTTGCTTCTTCTCGAACTGTTGGTTGAACGTACGTGGGAATTTAGACTCTTCATCACCTTCTTTGTTCTCACCGTAAGATGGAACCATAGTGCCGAAGTAGTTTGCGATCATGCCATCGTAAGCGGCAGTGTGTTCAAAAGCAGCGATGGCAAGGTCGAAGCGAGTTTCGAGAGTGAGAGATTTGTCGTTTGCGTCCATCTCTGCAATTACGCGGCCGTAATCACCTGCGTTAACAACGATAGTCACGTCTTTGTGGTTTTTCGCTGCAGAACGAACCATTGTTGGGCCGCCGATATCGATGTTTTCAACCGCATCGGCTAGTGTACAGCCTTCTTTGGCAACGGTTTCTGCGAATGGGTATAGGTTTACGACAACCATATCGATAGGGTTGATGCCGTGCTTTTCCATCACGTCATCATCTTGGCCACGACGACCAAGCACACCACCGTGAACTTTTGGGTGAAGCGTTTTAACGCGGCCGTCCATCATTTCTGGGAAACCAGTGTAGTCAGAGACTTCGGTTACGGCGATGCCTTGTTCGGCAAGTAGGCGAGCTGTACCACCAGTAGATAGGATATCGACACCGCGCTCAGCAAGAGCTTGCGCAAACTCAACAATACCTGTTTTGTCTGATACGCTGATAAGCGCACGGCGAATAGGACGAGCGTTATTCATGCTTCCATTTTCCTCAAATTCACGGAGTTAAAGATGTTTGCCAAAAATGAACTTGTTTTTACCTCTTGGGGTAAAATATTGGCCAGTTTTGGTAAAGACCTTTGCAGGGTATTTTCTGGTTAGAAAACAGTCTCCACATTTGATGGCGCGTATTCTAACCAATTTATTACAAAAAAGCTCGCGCAATCGTTTGGCATCTCAAAAATAATTGCAAAAAAGTCGTTCTTTAGCTTTAAAAGTAACGAGATAGTTAATAGGGAAAGTTATGTTTCAGATAGGTGAACTGGCAAAACGTTGTGGTGTGACTGCCGATACATTACGTTTCTACGAGAAAAACGCGCTAATAAAACCCGCAGGACGAAGTGAGTCAGGCTATCGCTTGTATGATGAAGAGAATCAAAAGCAGGTGCACTTTATCCTCAAAGGTAAAGATCTTGGCTTGAGTCTGGATGAAATTAAAGACCTGTTAGAAATTAAGTTAGAAGCGACAGAACACAGCTGTGCAGAGGTAAAAGCCATTACTTCTGCCAAGTTAGAGCTGATTGATGGGAAAATTAACGAGCTGACGAAAATTCGCCGAGCGTTAAAGAAGATTAATGATGCTTGTTGTGGTCATACAGACGATGACGCCACACATTGCTCTATCCTTGCAGCACTTGAGTAGTCTCATTCTTGCATCACTTAACTTAAGTTTGCATTTTTGGCGACTTGCTTTTCTAGGTACACGCTGCTTTCCCACCTATAATCTTGCCTTTAGTTACTTGTAGGAATCAACCATTGTCTGATTCCTACCGTAACGCTGTCTGTAGATACGAGAGTTTTCATACATGGTTGGAGTCTATTTTCAAATCAATGACTGGGTTTTGAGCGTTGATGAAAATAAGCTGTATCGACAAGATAGGGAAGTTACTGTTGAGCCACGCTTAATTAATCTTTTGCACTTCTTAGCGGAGCATGCGAATGAGGTGTTCAACCGCGAGGAATTGATTCAGTACGTTTGGGCTGGAGCGATTGTGACCGATCAAGTGGTGACTCAATCCATCTTTGAGTTGCGTAAGCTACTACGTGACGGTCGAGAGGAAAATACCAACTACGTTATCACGGTGCCCAAGCGTGGCTATAAGCTGGTAGCGAACGTGGTTACTATGACGCATGAAGAGTTTGTCACAAGTCGGCAAAATGAAGAGATCCCACCTTCGGTTGAAGAATCGGAAGAGGATTGTCTACCTGTAGCACCAGCCGTTACCTTTCCAGCAGGTCCTCTAACTCGCGCGGTCTGCGAGATGTCAAAAGAGAAAAAAGCCCCTCAGAGCAAAAACAAAATCAGTCCTTGGCGATTGGGAATTATGAACTTCATCTGGATCAGTATGTTGGTCGTAGTGATGGGCGTGTTTACCTACAAGCAATCGGAAGTGCGTATTACCCAAGCCATCGATACCCATCTGATTGAGTTCAAGTTTCAAGATAATTTTACGAATGAAGGATTAAGCTACGATTTGGCAGACGGATTCGCCCAAAAGTTGATGTCCGACATTGCTCAAGTCAGTGATTACCGAGTCATGCTAAAGAAGGCGTCGTTTACTTCTGGCATTGTGCCTGGTAAATCGGTTGTGGTGAGAGTTCGTGAGAATGACGGTGGCAGCTTTTTAGAGGTGGAATATCGCAATAACTCATCTGAGAAAGTGTTGTTTAGTCGTCAATACGCGTTAACCAGTAGTCATTTAAAGACAGTGCTTCAACAAGCGTCGTTGGATTTGATGCAAGTGCTGAAAGTGTCGGATGCCAAATTGAAATCTACGATGCTGGTGGCGGGAATGCCAATGAATCCCGACGCGTTGGAGTTGTTTGTTCAGGCTAACCATTACCTTAATGTCTCTGATACTAAACAATTCCGCCAAGGTATCGACTTGATGGAAAACATTTTAGAAATCGAGCCGGATAATGCTTACGTTCAAGCTGAGTTGTTGATTGCTTACCATGTACAAAAGGCACTTGATTTCTCACAGGAGTTGAAGAAAGGGCGAATGCAGCAGCTCAGTGAAGCACTAGAGACTAATGTGAAAATGATGGTGGGGCCAATTCAACCGCGAATTTATGAAGCTTTAGCACTGCACGAAACCATCATTGGTGACATGGCGTTAGCCAAGCGGCATCTCGGACAGGCATTGAGGTTACGTGATTCAGTGCTTTCCTATGTGATTCGCGGTAAGCACGCCGAATTGGATGGTGATCTGGATTTAGCCAGTGAGTCTTACAGTGAAGCTTTCTATATTGATACGTCGGTTGAGACGTACCTGCTGTGCGAAAACTTGGTCTTCCCAAGTAACATGAAGGCGATTGATTACGCCATGTATCGCGCCGTTCACCCTTCTGTCGTTCGAATGCTTTAATTCTCTCGGACTCAACGTCAGCCTAATGCTAGCCCCTCATTTCGATGAGGGGCTTTTTTGTCGCTGTCGAAAAGTGAAAAGGGTGGGGCGGTGGGGCAATGACTTACGAAGGAGCTAACAACGCAAGCTTGCAACGGGAATACATACCCGCTTTGCTTTTCTATTTCTATTTCTATTTCTATTTCTATTTCTAGCTCTATCTCTATCTCTATCTCTATCTCTATTGATTGTATGAAGTGTCTGGATGAGTTATGTGGCGAGAATGATTTTGGTGCCTTCTTGCATGCGAGATGAATATTGACTTGGGTCAAGAAGCGCGATCAGGGAGAGATTTATGGAATCAACACTTCAGGGAATTAACCCTTCGGGATGGGGAAGTTGATAGAGGTTGATAACTTTTATCGCGATGACCAACGAGTTGATGAGAGTTTATCTATCGGTAGAAGGTTTGATGTTTTTCTTATAACCGTATGAATAATATAGTTTTATATTTTTGTGTTTATCATGTTTATCTCAACTTGATGTTGATGAACTAATCATTTTATTGATAACACCAAGTTTATTTTTTTCCCGATTTTTGGGCGTAGTCTTCACTTCGAAATTTAGCGAGGTCGAGAAGGTTCCTCCTCATAGCATCTCGCTAATAACCATTCAGTTTGAGTCATGTTGACTCGAGTAGAATAGATTTGGAGATGTTATGTCATCGAATGCGAAAAAAATCGGCCTTATTGCCTGTACGGGTGTCGTAGCCGGTAACATGATGGGTAGTGGTATTGCACTATTACCTTCTAGTCTTGCCTCTGTAGGCTCTGTTTCCATCTTCAGTTGGCTGATCTGTTTGGTCGGTGCACTGAGTCTGGCGTTCGTTTACGCTCGTCTGGCAACCAAAAACCCACAAGAAGGTGGTCCTATCGCTTATGCTGGCGAAGTGTCTCCGGTATTTGGTTTCCAAACGGGCGTTCTTTATTACCACGCGAACTGGATTGGTAACCTGGCTATTGCCATTACAGGTGTTTCTTACCTTTCAGTATTCTTCCCTGTGCTTAATAACCCAATTCCAGCAGGTATTGCGACGATTGCATCGGTATGGATCTTCACTTTCGTCAACCTACTTGGTGGTAGCTGGGTAAGCCGTCTATGTACGCTTGGTTTAGTTCTTATCCTTATCCCAGTTGTTGGTACAGCTGCATTTGGTTGGACGCACTTCGATACTGCGCTTTACAGCCAAAACTGGAACGTATCAGCAGGCACTGACAGCCACGCGGTAGTAACAGCGGTTCTTATCTGTCTATGGTCATTCGTAGGTGTGGAATCAGCAGCGGTATCGACGGGTATGGTAGAAAACCCTAAACGTACTGTACCACTAGCAACTATGTTAGGTACTGGTATCGCAGGTGTGATTTACATCCTATCAACTCAAATGATCAGCGGCATGTTCCCAGCGTCAGAAGTTGCGGCATCAGGTGCGCCATTTGCATTGGCAACCACTGAGCTATTCGGTAGCTGGACTGCACCATTCGTATCAGCATTCACAGCACTAGCATGTTTCACTTCGCTAGGTTCTTGGATGATGCTGGTGGGCGAGGCTGGTAAACGTGCAGCAAGCGATGGCAACTTCCCTAAAATCTACGGCGAAACTGACAAAAACGGTGTGCCTAAGAAAGGTCTAATCCTTGCGTCAATCAAGATGACTGCACTGATGGTTGTACTGATGTTCTTCAGCTCTAAAACAGCACACGCATCAGACCTGTTCAACCAGCTAACGACTGACGCAGTTCTACTAACAATGCTGCCTTACTTCTACTCAAGCATTAACTTGATTCGCTTCGAAGGTATGACAACACGCAACGGCTTCGTAATGCTGTTCTCTGGTGTGGCTTGTCTGTTCTGCTTCATTGCACTAGCTGGTGCAGAGGGCGGTACGCTAACAGCAACCTTCATCGTGTCTCTAGTTATCTTGATGTTCTACAGCAAAAAAGCAGGTCTTGCTCAGTACGTGAAAATGCACGCTGAAGACATGCCTGCCCAAGCAAGCAACTAATCCCCAAAACGCTGGCACTACGGTGCCAGCCCATAAAACCCAAATTCACGCGGCGCTCACCTTACTCATTGCCTGTAAATGGCAAAGAGCGCCCTCATTCGCCTTGGAGATGTCCAAATGAATATATTCGCTATCTTGAACCACATGGGTGTGTTCTTTAAAGAAGAGCCAGTTCGTCAACTTCACGCTGCTCTTGAGAAAGCGGGCTACGAAGTGGTTTACCCAGTAGATGATAAAGACTTGATCAAAATGATTGAGATGAACCCACGCATTTGCGGTGTGTTGTTCGACTGGGATAAATACTCACTTGAGCTATGTGAACGTATCAGCCAAATCAACGAAAAACTGCCTGTTCACGCATTTGCTAACGAACAGTCTACTCTAGACATTTCACTAACAGACCTACGTCTAAACGTGAGCTTCTTCGAGTACGCTTTAGGTATGGCTGACGACATCGCTATCAAAATCAACCAAGCGACTGAGGCATACAAAGATGCCATCATGCCTCCATTCACTAAAGCGCTATTCAAATACGTAGAAGAAGGTAAATACACCTTCTGTACTCCAGGTCACATGGGCGGTACTGCATTCCAGAAAAGCCCTGCTGGTAGCATCTTCTACGATTTTTACGGTCCAAACACATTCAAAGCGGACGTATCAATCTCAATGCCTGAGCTAGGTTCTCTACTAGACCACTCAGGTCCACATAAAGATGCAGAAGAATACATCGCACGCACATTCAATGCAGACAGCTCGTACATCGTAACTAACGGTACGTCTACATCGAACAAAATCGTTGGTATGTACTCAGCACCTGCTGGCAGCACAGTACTGATTGACCGTAACTGTCACAAATCTCTGACTCACCTAATGATGATGAGCGACGTGACACCAATCTACTTCCGCCCAACTCGTAACGCATACGGCATCCTTGGTGGTATTCCACAAAGCGAATTCAGCCGCGATGTCATTGCAGAGAAAGTGGCGAAAACACCAGGTGCAACAGCACCAACTTACGCAGTAGTGACTAACTCAACTTACGATGGTCTGCTGTACAACACGCAATTCATCAAAGAGTCGCTAGATTGTAAACACATCCACTTCGACAGTGCTTGGGTGCCTTACACTAACTTCAACCCAATTTACGAAGGTAAATGTGGTATGAGTGGTGAAGCGATGCCAGGCAAAGTGTTCTACGAAACACAATCAACACACAAACTGTTGGCAGCGTTCTCACAAGCTTCAATGATTCACGTGAAAGGCGACTTTGATAAAGAATCTTTCAACGAAGCCTTCATGATGCACACTTCAACTTCACCTCAGTACGGCATTGTTGCTTCTACTGAAACTGCAGCGGCAATGATGCGTGGCAACACTGGTAAGAAGTTGATGCAAGACTCTATCGATCGCGCAATCCGCTTCCGTAAAGAGATCAAACGTCTAGAAGCAGAAAGCGACAGCTGGTTCTTCGATGTATGGCAACCAGAAAACATCGATACCACAGAATGTTGGAAACTAGACCCTAGCGACACATGGCACGGCTTCAAGAACATGGATGATAACCACATGTATCTTGACCCAATCAAAGTAACGCTACTGACTCCAGGGATGAATAAAGAAGGCGAACTAGAAGAATCAGGTATTCCTGCTTCGCTGGTGGCTAAATTCCTAGACGAGCGCGGCATCGTGGTAGAGAAAACAGGTCCATACAACTTGTTGTTCCTATTCTCAATCGGTATCGACAAATCAAAAGCAATGCAATTGCTACGCGGTCTAACTGAATTTAAACGTGGCTACGACTTGAACCTAACCATCAAGAGCTTCCTACCTTCGCTATACAACGAAGATCCAAGCTTTTATGAAGGCATGCGCGTTCAAGAACTAGCACAAGCAATTCATGACCTAACTAAGAAATACAACCTACCAGAGCTAATGTACAAAGCGTTCGATGTTCTTCCAGAAATGAAAGTAACACCACACGCAGCATGGCAAGAAGAGCTTCGCGGTAACGTAGAAGAAATCAAACTGGAAGAAATGGTTGGTCGCGTAAGTGCGAACATGATCCTTCCTTACCCTCCAGGTGTGCCACTAGTACTTCCTGGTGAAATGGTGACTCAAGAGTCTCGCCCTGTGCTGGACTTCCTAGAGATGCTTTGTGAGATCGGTGCGCATTACCCAGGTTTCGAAACCGACATCCACGGTCTATACCAACAAAAAGATGGTAGCTACACCGTAAAAGTATTGAAGAACTAAGTTCCTCTCGAAGATGACGCTATTGGGAATGCAAGCATGCTCCACTCTTACGAGCTCAATGCGTCATCGAACAATAACGGCATTTAGATATACCCCTAACTATTCTGTCGTAAAGAGAAGGGCAAGGATGCTCTGATCTTTTCTTCTATATATAGAAGAAACACTTTTCCAAGACTTCACCTGAAGTACCCCAAATAAAAAGCAAAGACCAAAAGAGCAGTTCGTCATCGTTCTGCTCTTTTTTTCGTCTTTATATAGATAGAAAGAGAAAAAAGAACCAAGAGAGATAAGATCAGCAATCAAAATCACAAAGAAATCGGCGATCTTTTAATGCAGAAGTCAGGTGTTTCATCATGAAAAGATCCTCTGCAACCCGAAATATTAGACAAGATCGTTGAGTATCTATGCAGAATGCTCGTTATTTGTGCGGTTGGAAGTTTTTTTGCAAAAAACGCTTGTGCTAATTTCTCAACCCCCTATACTGCGCATCCACCGACACGGAGTGAGACGAAAGTCACACAGCGAGTCGGGAAGAGAGAAAAAAGAATTTGAAAAAATGCTTGACTCTCTCACGGTGTGAAGTAAGATACGCACCCCTAACGACGAGCAACTAAGTTGCTGAAAATGTTAGAAAAGCTCTTTAACAATATAGACCTATCAATCTGTGTGGGCACTCGTTGATGATAATCCAATTCGATACTTCGGTATCAAA
>NZ_JAWOTC010000056.1:0-29190 GCF_033338675.1 Vibrio sp. Vb1574
TGTTTTGATTGATACAACATCACAGCTTGCATACACGAATCTCGCTGCTCTTTAGAAAGTGTTGTACCCTCAGGCCATCTTCCCGTTTCTACTGCATACACTAAGCGATCATAAACTTCTGGAGTCATCGCTTGTAATAGTTGTTCTGCGTCCATAGTGTACCTTCTTATTACATTCTATTTACAGAACATAACGGGTTAAGAAACTGAGTCAAGAATACGAAAATGAATTGGTGTAACGGATCACAAGCAAAGCCATGAAAAGAACAAACTGGTTACTTCTCAGCCTCGCATGTTTTGCGCTATCGGGCTGTTTTGAAGGTAACGTGACAACCGAAGAGTTGTGCCAAAAAACACCAGAGCTGCGTTGCGAGCAGCTCAATATGGATGACGGCCAATGTCGAATTCCAAGAACAAATTTGGTTTGGCATCGGTTTGAGCAATTGAAAAACCCATCAGAGGCCAACCAAATCATCGAATACGGTCTGGTCGCTGAATATAGGAAATGCTTAGAACTCGCCTCCCAGATCACCCCTATTGATCAAAGTGCTCTCAAAAGACAACGCTTTAATGCATTGGTACACAGTATTGATGAGCTAGAGCGCATCGTAAACGAGTTAAAAGGCTCAGAAGACCCGGCTACTTTGTATTTCTTATGGTCTCAAACGGGAGATACTCAAGCTCGGCGCGCATTTTTACAAATGGAAGGGTCTCCCCAATTAAATAATGCTGAGATGCAATATGCATTAGCCACTTTTTATACCAACCGAGATACCAAGAAAACCCTGGAGCTTCTTAATAACGCGTTGTCTTTATCTGATGAAGACAACATCAATCCGGTCATTCTCAAGTCAATGGCAAGTATTCATCAGGGGCTTGGAGACAAAGAGCAAGCGTATCTATGGGCAATGGTCGCGAAAAGATTCGACGTACCGCTTGCTGATGAAAAGCAGCTCCAACGTATGTTCAATTTCAGTCATCCAGAGCGATATAAGCAGTTGGATGAATTAGCCGAATCGGTGGCGAAAGCCATAGAGAAAGGTATCTATTCCCCAGCAATGATACCCAGTGAGATATAAACGAAAAACTCCCGCAATGAGCGGGAGTTTTTATTTAAGTCGAGCGACACTCAGATCACTGTTGAGCTTGAATCATCCTGAAAGGATAAAACAATCTCGAGCACAATTTTGTCGTTATTATTCTGATTTGTTGAAAATTAACGACACAGAATTAACACAAAAACGCTCTCCTGTGGTCTGTGGGCCATCTTCAAAAACGTGCCCTAGATGGCTATCACACGTTGCACAACGAATCTCTGTACGTACCATTCCGTGACTTAGATCTTCTAAATAACGCACCGCTTGATCGTTGATAGGCGCATCAAAACTTGGCCATCCGCAGCCAGAGTCATACTTGTTATCAGAGACAAAGAGAGGGGCATTACAACAAGTACAAGCATAAACACCAGTTTCCTTATTATGCAGTAGCTTACCGCTGAAAGGAGGCTCTGTACCTTGCTCTCGGCAAACACGGAACTCTTCATCAGACAGTTGCTCACGCCACTGTTCATCTGACTTCGTCACTTTTTTCCCGCTTTGTTCCACGACTTTCGGCTCCTTATTTACTGTTCTTGGTATTGACTTTTTTAGCAAAAAACTTGCTTCTCTTAACAGTTGTAGCACATACTTTCTCACCAGGACACCATGCGTAATTAATTTGATAAGAGCACTTATCTCACCAGTTATATTACGCCAACTGGGCTACAGAAGAATCAGTTAAAAGTTTAAAAAACGTACATTTGCAAAGAATTGTTAAAAAAAGCGTCGCTTTTTTTTGACTTTAAACAAGTTAAGTCCGATTATCACTTGCAGATGTTTACTGGATTCTGTAATTTTACTACCAGTTATCTTTAATCAGAAATTAAGTTGTGGAGCAACTATAATGACTATCAAAGTAGGTATTAACGGTTTTGGCCGTATCGGTCGTTTCGTATTCCGTGCAGCGCAAGAGCGCAACGACATCGAAGTAGTAGGTATTAACGACCTTATCGATGTAGATTACATGGCATACATGCTTAAGTATGACTCAACTCACGGCCGTTTCAACGGTACTGTTGAAGTTGAAGGCGGTAACCTAATCGTTAACGGTAAAACTGTACGTGTTACTGCAGAGCGCAACCCTGAAGACCTAAAATGGGACGAAATCGGTGTTGACGTTGTAGCTGAAGCAACTGGTCTTTTCCTAACTGACGAGACTGCACGTAAGCACATCACTGCTGGCGCGAAAAAAGTTGTACTAACTGGTCCTTCTAAAGACGCTACTCCAATGTTCGTTAACGGCGTAAACTTCGACACTTACGCTGGTCAAGACATCGTTTCTAACGCTTCTTGTACTACTAACTGTCTAGCGCCTATCGCTAAAGTTCTTAACGACAAGTTCGGTATCGAATCTGGTCTTATGACTACAGTTCACGCAACTACAGCAACTCAAAAAACTGTAGATGGTCCTTCTGCTAAAGACTGGCGCGGTGGTCGTGGTGCTTCTCAAAACATCATCCCATCTTCAACTGGTGCTGCTAAAGCTGTAGGCGTTGTACTTCCAGAAGTAAACGGCAAACTAACTGGTATGGCTTTCCGTGTACCAACTGCTAACGTTTCTGTAGTTGACCTAACTGTTAACCTAGTTAACGGTGCTTCTTACGAAGACATCTGTAAAGCGATGAAAGAAGCTTCTGAAGGCGAACTAAAAGGCGTTCTAGGCTACACTGAAGATGCAGTTGTATCTCAAGACTTCATCGGCGAAGTTTGCACTTCAGTATTCGATGCTAAAGCTGGTATCGCGCTAACTGACAAATTCGTTAAAGTTGTATCTTGGTACGACAACGAAATCGGTTACTCAAACAAAGTTCTAGACCTAATCGCTCACATCTCTAAGTAATTAGAAAGTTAGCAATTAGCGAATAACTTCGTTAAAGAAAAGGCGGCTCTAGAGTCGCCTTTTTTGTATCTGGAATTTGAGAGAATGCAGGCTCGATGTTGCATTTAATGTGCGAAGCGCGTCTAAAAGCTCTCCCCCAGCGATAGGAAACTACACATGGATTTAAAAACTCTCCCAGCCCTAACGGTGCTATCTGATAACGTCACTATCGTTGAAGTTGATCAGATAAAAATCGTCCGCGTGATTCATGACAAAGCAACGGCAGGCATCTCGCTACACGGTGGTCATGTCGTGTCGTTCACGCCTGAAGGTCAAGAAGATCTGATCTGGATGAGCGAAAAAGCTGTCTTCGATGGTAAAGCTGCTCTTCGCGGTGGTATTCCGGTTTGTTGGCCTTGGTTTGGGCGTATTGCTGCTCCAGCTCACGGCTTTGCCCGCACCGCAGAATGGGAGTTGGTTGAACATCGTGAGAACCATAACGGTGTGATTGTTGAACTTGCTCTGTTCCCGACAGAAGAAATCCACGATATTTGGCCCCATATGTTTGACGCTCGTTTGGTGATTGAAGTGGGCGATGAGCTAAAAGTGACGCTCAAAGTCATGAACATTGATGACGAGGCTTGGACCTTCTCTGGCGCATTACATACTTACCTAAACGTTGGAGACATTAAGCAAGCACAAACGACAGGCATGGGTGCCGAGTACATTGATAGCTTGAAAGCTGATGCGGTATGCCAAGGTGGTAATGTTCTACAACTAACTGACACCATTGACCGCGTTTACACGCAACCAGAAGCGAAAATTTTGGTAAAAGACCCGGTATTGGATCGTACGCTAAGCGTACACAACCAAGGCCACAACTCAGCAGTATTATGGAACCCTTGGGCAGAAGGTGCGCAAAGCATGGGTGACATGGCTGACGATGGTTATCAAACCATGTTGTGTGTGGAGTCTACTGTTCATGCACCAAGTATTGAGCAAGGTCAAACCCTCCAACCAGGTGAGACACATGAACTTGTCACTGTCATTTCAGCGCAGTAAGAATCACCATATAAAGGCCGGGATACCCGGCTTTTTTTGTAATAAAAGCTCTGCTTAGATGGTCCTATCTTTACTAACTTATTGGTTACTGGTCACTTTTGACGGTTTCATTAATAAATATCAAAAAAATTGATCATATAAACCGATAGCATACCGATACAAAACTCATAAATAATAAAAATATCAGGAATTAGTCTATGTTAGAGAGATACCGAAATCAAAGTGTCGGATTCCAGTTGAAACTGGTGATCACTTTGTGTCTATTCATTGCTTTCAGCAGTATTGCAGCGCTTGTTTACCGCAACGCTTCCGATGTTCTATTGGAAAGCACACTGAAAGAACACCAATCTAAAGTAGAATCAATGGCAAAAACCATTGCTGGCCAATTCGATGCTTACCTGCACACCGCTAAAGTCCTCGAATCTACTTTTCGCAATGGCTACCTTGCCGGTGTCTATGTCGAAAATTACACGGTTGACTTCATGGGACATGAAGTACCAAACATCACTCAATACAGTGAAAGCTTAATTAATGACACCAAGTTGGTCGACAGTTTCACACGTGATACCGGCGCTATAGCAACGCTATTCGCACCATTGGGTGACGACTTTATTCGGGTGTCCACCTCCCTAAAAGATCCACAAGGTCAGCGAGCGGTCGGAACCACGCTAGGCATCAACCATCCTGGTTATCAGCAACTTAAAGCAGGACAACCGTATTACGCTCAAATTAAATTGTATGGCGAGCGCTACATTACCTACTATGCCCCAATCAAAGATGCGACAGGAAAGGTAGCAGGCCTATCGTTTATTGGCTTACCAGTAGACCAAGCGACACAAACCTTATTCGATGCACTCGAAGAGATAAAATGGGGCGACACTGGTTACACCATTATCGTTGATAACGACGAAAACAATCTTGGTAAATACCTACTTCATCCAGCAAAAAGCGGCTCAGATTCGTCAATACTAGAAGTCGCCGACTACAATGGTCACAAGCCTTTTGGCCAGATTTTCGAACAATCTAGTGGATTAATTCGCTACCCTTTCGAGTACCAAGGTAACGTAGGCGAAAAGTATCTTGTCTACACAGAGGTTCCAGGTTGGAACTGGAAACTGCTAGGCGGTACGTTTATCAAAGAAGTTACAAAAGGTAGCGACACGCTTCTCACACTCATTGCCATCATTTCTTCGGTAGCGGCAATCATTACTTTTGTTGTACTGACACTTTTCTTGAATCGCAGCTTACAACCTCTCACGACTCTAAACTCATACATGACTCGCTTAGCCGGCGGCGAAGTCAGCTTGAGCATCCCAGCGTCTCGTAAAGCATCAAAGAATGAAATTACGAACCTGAGCTCGGGTGTCGCCAGTATGGCAAGTCAGCTCAATGAACTTGTCGGTAAGATCCGTTCAACAAGCGACTTAGTGGAGAGCAACTCCACCAGCGTTGCCAACGATGCACATAGCAATTTGACCCAAGCCGACCGACAACAACAAGAAGTCGAGCAAGTTGTGACAGCGATTGAAGAAATGGCCTCTTCCGCTCAATCTGTCGCACAACAAGTCGAAAGCATTGCGGAAAACGTACGCTCAGCAAATACCGATAGCCAGTCTGGTCTCGCGATTGTTGAAGGCGTATGTATCGACGTTGCTCAACTTAACGATCAATTGGATCAATCAGCAACGGCTATCGAGCAAGTAAATCGCGATAGCGAGAGTATTCAAACCGTCACTAAAATGATTGATGAAATTGCTGAGCAAACCAATTTACTTGCCTTGAATGCCGCCATTGAAGCAGCACGAGCAGGTGAACAAGGTCGTGGCTTCGCAGTTGTAGCAGATGAAGTGCGCACACTTGCGCACCGAACCCAAAGCTCAGTTCAGGATGTCGTGGAAATTATCGAGAAACTAAAAGGGTCGACTCATAATGCAGTTAATATGATGACAGACAGCCAACGCAGTGCAAACCAGGTCTTGGACAAAGCACAAGACGCGGGCACAGCATTAGAAGCCATCGCAGTACAAGTGCAGTCGATAGCCTCTCAAGCCGACGCCATTGCAGCGACTTCAGAAGAACAAGCTCAAGTTTCACAAGAAATTGCAGCAAATGCCCATTCTATCAGTGAACTTAACCGAGAAAGCCGCAACACGAGCGCAAAAACCTCGCAAAGTGCCATTGAACTTCAACAACAAGCACGAAACTTGAAAGAGCAAGTCGACTTCTTCCACTAATACTTAATAAGAGCCGACCCAGTCGGCTCTTTTTGTTTCACTTGAGACCATGCTTTTTGATAGAATTTGCCGCCCTACTTTCTGTTCGAGATCGTCATGAACTATCAATGCCCTCTATGCCACCAAACTCTAGCGTTAAATGAAAAAACGTTTAAGTGCGAAAACAATCATCAGTTTGACTTAGCAAAAGAAGGCTACGTTAACTTGATGCCAGCGCACCACAAACGTTCTAAAGATCCTGGTGACAACAAAGAGATGATGCAAGCTCGTCGTCGATTCCTTGAAGGAGATTACTACAACCCAATGCGCCAAGAAGTGGCGCAGCTGTGTGCAACATACACTGAGGGGAGCACCCATCAATTATTAGATATTGGTTGTGGTGAAGGTTACTACACAGATCAAGTACAAAAGACGATAGAAACACAAGCGAACCATGCCACGATTTATGGCTTAGACATTTCCAAAGTTGCCATTCGTTACGCGGCGAAGCGTTACACGCACTGCAATTTTAGTGTGGCTTCTAGTCACCGACTTCCCTTCGCAAATGAATCCTTAGATGCCATTTTGCGCATTTATGCCCCTTGTAAAGCTGAGGAGCTGCAGCGCGTTGTAAAAAACGACGGCGTTGTTGTCACGGTTACTCCTGCTAGTCGCCACTTATACCAACTGCGTGAGCGTATTTATCAAGAAGTTCGTCTTCACAATGAAGAACCAGAACATATTGAAGGGTTTGAATTAGAGCACCAGCAGCATCTTAACTATGTTATGGACTTGAAAAACGGAGCCGCAATCGATTTATTGCAAATGACGCCATTCGCATGGAAAGCAACCGATGCTCTTCGTGAAGAGTTGAAATCCGCTACACTTTTCCAATGTGAGGCTGATTTTATGTTGCGTGTATATCGCAAAAAAACACTCAATTAATAAGTCAAAAAAACAACAAACGCAAATAGTTATCATTTATATTGATTCATTGCTCAGCCTCCATTAATATCATCCGGACATTTTTGGAGGCTTTTCAATGCGCTTTTCTACTTTGAGCTTGCTCTTTGCAGGCTTACTTACTGGTTGCTCTTCATATACGCACACCAACTCTCACGCAACCTCAGCGGAAGTCACTAGTTTTTACGACTACCAACTATACACCCCTTCTGGCGAGCACATCGCTCTAAGCAAACTGCCAATTGAGCTGCAACAAGCAGATGTCATTCTTATTGGTGAATGGCACACACACGCCGGCATTCATCGCTTTCAAACCGATATGCTCAAACAACTTACGTCCTACGACCGCTCACTCGCGTTATCTATGGAACAATTTACCCGCGACAAACAACCTGTTGTTGACGCTTACCTACGTGGGGAGATCGGCGAACAGTACTCAATGAAACAAGCCAACGCTTGGCCCAATTATGAAAGCGACTATCGCCCTCTCGTGGAGTTTGCTAAGCAGAAGAATCTCCCGGTCATTGCAGCAAATGCACCAAAGAGCATTGTCCGATGCATTGGTCGACAAGGGCTAGATTACATTAACAAGCTCGATGATGATCAGCGGATGTTCATTGCACAAGCCATCAACACTGGTAGTAGTCCGTACAAAGAAAAGTTCATGGCATCCATGCATCACGGTAAGCCAGAGCAGACGGAAAAACAGTTTGCAGCTCAAGTTACTTGGGATGAAACTATGGCGGAATCTATCGTTAGCTACCTAGATGACAACCCAGGCGCTCAGGTTGTCCATGTTGCAGGCAAGTTTCACACCGAGCAAGGGTTGGGTACGGCAGCATCAATCTTAAGCCGCAACCCGAGCTTAAAAGTGGTTGTAATTAGCCCAACAGATAACGTGCTTTCCGATAATACTGACTATCAGTTAGAGGTTCTCGCACCACCAGTACGGTATGTACAAGATGCTCACCGAATGGCGGCATATCAACATCTAACTAAACGCAATAACGATCTTCAATGTAAGTAGTTGGTCTTCAATTTAAGTTACTACCTTGCCGTTGCGTTGCATCATCACACCGCTCCGAGTTCATTGAGTGACAAGGGTCTGCTTCCTGCTGGTCTATTTTTTGCTAAAGATCACCAATAGAAACTAGAAGCGGCAAAAGCAGACCTGTTTTTATCCAAATAGCTTCAGAAATAAACTTTGCCGCCGATAAAAATATAACTGCTTTTTACCCGCACTCAGTGACCGAGTGTCGATGTTCCAAGGAGTATTCGATGAATCCAGTAGGAAGCACTTCTGTTAATAGCTATGCCAAACAATCTGTCGCCTCTAAACAAGCAAGTATTGCACAAGAAGAAACTAGTGCTTCGCCGCTGAAAGTCGAACACAATAAGGTGACGCTTTCGATCGAAGGCAAAGCGCTACTTGCCGTTCTGCAACAAATCGAGCACGACAGCAAGAAAATAGAAGCAGAAGATAAATCTGTTGGTGAAAAGGTCGAATCTTTCACGCATGGTGCGCTTGGCATGGATCACCCCGATAAAATCGAGAAAGAAGAGGATGGCTCATATTCTGCGGGTCAATACCTTTCTGCGGCACTTACCGTTGGTGGCATCATATTGGCATTAGTCTGATAACCAGTCTGATAATCGTCACGACAACAAATCCTATTTGAGCCAAACACTTACTGCAGCCCATAATTTAATAAGCCAAAGAACGATATGATGCAAACGTAAGTGAATTCGACCGCTCTTGTGGCCCGATAATACATGCTCGTTTATTGCTCCCTAAACTAGGTTTCTTGTGAAGGCACTGAATGGATAACTTTAGTCCATGCTTTCAACTCCTAAGCGTAATCCAAGCCCACGTTTGTGGGCTTTCTTCTTTCCAAACTAACGAACGATAGAGAGCGACTCATTTTTTCTGCAAAACCAAACAAAAACGACAATTTGGTTAAACTTTTATTACCGACACAAAACCTTCATAAATCATTGCTTTAATGCCTGCGCTTTCAATAAACAAGGAAAATATAATGAAGCGCTTAGTATCTCCAATCGTTACGGCAGTGGCTGCATCTACCCTCTCTTTCAACGCACTCTCAGCTGAAATCAAAAACGTCATTTTGATGATCGGCGACGGCATGGGTCCTCAACAAGTTGGTTTACTCGAGACCTACGCAAAACACGCACCTAACTCGGTTTACAAAGGCGAAAGCACAGCGTTATACAAACTCGCTCAAGAAGGTGTGATTGGATCATCACTGACCAATCCAGAAGATGCAATTGTCGTCGACTCTGCGTGCTCAGCTACGATGCTAGCGACAGGAATCCCTACCGCTTCTGAAGTCATTGGCATTGATAGCCAAGGCAACCATGTCGAAACTATTTTGGAAAAAGCCAAAAGTAAAGGTAAGGCAACAGGGCTCGTCTCTGATACACGCATGACCCACGCAACGCCAGCAGCATTTGCCGCTCATCAACCACATCGTTCACTAGAAAACAGTATTGCGGCGGATATGCTCGAAACTGGCGTAGACGTGATGATGTCTGGGGGACTTCGTCATTGGATTCCAAAGTCGACAAACGACAAGGGAGAGACATACGAGCAACTTGAAAAGCTCACTCAAGGTAATGTCTACCTAAAATCGAAACGCAAAGACGAACGCAACTTGCTTGCCGAAGCGCAAGACCAAGGCTATAGCTTAGCTTTCAGCCGCGATATGCTCACACAAGCTAAAGGTGACAAATTACTTGGACTTTTTGCTTACTCGGGCATGAACGATGGTATTGCCTACAGTCAAAGCAAAAACGATCCAAAACGCACGCAGCCATCGCTGAAAGAAATGACCACCAAAGCAATCGACATTCTTTCAAAAGACAAAGACGGTTTTTTCTTGATGGTTGAAGGCGGCCAAATTGACTGGGCTGGCCACAGTAACGATGCAGGTACGATGCTGCATGAAATGCTTAAATTCGATGAAGCGGTAAACTCAGTTTATGAGTGGGCAAAAGGCCGTGATGACACCCTGATCATTGTTACTGCAGACCACGAAACCGGCTCTTTTGGCTTTAGCTACTCATCAGCAAACTTGCCTAAACCACAAAAACGCGACGGCGAAGCATTCAAAAATCAGGATTACGCGCCAAACTTCAACTTTGGTCAGTTCGAGATCCTCGATGGCTTATACAACCAAAAGAAAAGTTACTACGGCATGATCAGTGAATTCCAAGCGCTTGATAAGAAAGAGCAAACTCCAGAGAAGTTTGCGGAAGTCGTGAACGCAAATAGCGATTTTTCGATTACGCCTGAGCAAGCAGAACGCGTATTAGCAAGTAAACCAAATCCATACCGACTCGCTGGACACAAATACTTAAGCGAAGAGAACGTTCCGACAATCAATGACTTTGATGCTTTCTTTCCTTACAACGACCGTGGCAACTTGCTAGCGCGTGAGCATGCAACAAAGCAAAACACAGTATGGGGGACGGGTACTCATACGCATACTCCTGTCAACGTATTTGCTTGGGGACCTGCAGAAACTATCCTTCCAGTATCAAAAATCATGCACCACTCGCAACTAGGCGAGTACTTGAAGCAACAAATTAAATAATCAACTTGCACTTACTTCACAACTCGTGATGTTTCAACGCTCTCGCAAGGGAGCGTTTTTTTATGCATGAAAACAGTTGACGTTTTAAATCGTACACCACAATAATTATGGGTCTTTAATTATATGAATAAAGAAAATGTGCGAAATCTTTGCTAAGCAACCCCAAGACAACTATCAGTTCATCACCCGCTCTATCCGTATTGATGGTCACGCGACCAGTGTAAAACTTGAAGCGAGCTTTTGGACAATTCTTGAGGAAATCGCTAGTGCTCAAAACATGACGGTTCCTAAATTCATAAGCACTGTTTATCAAGAAGCACTCGAATACAATGGTGAAGTGAACAACTTTGCCTCCTTACTCAGATGCGCCTGCCTCACGTACGCTCGCCAACCTCAAGAGACCACTCGTCAAGCACTTGCGCAACTTAACAGTTAATAGCAACCAACCGACCAATAACCATCCTAAGCTATGTATCCGTATTATAACCCCTTGAGCATCTTCTAATTTGTCGTACTAGAGTACTACCCAGACTCCTTTTGAAATCGCTAACCTATGCGGACTATCAAGGAGTACCCATGACAAAAATGATTCACACCATGATCCGAGTAAGTGATCTGGACCGCTCTCTACAATTTTACTGTGACGTACTTGAACTAGAAGTCGCTGATCAATACATCTTTGATGGCTTTTCTCTAACCTATCTAGCCAACCAAGAAACAGGCTTTGAATTGGAACTGACGCACAATCACGACCAAAGTGAGCCCTACACTCACGGCTCAGGCTACGGCCACCTTGCCGTCAGCGTGGAGGACATTGAACAAGCCCACAAACGCATTAAATCTCTCGGCATTGAAACTGGTGACATCAAAGCCTTTGACCATCAACAAAAGCATTTAGCAACGTTCTTTTTTGTAACCGACCCTGATGGTTACAAAATTGAGTTCCTGCAACGCCAAGGGCGTTACCTATAACAAAAAGAGTAAACATTATGATGCACTTGACGGCTACCTTTCATGCACAACCGGGAAAAGAACAAGAGTTGAAAGAGGTACTTACCCAAGCGCTTGAGCCTACTCGCAATGAAGAAGGTTGCGTTCGTTATCAATTGTTCCAAGATAAAGACAATGCATGCCACTTCGTTTTTCAGGAGCAATTTAAAGACCAACAAGCATTTGAGCTTCATGGTAAAACAGAACACTTTGCTCTTTTGATTAGCCAGATCGACAACTTGTTAGAATGCGAGCCGAAACTGGTGTTCTTCGACGAACTGTAACAATAACGCTAACCGAAGATCAAAAAAGGCACTCTACCTAGAGTGCCTTTCACTTGTTAGGACCTGTGATTAAGCGTCTTGCTTCTCCACCATATGCAAATGCACATCTTGTTGTGGGAAAGGAATCGAAATACCTTCTCGGTCGAAGCGTAGTTTCACTTCTTTTGTCACATCCCAGTATACATCCCAGTAATCATCCGTTTTTACCCAAGGACGCACAATAAAATCTACAGAAGACGTATTTAATGTATGAACTTTGATCATTGGCTCTGGAGTGCGAAGTACCGAAGGGTGAGAGGTAATGATATCAGACAATACTGACTCCGCTTTTAAGAGGTCATCCGCATAGCCAATGCCAAACACCATATCCACGCGGCGAATGCGTTCATGCGTGACGTTCTTAATAACATCTCCCCAGATTTTGCTGTTAGGAACAATAATAATTTGGTTATCAAACGTACGAATTGTGGTGTTCACCAAACTCATATGGCTTACCTTGCCATCCACACCGCCAGCATACACAAAATCACCAACATCAAATGGGCGATAAATAAGCAGCATCATACCCGCCGCGAAGTTGGATAACGTGTCTTGCAACGCGAAACCAATAATCACACCAGCAATACCGAAACCGGTTAGGATTGGCGCTAGGTTCAAACCAAGCTGAGATAAGCCCACCATGATACCGATCACCCACACGAATTTGCCGGACATCGAGATAAAGAAGTCCTGCATCAAGTGGGAAAGTTTTAAGTTTTTCGATGCAACTGCTTTACGGACGACTTTGCGCGTTAACTTAGCCAGTCCGCGAGCGATCAATAAAATCAGCGCAAAAACAAACAACTGGAAGATATGCTGCGGTGCATTCTCGGCAAACCAATCCAGTGCCGAGTTGGACCAGTGACTCAATATTGACCACACAACTTTGGTATTTAGTAAATCATGGGTGATATTACCCGTCACTTCAAAAATTTGGCGTTTGTATTCAGACGTTTCTAAACCGACTTTATCACCAATTGAAATCAGGTTGCGTAAGCTTTCTGTCGCAATATTTAGCCTTTGTTTAGTAATGAGCTGACTAAGTTGCAACGACGCTTTTTCCGACTCTGGGCTAGACGAAAGTTGGGAGCCAATGATCTCACTTTGCTGACTCAAGTACTCAATAGAAGCAGACAGTAAGCGCATACGTTTATCAATTTTATCTTTTAGTTCCGCTTCTGCACGCTCGTTTTGGGCCCCTAGCTCCTTCAACCAAGCGAGATTTTGCCAGCTCGAATCGAAGCTAACATCAAGATAACGCTGTAGCTCTCGATAATCATTAACAAGAGCAAGCTTCTCTTCATCCTTAGCCTTATTTAAATCCTCGACGACTTTCTTTATTTTTTCCGATAGATAGTTCGTCGCATCCTCAGAGTATTGTTCTTGTTTTTTAACTAGCAAGATCAGCTTGTCGCGAGAGATAGTTTCACGTTCAATCGCTGACGCTAACTGGCTTCTTAATTCTTCATTCTTTTGGAATAGTTGCAGTTGAAGGGCGTCACGCTCGTCGCCACTCGCTTGCGAGAGGCTTTGGGATAAATCCACAATCTCTCGGTTCAAGTTGTCAATCGAGATTTCGGCTGCAGAAGGCTCTTGGATATCGTCAGTAGCAGTCGCATGAACAGCCATTGGGGAGAGCATAATGACGGCAAGTGCGAATAATGTCACCCAAGATGTCAGGCGCAGTTTCTGGGGGAAATGAAACGTCATGTTTACCTCATAGGGAACAATCCTGATCAAAACAATCAGGAATAGAAGTGTAAAGCGTTGAAATCATACTCCTAAGTTTACAACACTAAATAATAAACTGAGCAGCATTTCGTTAGCGAGACGTCAAAGTTGGGAGCCCCAATAGCAAACAAGCCTTTCATTTAATCAATGAAAGGCTTGTTTGTATTCGACTAAGGACGGTTGGGATGATTTAAAATATGGTCTTCCCAATCCACCACATCAATCTCGTAAACAACTTTGTTACGGACACTTTCCCCAGCCGCATGCATTGCGGACTTAGAGCCTGTAATCAACGGATGCCATTCTGGTAAAGGCTGCTTTTCAGCCAACAGACGGTAAGCGCACGTGTGTGGCAGCCAAGTAAAATCGTCGATGTCTTCTCGGGTCAGCTTGGTGCACTCTTCACCCGAAGTGAAACGGTTTGGGTAATCCTTACATGAACACGTTTTACTGTTCAGCCAGCTACAAGCCACATTGGTATAGTAGATTTCATCGGTATCTTCATCCATCAGCTTATGCAAACAACATTTGCCACAACCATCACAGAGAGATTCCCATTCCTCTTCTGTCATCTGCTCTAACGATTTACTTTGCCAAAATGGAGTGCTCATACTTCAGGTCTCACCAAGGGAATTTAGGGGGCGATTTATACTCTTCTCAACGCAAAAGTTCAAGTTTTGAGAAGATCTTGCATCCTTCCCACATAACGGTGGAGATATTCAACTACTTTCGTTTTACTGTTCTATCCTTAAACAAGTTTCCATTACTCAATTGATCAAGAAGGCATTAAGGAGTTTTCATGGGTATTATTTCTTGGATTATTTTGGGCTTAATCGCCGGCGCACTTGCTAAATGGCTCATGCCAGGAAAAGATGGGGGCGGTTGGATTGCAACAATGTTACTTGGTATTGCAGGGGCATTTGTAGGTGGCTTCCTTGGCGGCATTCTCGGTTTCGGCGGAGCAACTGGCGTCAACATTGGTAGTATCATTACCGCAACACTAGGCGCATTTATTCTGTTGTTTGTTTATAACCGTTTCTTAAAATAATCACGATGATTTAAAAGCAAAAAACCAAAAAGGGAGCGTAATGTTAAGCGCGCCCTTTTATTTTTTTCTTTCTTCACTCTTCCAATCCACGTCAAAATGACCATAATTACCCCCTTAATTTTTAAGAGGTTTACATTATGGATTGTCGATTAGGATGTGGAGCGTGCTGTATTGCGCCAAGTATCTCTTCACCAATACCTGGAATGCCCAAGGGCAAACCTGCAGGTGTTCGTTGTGTGCAACTCAACGACGACAATTTGTGCAAGCTATTTGGTAAGCCTGAACGCCCTAAAGTCTGTCACGATTTTAAACCGTGTCCGATTGTATGCGGCAACACCAATCAAGAAGCACTCGACAACATCACTGAATTAGAACAATTGACGTAATGCGACTCTAGACCACACGTTTAAAGTTAGTACCTCGGTTGTTTCTCTCCGAGGCAGTAATCAAAGCAAACTCAAGATTTAGCACTTCCCCCCCCTCTGCTTTTTATCTCACCCTTGAGAACTCTTGCCACATAGCGTTCCATTTGCGGTTTTTGCGCGATCTCCCTCACAATTTATTGACAATTCTCGACTATGTTCAGCGGGTCATTTAATTAAAGATCAGGAAAGAACATGAATAAGTATTTGGCTGAGGCTTTTGGCACGTTCTGGCTAGTGTTGGGCGGCTGTGGTAGCGCGGTGTTGGCTGCGGGTTTCCCTGAAGTGGGTATTGGTCTGTTGGGCGTTTCTTTGGCATTCGGTTTAACCGTTCTGACGATGGCATTTGCTATCGGTCATATTTCAGGTTGTCACTTGAACCCTGCAGTGACAGTTGGCCTTTGGACTGGCGGTCGTTTTGAGACAAAAGACGTTGCTCCCTACATCATCTCACAGGTGATCGGCGGGCTTATCGCAGGTGGCGTGCTTTACGTTATTGCATCTGGACAAGCAGGATTCGATGTTGTGGGTTCTGGCTTTGCCGCCAATGGTTATGGGGAACACTCTCCAGGCCAATACTCGATGATCGCTGCACTTGTGACTGAAGTTGCCATGACGATGATGTTCCTGATTGTCATTATGGGTGCAACAGACAAACGTGCGCCACAAGGCTTTGCACCTATCGCAATTGGCCTGTGTTTGACTCTCATTCACCTGATCAGCATTCCTGTCACCAATACGTCAGTAAACCCTGCTCGTAGCACGGCAGTCGCAGTATATGTGGGTGACTGGGCGGTTTCTCAGCTATGGCTGTTCTGGGTTGCGCCTATTGTGGGTGGCGTGCTTGGTGCGGTTATCTACAAAAACCTTCTTGGTGAAGAATCGAACGATTAATCGTTCCCAACTCCCAAGATCAAAAAAGCCGCTGAGTTCAGCGGCTTTTTATTAAATTCTGTGTCGACCTAATAGCGAATGTGACAACGTCGTGCCATCAACAAGCTCTAGCTCCCCACCGACAGGCACACCATGCGCGATGCGGCTGGCATCAACTTGGTGCTCTTTACATAGCTCTGCGATGTAGTGGGCAGTGGCTTCACCTTCAACTGTTGGGTTTGTCGCCAAAATCACTTCGGTAATATCACCGCGACGTAAGCGGTAATCAAGGACATCCAATCCAATATCACTTGGACCAATACCATCTAATGGCGACAAATGCCCCATAAGAACAAAATACCGACCAGAATATTGGCCTGTTGCTTCAACGGCTGCGATGTCTGCCGGGCTTTCTACCACACAAATTTGACCATTTTCTTGGCGTTTTGGGTTGGTACAAATGTGACAGACTTCTTCTTCGGTGAAGGTTCGACACTCAGTACAATGACCTATTTCTGTCATTGCCTGACTAAGCGCATCTGCAAGCTGCAAACCGCCTTTTCTATCGCGCTGTAACAAATGAAAGGCCATACGCTGCGCTGACTTGGGGCCAACCCCAGGTAGACAACGTAAGGCCTCCATCAATTGTTCCAGCATATGACTGGTACGCATTAAAAGTCCGCTTAATTAAGTATCAGCAGATTAGAATGGCATTTTCATACCTGGTGGTAGTTGCATACCGCCAGTTACAGAAGCCATTTTCTCTTTTTGAGTTTCTTCAACACGACGGGCTGCATCATTGAACGCCGCAGCGATCAGATCTTCAAGCATTTCTTTGTCGTCTTCCATCAAACTTTCATCGATGTCAACACGACGTACGCTGTGGCTACCAGTGATAGTAACTTTAACTAGACCAGCACCAGACTCGCCAGTTACTTCCATATTCGCGATTTCTTCTTGAAGCTTTTGCATGCGATCTTGCATTTGCTGGGCTTGCTTCATTAGGTTGCCCATACCGCCTTTACCAAACATGTTTATCTCTCTGGTTTAATGAGGTGTTGCATCAATTAATGGGGTTATACCTTTGGGTTTTCAACCCCATTCCATTCGATTATTAGATAGGGCGCACACTATCTTTATCAAGCTCTGCAGCAAAACGACGTTCAATAAATTGAACATTTGGATCGTTTTCTAAACTGTTCAGCGCTTGCTGTAATTTCTCTTGGTAGAGCCTATCTCTCAGTTCAAGTGGTGTTTCTCCACTCTCCCCTATTTCGATGCTCATGTGGCACTCTTCACCTAACACGGTATTAAGTGCTTTGAGCAATTCGGCTTGAGCTCTATCAGTATTCAAATGAGCTTGGCTGCTTCTCAATAGTAACGAAACGGTTGTTCCTTCCTTACTATAATGAGAGTTTAGCGCAAGTTGCTCTACCAGCTTAGGGATCTCCATTAAGCTGATGAGCTTCGCCCATTCATTATGTTCTAATGACTCATCGATGAGCTTTTGTGCCATTTCAGGCGTTTTCTCATGCTCAAGTGCCTGCTTGAGCTGCGTAGGTGTCAGTTTTGTATTTACTTTTGTCTCAACAGGCTTGCTTGGACGCCAGCGATACGCTTCCTCAACTTGTGGCTCCGTCGACTTCGGAGCTGAGTTTGGCGACACCTGCGCGGAATTGCCATGCAATTGCGCTACTCGGTCGATAACCGATTCTGGTTGTGCAGATGCCGCTTTAGGCTTTTTTGAGCCACCATTTTGAGGAGTGTTCTGTTGTAGGCCTTGACGCTGAGAACGTAATTGGTGACGTAAACCGCTTAGACCACCGCGCGCCGGTATTGAAACGCTCTCTTGCACTTGTTGAGGTGGCGTTTCATGCTGCGGTGCAGGGTTTTCGCTCATCGGCGGCGCCATATCATACTGTGGCGGAACCGTCTCATATCCACTCGCGTGATATTCAGGTTGTGAATTGGATGAAGGTTGAGGCGCCACTTGTGGTGAGCTTTGTGCTGGACTCGGCTGCTGAGCTCGAGGAGCTGCTACTGTCCGAGCTGGCGCAGCCTTTGGTTGACTGGTACTTTGAGCCGGAGATGACGCTGGCTCGCAGTTACTAGAAACAACATTTGCCCCACTGTTATTTGATGGACGGAACGCCATCATACGCAGCACAATCATTTCCAAACCGACTCTCCCATTTGGCGAGAGGGTCAAATCTTCACGACCTTTCAATGCAATTTGATAGTAAAGCTGAACGTCTTGCGGGCTTAGAGCTTTACTCAACAGCTCAATTTTCTCTGCATCTGGTTGTGCTCGGTCTAACGACGCGGGCAACGCTTGATACATCGCAATTCGGTGTAACTGTGTTGCGACTTGCTGCAACAAACCATCCCACTCAACACCATTTGCCGCTAATTGTTGGATTTTATCCATAGCTTGTTGAGGTTTCTTGCTGCTGATTGACTCTAGTAAGTGAATCGCTTGGTCGGTATCAATCGTCCCCAACATGTGGCTGACAATATCGGCTTGCACCGCACCGTTACCTAAAGCAATTGCTTGATCAGTCAAGCTGAGAGCATCACGCATACTGCCATCTGCAGCATGTGAGATCATACCCAGTGCTTTTGGTTCTGCCGATACTTGCTCTTGACCCAAAATGTAGTCAAGTTGCTGGTGAATATCATCAACGCTGATTGGTTTCAGATGAAACTGAAGACAACGCGACAATATAGTGACAGGCAGCTTTTGTGGATCAGTTGTTGCGAGTAAGAACTTCACATACTCTGGCGGCTCTTCCAGGGTTTTCAACAACGCATTGAAAGAGTGACGCGATAGCATGTGCACCTCATCGATGAGGTACACTTTAAAACGTCCACGAGCAGGTTTGTATTGAACGTTGTCTAACAGTTCGCGAGTGTCTTCAACTTTAGTACGTGATGCCGCGTCGATTTCAAGAAGATCGACAAAGCGACCTTCATCAATTTCACGACAAGTATCACACTTACCACAAGGTGTCGCGGTAATGCCGGTTTCGCAGTTCAAGCCTTTGGCAAACAGCCTACCGATACTCGTTTTACCCACACCACGAGTCCCGCTGAACAGATAAGCATGGTGTAAACGGTTTTGCGCCAGTGCGTTTTCCAACGCCGTCAGGACATGTTTTTGTCCGACAACTTGGTCAAACTGATTAGGACGCCATTTTCGCGCTAAAGCTAAATAACTCATTGAATGTATTAATGTCCTTCAAAATCGCAGATGCTGTACACGTTTAGACCTAGTGCTTCTAAACGTTTATCGCCACCGATTTCTGGTAGGTTGATAACGAACGCAGCGTGCTCAACTTCACCACCCAGTTGGCGAATCAGCTTAGTCGTCGCTTCAATAGTACCGCCCGTTGCCAATAAATCGTCGACAACCAGTACTTTGTCGCCTTCAACGATGGCATCTGTATGGATTTCTAGTGTATCAACGCCGTATTCAAGCTCATAAGATTGAGCAACAGTAGGGCGTGGTAGCTTGCCTGGTTTACGCACTGGTACAAAACCAACACCTAGCTCAAGCGCTAAAGGCGCGCCAAATAGAAAGCCACGAGCTTCCGTACCCACAACCTTGGTAAAGCCCATATCTTTGTAACGTTCAACAAGTAAGTTGATCGTCGCTTGGTATGCTTTCGCGTCTTCAAGAAGGCTCGTCACATCACGAAATAGAATGCCTGGCTTTGGGTAGTCTTGGATGCTTTTGATGCTAGATTTGATCAGTGAAATTGTTTCTGTAGTCATAATACCGATTTACTTAGATTGGCTCATCGCCCTCTCTAATCGCAGTATCACGAGGGCAACGAACAATAGGTTTTCACCACTATGTGCTTATTTTCGTAAAAGTCACAGGCGCTGAAAATACAAACGCCCACTCGAAGAGCGGGCACACTATTCTCTACAATCTTAGTGATTTTCTTCTCGGTCAGCAACCAACTCAATCACAGGCAGACGCATAAACCAGCTGAGTAAAACGATTAGCATCACTAAAAGACCAATTTTTACCCAAACGAGGGGGACAACAACGATTGAAACCATGAAACTAAGCGCAATAAAAATCGCACCACGCTTTTTTACTTTTGAAGTAACAGCCCGATGCTTATGCCAATTGCCGAGAATGGGTCCAAACGTTTTGTGGTTATGTAACCATTGATGAAATGCGGGGCTTCCACGCATAAAACATGCGCTAGCAAGCAAAATAAAAGGTGTGGTGGGTAAAAGTGGAAGGGCTATGCCGGCTATGCCGAGCACAATACAGAGTCCACCAACAGTATTGAAAAAGTAACGCTTAATACGAATGGTGAACTCCGGTACAAAATAGCTAGATTAAAAGCCTGCGTAACCATTCATTACACGAAGCCAGGTTAGCGTTGCAGGAAGTGTTGGGATCAAAAGAACTGCAATAAAACCTAAAAAGTAAAAAATATTATAAGGCTCTTTAAAATCTTTGTCTGCCATGATGTGTCTTCTCACTAGTTGACTTTGCTTCTCCCAAGGCACAGCGTTAAATTATCGTTGCACAAATGGGTCATTATTGTTTTAAGCGCTGACTATACATTAAACAGCCAAATCTAAAAACCAGTAAAAAGTAAGGTTATTAAACTAAACGTATGTTGTTTTGGTGGTTCTAAAAAGATAATAAGCAGCGTAAGGACGCTGCTTATTGGTTTGCAAGTCATAATTATACTAGTCGGGATTTCCGGGTAATACTTAAACTAAAACTTGAAGAACCTAAACACCCGATAGATAACTGTCCTGCAACACTAAGCGGTAAATCGCGGGTGATGAAGTTTTTCATACTTCCTCCCCCTAAACGGTTACCTGCTGCGATGTGTTGATTCGTATTTCCGTCAGACCAATGGCTATCTAAACCCGCAGGCAATATAGAGACCGAGGATGAAGCGAGGTCGGCGACACCAAACACAGCATTGACTGCACCCGCACACTCCGAACACTCAATTCCTTTTTCAATGATCCCTACCATGTCCTTGAGATCAGCACTGAAACTTTTCAAGTTACGGAGATAGTCGTCAAACAATGCCCTAACGAGCAATGTCGTCGCAACTCCATCATTAGCTTGGGAAGCAGAATCAACTAGATAAAACGCAAATTGACCATTCATTAACCAACGATAATCGAAAACCAAGGGCATCACATCCGTCGATTGCAATAAACGGTACGAGCAGCGCCAATCTCCCTGAGCAGCATCCTTTTCTGGCAATAGAGCTTGCAGTAAATCTCTTGCCGCACTCGGATTCTGTTGTAAATATTCCAGATGCCAATACAGCTCTTGTTCATCTGGGATTTCACCACCATCATCAACCCTGAACCACTGACTTGAAAAGTCACGTTGTTCTGAGAAGTGGCTATCGGTATCTTCTAGCGTATTCTCTATCGCCTGAGATAGGTGCTCATAATTACCTATCGGTTTAGGAAGAAAATCTTTAATACCAAATCGCAACGCTTTCGCGACATCGGACATTTCATCCGTGCCTGATACCACGATAAGCGGCATATATGGGTATTCGAGACTAACTTCTTCGACGAACTCGATACCATCTAAGACCGGCATCGATAAATCACATAAGATAAGATCGGGTTGGCATTCCCTGAGTTGTTGAAGCGCTTCTAGGCCGTTTTCTGCTTCTACTACTTTAAAACCCTGACTTTCTAAATAGGCATTGGTTACTTTACGAAATATTGGATCATCGTCCACCAACATTATTAGTTTTTGATTAATCACTTCCTGTGCCGAGACCATTGCCGTTTGACTGTGAGTCTTAAACATACCTTTATCCCTCACAAAGCTCAGTCAAAAAAACAGATTTATTATTAAGTCATTATTTTTGTTGTGTTTACTTCCAGCAAAACGTGTCACAGCAAGACCTGAGGCCGCTTTGCCTTGTTATAAAACTTAGCTCGGAAACTGCATTAATACAAATATTACGGCGTATAACAGTATTTACTCAAACAGGGTTGCTGTGTTCAAATGATGCAACATGTTGACTTAAAGCAAGCTTTGATCACAAAGTTAATTATAAATTAACCGTAATCGGTAATTTAATGTGTCTGGAAATATGAAATTAGATGACTTAAACCTGTTTCGACTGGTTGTCGAAAATGGGAGCTACACCGCAACTTCGCGAAAAACCATGATCCCGGTTGCGACCATCACCCGACGCATTCAAGCGCTAGAAGACTCTGTCAATCTTCGACTATTGAACCGTCATGCTCGCAAACTTTCGCTCACTGAAGCAGGGGAACGTTTTTACCATGAGTGCTCTCCTTTACTACAAAGGCTAACAACCGCAGCAGAGGAAATCACTGACGACTGCCGAGGAGCATCCGGCAAGATTAAGATCTCCGCGCCTTACAACTTAACTAAACGAATGATGATGCCGATGTTCAACAGCTTTATGAAGCAGTACCCGGACATCAACATTGAGCTAACGACAGAGAATAATGCGGACAAGCTTGACCCTACTGAATGGGATGTAATTTTTCGAGTGGGACCGCAACGCGACTCTAGCCTCATCGCGCGTAAGATTGGCGAAGTGAAGGATATTCTCGTTGCAAGCCCTGACTATCTAACCTCAAATCCTGCGCCACACCATGCAGAAGAGCTCTCTAACCATTCATTGCTAAAAGGGTACCCACTTATTAAGTGGACCTTGATTAATAGCAAAGGCGAGTCTGTGGTGAATGTTGATCGTGGTCGTTTTCAAGCAAACGCGCTCAATGTGGTGCGCAGTGCTTGTTCCGAAGGTTTAGGCATCACACTAATGCCAGATGTCATGATCAAAGAGTACATCGAGAGCGGCGATTTGGTACGCGTACTGCCAGATTGGAGTGCAAACCCGCGCGACATTTATATGCTTTACAACCACAAAGACCACCTGCCAGAGAAAGTTCGCCTCTTTATTGACTTTGTGATCGCTTATAACATTCACTAATTAGATAGCGAAAACAAAAAACCAGAGCCAAAGCTCTGGTTTTTTTACGACTTAAGAAAGCGCATCCTATGCGCCTTCGTTATGAAGCTCTAGGTTTGCTAAATCCTGTTGGATTTCAAGTTGTGTTTTCGCATCATCGTTACGAAGACCATCCAAAAAATCTAGGTATTGTTGGTCAATATCACCCGTTACGTATTCGCCGTTAAACACGGATGTATCGAACTGAGTAATATCTTGGTTTCCAAGACCTACAGCCTCTACCAAATCTTCTAGACGTTGATAAATAAGCGCATCGGCACCAATCTGCTTACAAATTGTATCGTTGTCACGGCCATGGGCAATAAGCTCTGTAGCACTTGGCATATCAATGCCGTATACGTTCGGGAAACGAACTTCAGGAGCCGCTGAGACCATGTACACTTTCTTGGCACCAGAATCACGAGCCATCTCAATAATCTGCTCTGACGTTGTACCTCGAACAATAGAGTCATCCACCAGCAACACATTCTTACCTTTGAATTCCGAACGAATAGCATTCAACTTGCGACGTACTGATTTCTTACGTTGTTGCTGGCCAGGCATGATAAACGTACGTCCAACATAACGGTTTTTCACGAAACCCTGGCGATAAGGGATATCGATCGCTTGAGCGATTTGCAGTGCAATGTCGCAAGACGTTTCAGGGATAGGAATGACAACATCGATATCAAGGTTTGCGTAATCTTCACGAATACGTTCGCCCAGCTTTTTACCCATTTCAACGCGAGCGCTGTATACCGAAATTTTATCGATGAACGAATCTGGACGAGCAAAGTACACGAACTCGAAAATACAAGGGTTCAGCTTAGGATTGTCTGCACACTGCTTCGTGTAAAGCTCACCGTCAAACGTTGCGTAAATCGCTTCACCAGGTGCAACATCACGGACGAAATCAAAACCGACCGCATCCAATGCCACCGATTCAGACGCAACCATGTACTCTGCTCTGCCGTTAACTTCACGCTTACCTAAACACAGCGGGCGAATACCGTGTGGGTCACGAAATGCAATCATACCATGACCAATGATCATGGCGGTCACAGCATAAGCACCGCGAATTGTGCGATGAACATTGGTGACTGCGCGGAATACGTCTTCGGTCGTGACATTTCCTTTTACTGAGTCAATTTCGTGCGCCAGTACATTTAGTAATACTTCAGAGTCTGAAGTGGTATTGATATGACGGCGATCTTTTTCAAACAGCTTCTGACGAACTTCGTTAGCGTTGGTCAAGTTACCGTTGTGGGCAAGTGTAATACCGAAAGGAGAGTTTACGTAGAAAGGTTGAGCTTCTGAAGCACTTGAACTGCCTGCTGTAGGGTAACGAACATGACCAATTCCGACCTCGCCTTGCAGGCGTTGCATGTGTCTTGCTTCAAACACATCCTTGACTAAACCGTTCGCCTTACGTAGACGAAAACGATTGCTTTCTATGGTACAAATACCAGCGGCATCTTGGCCACGATGCTGTAACACCGTTAACGCGTCATAAATAGACTGGTTTACAGGCGTTGTGCCCACGATTCCAACAATACCACACATGTCCTAATCCTCGATTTGCGACAGTAGCTGGCACTACTAGATAGTGCCAGACAGAAAACTTGATGTTGCTTGTAAATGCTCGAAGAATGGGGCGATGATACGGCTGAACTCAGGGATCAACTGTGAATCTTTCCACCAATCCGAGCTTGGGAATGCAGTAAACGCATCCATAAAAAACAGCACCGCAGAAACAATTAAGACTCCGCGTAGACCACCAAATACAATCCCGAGAATTCGGTCCGTACCTGATAGCCCTGTTTTTTGTACCAGTTGACCAATGACGTAATTCACCACTGCACCAACTACCAAGGTTGCGACAAATAACGCCGCAATCGCCGCTCCGTTACGAAACATATCATCTTCGATGTTGGTGAAGTACACCGCCAATTTGGCATAGTAATTACTGGAGATAAAAAACGCTCCGAACCAAATCACCAAAGACAAAGCTTCTTTAGCAAAACCGCGAACTAAACTGATCAGAGCTGAAAATCCGATCACACCTAAAATGATAAAATCTATCCAATTCATCTTTTCTTCATCTTAAGTTGGCGCGCATTTTAACAGAAAAAATGCTGACGCAAACGTTTTCTTATGGATTTAATGGCTTAAATTTAAGCAATTGACCTTTTGAACCTGTAATTTTTTGTAATTCTTGAACTTGTCGTTCAAGTTTACTTTTTGACACATCAGGGCCAACAATCACTCTCGTAAACTCGTTTTCTTTCTTTGTGTGAGCTTGATAACCACGCTTTTGCAAATCCGCGACAAGCGCGACAGCATTTTCGTGATTCTTAAGTGCCATCAACTGAATGATCCAAGCTGAATCTTCATATTGATTTTTCTCTTGAACAGGACGAGTGACGACCTCAACTTGCTCTGGTTGTTTGATGACCTCAGGTTTAGATGTTGGCACTGGCTCGGGCTCAGAAACGGCTACTTGAGCATCCTCACGTTCTTGCACTACAGCTTCAACCGGAGAATCCGGTAACGTAATGTCGTCTTCCACTGGCTCTAATATTTCGAAGTTTTCCACATCACTATCAAGTTCTGGTTTGATAGGAATACTGGCAAATTCTTCTTTGTAGTGCAGTTTCTTACCATCTAGCACATCGGGAAGAACAATGACTCCGACTGCGACTAGAATGATGGTGCCGACTAAACGACTTTGGAATTTACTTGCCATCAAAATACCTTTGCTTATTTATTATTTGATTGCCAATGTTCCAATACCTCTCCGACGGTATGGAATGAGCCAACCACCAGAATAACGTCTCCTGCCTTTGCGTGGCTTCTCGCACTCTCGAAGGCGTCAACAGGGTTTTCAAAATGAACTTGCCCATCAGGTAAGTATTGGCACAATTCATCAGCGGTCGCCGCTCTCGGTCCAGTAAGCGACGCTGGATACCATTGTGTTGCAACTGGAGTTAGCGCTTCAATGGTTGCTTTAATGTCCTTGTCATGCAGCATTGCAACCACAATATGGATATTCTTACCCAGATATTGTTGCTTCACTCTTTCTACCAAATACTCAGCAGAGTGCGGGTTATGAGCGACATCAAGGACTATTTCAGGTTCGTGATGCAGTACTTGCATACGCCCCGCCAAACGAGCATTATTCAAGCCATTGACAATATTTATGTCAGTGATTTGCAATTCCGAAGCCCCTAGTGCCATCAGTGCAGTGGCTGCATTTTGTAATGGTAGCGATGGGATTGGTAAATCCTCTAACTCAAATGCCCCACTGCTCCATTTCCAACCATTATCAGTTAGTTGGTAATCGTACTGAATACCTACTTGGAAGAACTCAGAACCAATATCGTCAGCATGAGCCGCCACGGTCGCTGGTGGCGTCGGTTGACCACAAATTGCTGGCTTCCCTGAACGGTAAATGCCCGCTTTTTCAAAACCAATAACATTGATGTCATCACCAAGCCAATCCACATGATCGATCGCTAAGCTCGTAATAACAGAAACATCATGGTCAACAACGTTAGTGGCGTCTAGACGGCCGCCAAGTCCTACTTCAAGTAAGACAACATCAACTTTCTCTACTTGGAAAATACGTAGCGCAGCAAGCGTACCGAATTCAAAGAGGCTAAGGCTAACATCACCACGCTGCTTTTCTACATAATCGAATGCTTCACAGTGCTTGGCATCTACAACGTCAACGCCATTAATGCGTACACGCTCGTTGTAACGAATCAGGTGCGGAGAACTATAAACACCGACTGAATAGCCAGCATCAAGTAAAATGGCTTCCATTAACGCACACGTTGAGCCTTTGCCATTGGTTCCGGCAACGGTGATTACGGTTGGAGCTGGTTTGGTAAGATTGGCTTTGTTTGCTACCGCTTGGACACGGTCTAAGCCTAGATCAATTGCTGAGGAATGAATATTTGCTAAATAATCAAGCCACATCTCTAATGAAGATGTGGCTTGAGGAATTGGGTTTTGGGTCATCTAACTTTAACCATTAAATTCTTTGGTTTTTATGTTAGTTGATACTTTACCCTTTTTCGTCCGCTTCTGGTACAGAATATGGCTCTTCATTTGGAGATTCGTTAACCGAAACCACCAAAGGAGACTTGTGGTTAGTCATCTTAGCGATAAGACCACCCACACGCTGACGCATTTCACGACGGTCAACGATCATATCAATAGCACCGTGATCAAGTAGGAACTCACTACGCTGGAAACCTTCAGGAAGATCTTCACGTACAGTTTGCTCGATTACACGACGACCAGCAAAGCCAATGAGGGCCTTAGGTTCACCGATGTTGATATCACCCAACATAGCCAAACTTGCTGATACACCACCCATTGTAGGGTCAGTTAGAACCGAAATAAACGGCAGACCCTTTTCTGATAAACGCTCAAGCGCAGCACTGGTTTTTGCCATTTGCATAAGAGACATTAATGCTTCTTGCATACGAGCACCACCACTTGCTGAGAAACAAACAAGCGCACAGTTATTTTCAATGGCTGCATCCACGGCTTTCACAAAGCGAGCACCAACGACTGAACCCATTGAACCACCCATAAAGGAGAATTCAAACGCACACGCCACAAGCGGCAGACCAAGCAATTCACCCTGCATCACAACTAGCGCATCTTTCTCACCGCTATTTTTTTGTGCAGCAGAGATACGCTCTTTGTATCGCTTAGAATCTTTAAATTTCAGTTTATCCTGTGGCTCAAGTTCAGAACCTAATTCAACTCGATTACCTTCATCTAAAAATGTTTCCAAACGACGACGCGCTTTCATACGCATGTGATGGTTACACTTTGGACAAACTTCTAAGTTACGCTCTAGCTCTGCATGGTATAAAACCTGTTCACAAGAGGTACATTTAGTCCACACGCCTTCTGGGATAGAAGCTTTGCGTGAACTTACTAGATTGCTTTTCTCTAAAATCTTTTCAAGCCAACTCATGGAAGACCTTTTCTCTCAACTCTTCCGCTTCATTGCGAAAGATATAAATTCGACATAATACCGACGGATTAAACCATATCTTGCAGCTACTGTAGATAAAAAACTGGTTGTACCTATTTTTGATATCGTAAATAGCGTATGTTTTCCGTTCACATTCAATGTAAACACTACCGATATTTTGAAATAAGTTTGTAAAATTAGTTCAAATTATCTGGTAAAAACAGTGGACCGATCGGCACTTCAGGTAACCCAAACTCTTCTGGGTAGTCTACATCTACCAGGTACAGACCTTCCGCTTTCGCTGTCGCACCCGCTAGTTTGCGATCTTTGGCTTCTAATAACCACTTGATCCATTCAGGACTCTCTTCGCCACGTCCAACTTTTATCAAGCTACCTGTGATATTACGAACCATATGATGCACAAACGCATTGGCTTTAATATCAATAACCACATAGTTTCCATGGCGCGTAACGTTCAGGTGCATCAAGTTTCGAAATGGGCTGCGAGACTGACAATGCGCCGCGCGAAACGACGTAAAATCATTTTCGCCGAGTAGGAACTGCCCTGCTTCATGCATTTTTTTCTCGTCGAGCTCACCATGATAGTGACTAACCCCCGAGTTTAAGATGCCTGGACGTAAAGCATGATTGAAAATAATGTAACGATAACGGCGCGCTGTCGCTGAGAATCTTGCATGGAAATCATCTGAAACTTCCTTAGCCCAACGAACCGCTATATCGCTCGGCATGTTCGCGTTTGCGCCCATGGTCCAAGCTACCATTTTTCGAGTAACGTTGGTATCAAAGTGCACAACTTGTCCCGTGCCATGCACGCCTGCGTCTGTCCGACCAGCACACTGAACTTCAACTGGGTGATTAGCGACGACGGACAATGCTTTCTCTAGCTCTTCTTGGACACTTTTCACTTCTCTTTGGCGCTGCCAACCAAAGTAGTTTGTACCGTTGTACTCGATACCTAATGCGATTCTCATCTTAACCTTCGAACTCTAAAATGGGGCGGGAAGTATATACTCAAGTC
>NZ_JAWOTC010000057.1:0-29029 GCF_033338675.1 Vibrio sp. Vb1574
AGTGAGTTTAAAAGCGAGGGAGTAATCGCGCTGAGTTCTTTTAGTTGTTGATTTCATAACACTCTCCAATTTTGGGGGTGGAAAGTGTCAACCTTATTTAGGACGGCACAGAGAAATGAAAAAAGGCTTAGCTGATGCTAAGCCTTTTTTGTATTTTGCAGCTTGGTTAGAAACGGTAGTTTGCTTGAACACCGATTAGCCAAACATTACCCGTAGTTTCGCCTACAAATTGGCCGCCGACTTGTTCTGCAGTGTCGTCTGACTTGTAACCACGAGACTCAACGATTGGTGCGTCTTTCGCAAAAATATAGGTGAAGCCAGCGTCTAGGCTGAAGTCTTTCGTCCAATCGTACGTTGCGCCAATACTTAGCCAAGTGCGGTCAGTTTCTGGAATAGTAATCGTGCGGTTTTTGTCGCTTACCGCTGAAGTATCGTATGCAATACCAGTGCGTAGCGCTAGCTTAGGATTAAGCTGGTAAGTAGCACCAACAGCAAAGCGATAGTTGTCTTCCCAGTTTTCTACTTTAACCATATGCGTGCCAGCAGTATTTAGACGTGCTTCCAATTTCTCGAAAGAGCTCCAATCCGTCCAGTTAACGCTTGCGTGTAACGCAAGTTGGTCTGTTACTTGGTGGAAGCTTGCCAACTCAGCCGTTGCAGGCAGGTTTAGATACATGTAGCCGTTGTCGCGTTCAGAAGTACCGAAGCCAAAACCAAGACCTTCAGCATGGCCTTCAAGCTTCAGTTCAACTTCAGATTTGTACGCGAAGCCGATACGGTTATTTTCATTGATCTGCCATGCTGTACCAACTTGCCAGCCCCAAGCGGTATCGTCACCTTCCATGTATTTTAGAGCGGTACCTTGAGGAACACTGATTGGTTGATTAGTTTCAGGATTTAACCCTACAACGTTATTCTTAGGAGCTGCTGCGCCAAAGCTGCCTTCGCCGATGATGTAACGGATACCACTACCAACGCTGATTGATTCATTGACTTTGTAAGCTGCGTTTAAGTTCGCTTCCATTGTCGTTACGCTTGCTTCGTTACCAAAGTGCGATGCACCAAAGCCTTTACCTAAATCGGTTTCCATGCCGTAGTTGGTGCCAAATGCCAAACCAATCGCGAATTTCTCATTATATTGGTGTGATAGGTAGAAGTTTGGAATGATTGCATCATGTGCGAAGTCATCTGAAGATGCAGAAGAAGTGCTACCGTGGAAGTTTACATCACCTTCAATATCAATATTTGGGTTCACATAGATTGCACCAACGGACACTTGAGTGCCTTCCAAATAAGTTAGCATTGCTGGGTTACGCCATTGTGCACTTGCGTTGTCAGCCATTGCTGCTTCACCAGCATATGCTCGACCTAGGCCTGTTGCAGAATATTCAGCAAGTTGGAAACCTGCTGCGTTAGCCATGCCCGTTGTGCCAAGTAGGCTTAATGCCACTGCTGTTGATAGAAGAGTCTTGTTGGTTTTCATTCGAATGTTCGCTGATTTGTTTATAACGTGGGACAAAAGTTTAAAGGTAGAGTTTTTACTTTAGAAATGAAAATCCAGCGTAAGTGGTCATTTGAAATATTATCCTTTCAAATGTTATTTTTGCGGTTTAATAATCTAACTGTGAAAGGCTTGTAAACGGAATTCAGCGAACAGCTGTGCGTCCTAATTGTGAGATTTAGATACACGTGTTCACTCAAATTGAGTGGGCAATAAATCGCAGATATGAAAAAAGGCTGGAAATCCAGCCTTTTATATAAAGTATTTTTCTACTAACTAACAGCGAAGCGTTTAGAAGCTACGGCTGTATTGTAAGCCGAATAGAATTGCATCAGCATGAGTTGTTGCTGTTACACCGGTAGAAAGAACAGGAGATAATTGAGTATTCTCATTAACTTTTACATCTTCACCTAACAAGTACGTGAAGCCAAAATCGATGTTTGAGCTATTATCAATATGGTAAGAGAAACCTGTGGAGAACCACTGGCGATCAGAGTCTGGTACCGAGATAGACGTTACTTTATCTTGAGCGCTTGTGTCGTACATGTAACCAGCACGAAGTGTCCAGTTGTTGTTTAGGTAGTAAGTACCACCAATTGCGTAGTGCCAGCCATCTTGCCATTGATAGTCTTTCGAGTAACCACCTTTAAGTAAACCCTGATTTAGGTTCTCAAAATCAATTTGGTCGAAATCTTTCCAACCGATGTATTGGATGCTGTAGTGTACAGCAAACTTAGTGTCTTGGATTTTGTGGAAACCAGAAAACTCGGCCATATCTGGTAGAGGTAGCGTGATTTCCTGACCTTTGTCGTCTTTCGCCGTAAATTCAGGGCTGTAACGATACGCTAGACCAAAACGGTTGTTTTCATCTAGTTCGTACACAGTACCAACGTTAAAACCAACAGCCCAACCATCAGCTTTATCTACGTCCAGAATTTTTTGACCGCCAACCCTTGGGACTGAAGAGCTAGTTGTACGCTTCATTGTGCCTTGGCCGTAGATTAAATCTAAACCAGCACCAAAGCTCCATTGTTCGTTTAAACGGTAAGAACCCGCCAATCCAAAGTTGAAGCTTTTTACATCCGTAAGACCACCGTACTCTGTTGCGGTGTAGTTATCTGAAAATTCAGTTTTAGTGCCGAAATTAGAGTATGCGTTTACGCCCCATGCAAACTTGTCATTTACTGGAACGATTAGGTGAATGTTTGGAGCTATTGACGTATCACCCACATCATCAGTATCAGCAACACTTACAGTATTGGAGCCCAAAGGAGTATTAACGTTATATTTCGCATCTTTCACTTCAATCATTGAAGTAATGCTTTCGAAACCTAGCGACAGTTCCATTTTATCAAACAGAGCCATTGCTGCTGGGTTACGAGCCATTACTGCTGCATTATCTGCGATTACCGCATCACCAGCAAATGCACGGCCGATGCCAGTTGCTGATTGAGCGTTGATTTGGAAACCCGCTGCCATCGATTGACCTGAGGCAAAAGCTACCGTTACTGCTAGGAGAGTCTTTTTAAACAGACGCGTGTTCTGAGTCATTTGTTTTTCCTTATTAGATTCGTCTCTTTGGACGATAAATTGAGCTTTTGCTCAGTGGCGCAGATAGTAGTATCAATAATTGCTTGGACAAATCCGACCATTGGATAAAATTGAATAAAAATTGCAGAAATGATGTCTAAAAGACGGGAAATTGCACTTAAAATGCATAATTTAGAGTTTAAGCTCTAAATGCTATAGCAGTGGTGAATGTTTTGTGCTCTATTTATACAAAAATGCCGCTAAATAAGATCATTTAGCGGCATTTAACCTTTTGAAGGCTGGAAATCGTCGAAGTTGTTACATCGGCTTAATCATTGATGCAAGAGTCGTAGCGATCGCATCAATATTTTCACCTTCTTCCCCGACTAAAATCAGGCTTGAACTCCCGACGGGCTGAACGATTCCGGTCATGCCATCCTTACTAAAGTCGGTACTTTGTTCGCTTGGAATACCAGTAATAAATAACGTTACTTTACCTTTTGGACCTTGGAACACCATATGCACCGCATTGGATTCGCCAAAACCGCAGTGGTTTAGGTAGTAAACGTGATATGGAAAGTTTTCACTAAACTGGTAATGAAATGGCGACATTTTCGCATTAATTTGCGAGCTCGGTACATCCTCATCAAGATGACGAACAAACGGTTCTTCATGAATAACGTGTTTCATTGCGGTATCCGCTAAACTGGCTTGTGCTGGAGACACCAAAACATTTCCCCAGTTTACTTGGCCAACGAATAATCCTGCGGTGAACGCAATAGAAGCGGCAAGTGCCATTGCTTTGCGGACAAAGTTTGGTCTTACGACCTTCTCTTCATCAAGTGCACTCGACGTCTGGCTAAATAAAATCTTATCTGCGAGATCTTCGGGTACATCCACATTCATGGCTTGTTTAATTTTTACATCGAGATCCAAAACGTCATCAACAAACTTATTGTTGGCGTCGCTACCAGCTAAAGCTTGCAGAATCTCTTCATCCTTTTGTTTTGGATCCGACAAAATACGACGACGAAATTCTAAATCATCCATTCTTTTGTCCTCTCTTGGTATCTTGAGAATCCAACATCTCTTTAAGTTGATTACGAGCGCGAAATAGTCGAGTCATCACTGTGTTTTTATTTAAATCAAGAATGTCGCCAATTTCTTCTCCACTGAAACCACCGACAACTTGGAGAAATAAAGGCTCACGATATTCAACATCGAGCTTCATGATCTGTGCCTGCAGCCATTCTTGCTGATGATGTGAGTCATCGCTGACTTTAGCATCATTGCCGTAATCATCGATATCAACTAAATCAAATTGTTTACGTTCGAAGCGGCGCGCGTTTTCTCGTCTCAATATTGTGATGAGCCAAGACTTGGCAGCTTTTTCGTCCTGGAGGCTATCGAGTGACTTCCAAGCTCTAAGACAGGTTTCCTGAACTAGATCTTCCGCGACCGCTTTATCTTTGCACAACCAATATGCGTAGCGGTACAAGTCACGATGATACCCTCGGACGAGCGCTTCGTATTTTCTTTGCTTGTCCATATCAGAGTTGACCGGACTGTTGGAATTTTTCTTTCCAAACATTTTTAATATGGCCACAGGAGCCTCCATCCTCGCTCTGTGAGTTTCTTATTTGTTCTGAGCATGACTTTACTTGCTTTATCGCTTAGCGGTTTTGGTTGCAGGATTTGTCATGCAACCCCTTTGACACAATAAGCCATGTGGTTACCTAAAAGTGTATACGCAAATGTCAGATATCATCGAACACGAATTGATATATATTGTTAACAATATCATCATTAGTAATCAATGGCTTGGATAAGTTCACTAGATGGAGCATTAAAAGGGACTTCTGATGGTGGATTCTTGAATTGTTTTGAATCAATAATCGCTTTAGGTGAGCTTAAAACTCGTAAAATCACTATAAAATTGATCTATTTCAAAATATCAAGCAGTGAAGGGGTTATAGTACACCTTGTCATCTCGTTAGTCATTGCGACTAACATGTTGAGCAAGATGACACTTCCTTTTGAAGGCTGACTTTACTTTCTCCTAATCAGGAAACTGATTACTTTTCAATTGGCGTAAGTTAATTGTTTTATAGATATTCCGACCACACAGTTATGTGTGGTTTTTTTTTGCTTCGATTTTACTTTCCGTATACCTCTTACCGTTTTAACTCTCTATAGTTAACCATTAGTAATCGCATAAGAATCAAAGAAGTAGAGTAATTGAACTACTTGCTTCACGTTTATTTAAACGCACGTTTGATAAATTTAACAAATTCATTACAATGCATCAGGTCAGACCTCTTGTATTTAAGGAGAAACAATGGGCAAGCAGGAAGTAAAAACACGCAATGGTGAGCGTGTCGCTATTGTCGCGGGGCTTCGAACTCCCTTTGCTCGTCAAAGCACGGAATTTAGCCAAGTGCCAGCGGTCGATTTAGGGAAAATGGTAGTAAGCGAAATGCTTGCTCGAACAGATATTGATCCGAAGCTAATCGAACAAGTGGTATTTGGACAAGTAGTACAAATGCCTGAAGCGCCAAACATCGCACGAGAAATCGTGTTAGGCACCGGTATGAACATCCATACTGATGCTTACAGTGTGACTCGAGCGTGTGCGACGAGTTTTCAAGCGGCGGTTAATGTCGCAGAAAGCATCATGGCGGGAACCATCGATATTGGTATTGCTGGCGGTGCAGACTCTTCTTCCGTCCTGCCTATTGGCGTATCAAAGAAATTGGCTTCTAATCTGCTTGCTCTTAGTAAGACAAAAACAATGGGTCAGAAGCTTAGTATCCTCAAAAACTTGAGCTTTAAAGACCTGATGCCAGTGCCACCAGCAGTAGCAGAGTACTCTACGGGTTTATCCATGGGACAAACTGCAGAGCAAATGGCTAAAACACATGGTATTTCTCGCGCAGAACAGGATGCGCTTGCACATCGTTCTCATACGCTGGCTTCTCAAGCTTGGAAAGAAGGAAAAATCCAAGATGAAGTGATGACGGCTTTCCCTGAACCATACAAAAAGTGGATTTCGGAAGACAACAATATCCGTCATGACTCAACGGTTGAGGGATACGCGAAATTGCGACCTGCGTTTGATCGTCAGTATGGCAGTGTTACGGCTGCGAACAGTACGCCATTGACTGATGGTGGTGCGGCAGTGATGTTGATGCGAGAAGGTAAAGCGAAAGAGCTCGGAATGGAGATTCTTGGTTACATCCGAGGTTATGCATTCTCTGCTATCGGCGTGGAAAAGGACATGCTGATGGGGCCGACTTATGCCACAGCGAAAGTGCTTGAAAATACAGGCTTGGAACTGTCAGACCTGACGTTGATCGACATGCACGAGGCCTTTGCTGCTCAAGCATTGGCGAATGTGAAGATGTTTGCTTCCGATAAGTTTGCTCAAGAAAACCTTGGTCGCTCAAAAGCGATTGGTGAAATTGACATGGATAAGTTCAACGTGCTTGGCGGATCAATTGCTTATGGTCACCCATTTGCTGCGACTGGTGCGCGTATGATGACGCAAACCCTACGAGAGCTAAAACGCCGTGGCGGTGGTATTGCATTGAATACCGCATGTGCTGCTGGTGGTCTTGGTGCGGCAATGATTCTGGAGGTTGAGTAATGAGCGAGCAAAAAGCATTTAGTCTAAAGGTTGATGAGCAAAATATTGCTTGGTTAGCCATCGATGTTCCTAATGAAAAAATGAATACGCTGCAGGCGGCTTTTGCTGACGAAATGAAAGAAATTTTTGCTCAGCTAAAAGACTCCAGTGGTATTAAAGGGATGATCATCCACTCCCTAAAACCGGACAATTTTGTTGCGGGTGCTGATGTTCGAATGCTAGAAGCATGCACCACAGCAAGTGAAGCGGAAGCCTTAGCAAGGCAAGGTCAGGAGTTGTTCCAGCAGCTATCGGACTTACCTTATCCTGTCGTTGCGGCTATTCATGGCCCATGTTTGGGCGGTGGTTTAGAACTGGCTCTTGCATGTGATTATCGTGTTTGTACGGATTCTGACAAAACGCGTTTAGGTCTGCCAGAAGTACAACTTGGTTTATTGCCAGGTTCTGGTGGTACTCAGCGTCTGCCACGTTTGATTGGCCTGTTACCGTCGTTGGACTTGATCCTGACGGGTAAACAACTTCGTGCGAAGAAAGCTAAAAAATTGGGCGTTGTGGACGCCTGTGTGCCTGACACCATTTTGCTCGACGTAGCAAAACAGTTTATCGACAAAGGTAAAAACAAGGGCACGAAAAAGCTATCGACGAAAGAAAAGGTGATGTCTGGTAGCGGGCTAGGGCGCAAGTTTGTATTTGAGCAAGCTGCGAAGAAAACGAATCAAAAAACTCGCGGTAACTATCCAGCAACGGTTGCAATTCTAGAAGTTATTCAACATGGCTTAGAGAAAGGCTTCGCTAAAGGCCAAGAACTTGAAGCGAAGCGCTTTGGTGAGCTTGTGATGAGCTCAGAGTCAAAAGCGCTCCGTTCGATCTTCTTTGCCACAACAGAAATGAAGAAAGAAAATGGCACGGATGCGAAACCAGCACCAGTTCATAAAGTTGGTGTGCTTGGTGGTGGTCTGATGGGCGCCGGAATCAGCCATGTGTCTGTTGCAAAAGCAAAAGTACCTGTTCGCATCAAAGACGTTAGCAACGATGGCGTTTTAAATGCGCTCAACTACAACTACAAGTTATTTGAGAAACAGCGCAAACGTCGCATTCTATCCAAGGCCGATCTGCAAGCGAAAATGCTGCAACTGTCTGGTGGTGTCGATTTTACCAGTTTTAATCATATTGATGTCGTAATTGAAGCCGTTTTTGAAGACTTAGATCTTAAGCAAAAAATGGTGGCGGACATTGAAGCAAACGCTAAGACAGAAACTATCTTTGCGACCAATACTTCTTCGTTGCCTATCCACAAAATTGCAGAAAAAGCGGAGCGTCCAGAAAACGTAGTGGGTTTGCATTACTTCAGCCCGGTAGAAAAAATGCCGTTGGTGGAAGTGATTCCGCATGAAACGACGTCAGATGAAACCGTTTCAACAGTTGTTGCACTTGCTAAGAAGCAAGGTAAAACCCCGATCGTAGTGAAAGACAAAGCGGGCTTTTACGTGAACCGCATTCTTGCTCCATACATGAACGAAGCGGCGCATATTTTGTTGGCTAACGAACCGATCGAAAAGATTGATACGGCGTTGCTTGATTTTGGTTTCCCTGTTGGCCCGATTACCTTGTTGGATGAAGTTGGTGTCGACATTGGCGCGAAAATTATGCCGATCCTGGTTAATGAGTTAGGTGACCGATTCAAAGGGCCGGATGTGTTTGATATCTTGTTAAATGATGGACGTAAAGGACGCAAGAGTGGTAAGGGGTTTTACACTTACAAGGGCAAGAAGAAAGATGTCGACAAATCGGTTTACAAACTGCTTAAGCTCGACCCTGAATCTAAGCTAAGCGATAACGATATTGCGTTGCGCTGTGTGCTGCCAATGCTGAATGAAGCGGTACGTTGTTTGGATGATGGCATCATTCGCTCGCCACGTGACGGTGATATTGGCGCGATATTTGGTATTGGTTTCCCACCGTTCTTGGGTGGTCCGTTCCGTTACATGGACCAATTTGGCATTAAAGAGCTCGTAGAGAAAATGAATGAGTTTGCATCGAAGTATGGCGATCGTTACGCGCCATGTGATGGTTTGCTTACTCGAGCTGGTGAAGGGACAACGTTCTATTAAACGTTGCTTCGGTAGAGAAAAAGGCTTGCCAGTGGCAAGCCTTTTTCATAAAGAAGAAATGGTTACTTCTTCTTGTCTTTCTTATCTTTATTGTGGCCTTTACCTGGGTTGTCGTCCCCGTGAACGCTGCTGTTACCTTTTTTGTCTTTATCATTCCACTGCTTTGAAGAGCAATCATCTGATTTGATGGATACATTGTCTCCGCTAAGGCGCACACAGTCGTCACTTAATTCGAAGCCATCGCCTTTGACTGAGATTTCAGCGTAAGCAGATGCCAATGGCAGTATAAGAGCCACAAGTAAAAGTGCTTTTTTCATGATTACCTCATTAAGTTATTTTTAGTGCGGTAATTAGAGATAAGCCGCAATGGCGTAATTTCAATTTTCTGCCAATTATGGTGCCGATTCAATCTATGAGACCGACAACCTCATGGGTTTGTAGGTACATTCTAGTAATCGACAATTTTATTTCTGCGCAACTAGATCACCCCAAGCCGCAATCTTTTGGCCGAAGTTGGAACTCTTCAATCGATCCTATTTCTTGTCCTAGATGGATGCGCGGAGCCTCCGAATGCGCTTGACCTTGAGAGTGCATGATCAAACGATTTGCAGTACGAGGTTTCAATTCGTTCACAACGAAGCGAATCATGTCTGCGCGCGTCAGCTTCTTCAACTCCGCAAGTACCTTGTCACGTTGGTTAAACTCAGTGTCTTTGTTTCCTATTGCAACCCAAAGACGTTGAGCTCGTCCTCGAAGTGTGGTGTCCGGCGTTGCTATTTGGTTCCACAAGCCGCGCTTACTGCTGTGCCATTGGTAATCGTTTAACTCTAACAACACCATATAAAAGGCATTTAAAAACTCATCGATTGAGGTAACCAGCTCGGCAGGTGCTGCATTAGGTGACTGCACATACAGTACAATACCAGGGTGACGATTTAGCGGCATATTGCCAGTGCCTACCATGTAACCTAATTGCTGCTTGGTACGGATTTCGTGGAAAAACGTTGCCGACATAAGGTGATTGGCCAATGAGTATAGCGCGATACTGCGAGGCTCAATATCCTCGCACTGGTGGTAAATAACGACTGCGGAATCTTGCTGATTACAATGCACCTCACGTTGAAAACTGCCATTTTTACCTAGCATAATGAGCGGACGAAGTGCCTCTTCATAACGTTGCTCGTTAACTCTTAGAGCATCCTTTAAGGTCGTTGCCATGTCATGGGCTTGCTGGCGTTGCCAGTCTCCGTAAACAAACATTTCAACGTGCAGTTCTGCAAGAATGGATTCTACGAATACCGAGAGTTCATCGACTTCGATTTCTTCTAGCGCTTCGACTAAGGTTGCGAAAGGCGGGTTATTGGGTTGAAGTAACCCAGTAAGTGCGTTAAACAGCTGCGAAATAGGGCGATCTTGTGAAGCATTTCTCCAGTTTCGTAACAGTTGTTGTTTGATGGTTTCAAAGCGAGCAGGGCTGAAATCTCGAGAAGCAAAACGGTGCAGAATCATTTCTAGCAACTGAGGCAGCTTTTGACTGAACCCTGAGAGGGTTAAGGTCACGCCACCTTGGTGAGCGTACATATTGTAACCCATCCCTGCGATTTCTGCTTGATAGGTTTCTTTTGCTAGCGAATCGAGGAACATCTCTACACATAAGCGCGTTTTGACGATGTTCTTTGGTGATGCAACGGCATGAGAGCTGTCGATAGCGACATAAACGACACCTTTAGGCACGCGAAATTCGTCATCTTGCAAATGCCACAGCCGAAACCCTTCGAGATCCTCAATCAACTCTGGCAGCGAATCACCATTTTCGAGTGGCATGGGGTCGAGGTCGTAGCAAATATAAGGGTTCTTTTTCGGTAAGACGAATTGCCAGCTTGGGTCGATTTGTTGATAGAAACGACGTTGGCCTTCACTAAAAGGTGTGACGGAGTACGGGGTAAAGTACCATTCGGCAGTACGGTTGTATTCCAGGCCTTTAGCAATCAAAGTGACGCGTACATTATCGATGGTTAAGTATCGCAGCAATGAACGCTGTAACTCCTCATCGTAGCCCGCCATTTTGTAGTCACCATAAACCGTGTCTTCCGGTTGATAGTGCTGCATGTTGATCACCAGATGGCTGACGAGATCCATTGGGCGCGATGGCTCTTGGAAGCGGAAAGCCGATTCTAATACCGCTTGTTTTTCGAGATAGCGCCATTCATCTAACCCGTCTTGTTTGATCATCGAGAGGTATTGAAAAACTGCTTGAACGATATCATCAACATGATCTAAGCCGTTTGGCGTCAGGGTGCAGCTTACGGTAAAGTCTCGGTAGTTACTGCCACTCGCGCCGCCGCCCGCTGAGAGAGAGGTAATCCAGCCTTTTTCTTTGAGTTGAAGCATCAAACTGCCTTCTCCTTCATAACCCAACAGGTGAGCAAAGTAGGAGAGTGGCTTCACGCTATAATGCGCATCCATTCCCGGCATGGGGAATGTGAGAATCAGTTTACGGAACTCTTTGAGCGGCTCGACTTGAACCAAAATGCCCGTGCTTTCCTCAGTGCCTATCGGTACATCAATCGATTTTCCACGAAGGTGGTGATTTGGGATGTCGGCAAACATGGTTTCTACCCAAGCTTGCTGTTCATCGAGCGACTGTGGCCCAAATAGAGTCAGTGTCATCAAATCGGCGGAATACTGAGAGTGGTGAAACTCCACAATTTCGTCGCGGATGGATTTACCATCTCGGTCGCCAAGAGTATCTAAGTTTCCGACAGAGAATTTTGAAAACGGGTGCTCTGGATTGATGACTTCTTTGTTAACTTGATACAGGCGACGAGAATCATCATTGAGTTTGAGCTTGTATTCGGAGTCGACAGCCTGGCGTTCTTTGTCTAATGCTTCTTCGTTAAACAAAGGTGCGGTAAAGAATTGGCTAAATCGATCTAAGGCACTTTCAAAGGCATTTGGAGCAATATTGAAAAAGAAACAAGTGTGCTCTGTACCAGTCCAAGCGTTGTTTGTTCCACCGTGTTGGCTAATATAGCTTTGAAACTCGCCCACTTTAGGGTATTTTTCCGTACCCAAAAAAAGCATGTGTTCTAAATAGTGTGCCAGACCTTGGCGATCGTTTGGGTCGTCGAAGTGTCCAACGTTCACTGCCAGAGCAGCTGCCGACTGTTGAGCTGTATCGGAATGAATCAGCAGTACACGCAGATCATTGCTCAAGGTAATGTAGCGGTATTGATTTGAATCGTTAGGACTTAGATGCACGATGCGTCTCCAGATTTCGCATTACAGTAATTTAGGCTCCCCTCGCGGGGGGCGCAAAGTTTGCGTTTCGACAAATACTGCTTGCCGTATTTTTGTTATTCGTAGACTTCTGCACAGGCCCATCGCGTTTGCGTATGGGGAAGAACTGTTTGAGTGAATGCTCTGAACTCATTGCACAGTTAAATAGTGTGATGAACTGAGTACATTCTTTTAATAGATTGTTAAGAAAGTCGCTATCTTTAACAAGCGAATTGGTATAATGAACAGATAATTATATCAGTATTTTTGTTTCGTCATTGTTAAAGTTAGCCCCGTCTATCTAATAAAGATAGCAGTCAACCTTTTGGTAGCGTTAGCTATCCCTAGGAAATAACATGAAAATATTCATCATGCGTCACGGTGAAGCCGAGCATTTTGCAGATTCAGACGCAGCACGACAATTGACCCCAAGAGGCAGAGTCGAATCAGAAGCGGTTGCTAGAGCCTGTAAAGAACAGGGTTTTGCGCAATTCGATAAAGTGTTGGTGAGTCCGTACATTAGAGCTCAACAAACTTGGCAAGAGATCAGTGCGTATTTCTCTGCAAAAAGCATTGAAACTTGTGAAGATATTACACCTTATGGCCAGTCCGAGCATGTCTTCGATTTCGCAAGTGCGTTAATCGAAGTCGAACAATTGGACTCGCTTTTGTTCGTATCGCATTTGCCTTTGGTCGGTTATCTGACTTCAGAGTTTGTAAAAGACATGACACCTCCGATGTTTCCTACATCAGGCCTAGTGTGCATTGAATATGATTTACAAACACAAAATGGTGAAGTGCTATGGCATATTACGCCATAAGTGTCTAAACCAAAATAAGCGTTTGCAAATTAGAGACCGAATAAGAAAGGCAGGAGATCCCTGCCTTTTCGTTTCGTCGTGTCTACAGCAAGCTTGTTACTTTTCAGGAATTGAAAGCAACACTAACAACGCACCATCACCACCAAATTCTAGTGGCGCTTGGTGAAAAGCCATAACGTCAGGATGCTGTGCTAACCAAAGTGGGGCTTTCTGTTTCAGGATGTGTTTCCCAATACCATGTTGCACACACGCACAATGAATCTCGTTTTTGATGCAATAGGCTATCATCGCACCAAGCTCGCGTTTTGCTTCTTGCTGTGTCATGCCGTGCATATCGAGGAACACGTCCGGTACATACACGCCACGACGTAGACGTTTGACTTCATAAGTGGAGACGTCGTCACGTGCATAACGAGTTGGACCTTCATCGTTTAATAGAGGGACAAACTCGTCTGAAAAGTAAAATTCAGAGTCACTCGCTTCACGGTTGGAGCGCTTGATTTCTTTTTGCTTAGTATTTTTTTTTGGTTGCTGGATTATGGTATCCTGTCGCAACTTTTTTACGCCCTGTACTGCTTCCTGAAACAAGGCGAAATCGTCATCGTTCTCGGTGTCTTTTTTGCTCATTAGGTAAACAATTTCATTAATAAACTTTATTGGCAGTATTGTAGCGCTTTTCGGAGGCAATTTTGGATAAGATTTTTGTAGAAGAAGCGGTATCGGAGCTGCATACCCTTCAAGATATGATTCGTTGGACGGTAAGCCGCTTTAATGCAGCGAACCTGTTTTACGGTCATGGTACTGATAATGCGTGGGATGAAGCAGTTCAGCTTATCCTGCCAACCTTATACTTGCCGATTGATGTGCCTCCGCACGTATTGAACTCTCGCCTAACGACAAGCGAGCGTCTGCGTATTGTTGAGCGCGTAGTAAAACGCATCAACGAGCGTACGCCAACAGCATACCTAACCAACAAAGCATGGTTCTGCGGTCTTGAGTTCTTCGTTGATGAGCGTGTACTTGTACCACGCTCTCCAATCGGTGAGTTGATTCAAGCGGAATTCCAACCTTGGTTGGTGGAAGAGCCTACGCGCATCATGGACCTATGTACGGGTTCTGGTTGTATCGCGATTGCTTGTGCGCACGCTTTCCCTGAAGCAGAAGTGGATGCGATCGACATCTCTACAGATGCTCTACAAGTGGCTGAGCAAAACGTACAAGATCATGGCATGGAGCAGCAAGTGTTCCCAATTCGCTCTGATTTGTTCCGTGATCTTCCAAAAGAGAAATACAATCTAATCGTGTCCAACCCACCATATGTGGATGAAGAAGACATGAACAGCCTGCCAGATGAGTTCACGCATGAGCCTGAGCTTGGGCTAGCTGCGGGTACGGATGGTCTAAAACTAGTGCGTCGTATTCTTGCTAACGCGCCAGATTATCTAACAGATAACGGCATTCTTATTTGTGAAGTCGGCAACTCAATGATTCATATGATGGAACAGTACCCAGAGATTCCATTTACTTGGATTGAGTTCGAGAACGGCGGTCATGGCGTGTTTATGCTAACGCGTGACCAGCTGGTTGAGTGTGCAGAAGAGTTTAAACTGTACAAAGACTAATAGAGTCTTGCACTAAATATCAAAACACCGAGCTTTATGCTCGGTGTTTTTTTATGCATACCTCGCCGATATTAACTCTTTACATCAAAACGTAATAAAGCCACTATGAATCCACGAAGAATTGGAAAGCAGCTATGCTCTGTTTTGAGAGAGCGTGGCGATAAAAACTTGAGGAAGTAATGGCAGGAAACAGTATCGGACAACATTTCCGAGTGACGACATTCGGGGAAAGTCACGGTATCGCACTGGGATGTATCGTAGACGGATGTCCTCCGGGGTTGGAAATTACAGAAGCAGATCTACAAATCGATCTCGACCGCCGTCGTCCAGGCACATCACGTTACACCACACAACGTCGTGAACCGGATGAAGTTAAAATTCTTTCTGGCGTTTTTGAAGGCAAAACCACGGGCACATCGATCGGTTTGCTAATTGAAAACACCGATCAGCGCTCAAAAGACTACTCTGACATCAAAGATAAGTTCAGACCGGGTCATGCTGATTACACTTACCACCAAAAATATGGCATCCGCGACTATCGCGGTGGCGGCCGTTCTTCAGCTCGTGAAACCGCAATGCGTGTGGCTGCTGGTGCAATCGCGAAGAAATACTTAAAAGATGAGTTTGGTGTTGAGATTCGTGCTTACTTGTCACAAATGGGTGATGTATCTATCGACAAGGTAGATTGGAACGAAATCGAGAACAATGCATTCTTCTGCCCTGATGCTGACAAAGTAGAAGCATTTGACCAACTTATCCGTGACCTGAAAAAAGAAGGCGACTCTATTGGCGCAAAAATCCAGGTTGTGGCAACTAACGTGCCTGTTGGTCTTGGGGAACCCGTATTTGACCGTTTGGATGCAGACATCGCGCACGCACTAATGAGCATCAACGCGGTGAAAGGCGTGGAAATCGGAGACGGTTTCGAGGTGGTAACCCAAAAAGGCAGTCAGCACCGTGATACGCTTGCTCCTGAGGGTTTTGGTAGTAATCATGCGGGTGGCATTCTTGGTGGTATCTCGACTGGTCAAGACATTGTCGCAAACATTGCGCTTAAGCCAACATCAAGTATCACTGTGCCGGGTGAGACCATCACAAAAGAAGGTGAACCAACTCAGTTGATCACCAAAGGTCGTCATGACCCATGTGTGGGTATTCGTGCTGTGCCTATCGCAGAAGCGATGCTGGCAATTGTGGTGATGGATCATTTACTACGCCACCGTGGTCAAAACCATGGCGTACAAACCGAGACTCCAAAGATTTAAGAGCTTTGTGTCATTCCAGCGAGCTATAGCGAGACTAGGAATCTAATTTCAGCACGATGAAAAGAGAAAGAAACATCTCTGACAACAGAGTGCTCGGATAATAGATCCTGAATCATGCTCCTTCGTCGCTGTTCAGGATGACTGAATATAAAATTATGCCACTCACTGAATCGCGGGTGGCACAATTTTATCAGGCAAACTTTTTTGTTTAAGTAGTTTTTGCTTAATGGAGTGAGCCTTCGGTTTCCAAATGGAAAGAAGGCAGACGCCACTTAAAGCGTACAGCAGCCATACGCAGCATGTAACCAGTAACCAGTGTAATGATCGTGGCAGTGACATCAGGAATATTAAATTCTAATAGCGCTAAGTACATTCCTGATGCGATAAGAGCGACAGAAGCGTAAAGCTCTTCATGTAGTACCAATGGTGTTTGGCGACAGATCAAGTCGCGAAGTAGCCCACCGAATACACCAGTTACTAACGCTGAAACCATACAAATACCAGGGTGCAAGCCCATGCCCATCGCAATTTTTGTTCCGATGATACTAAACACGATTAAACCTAATGCATCGAGGCGAATGAACAGACCTTTCAGCTTAATCACCCATTTCGCTAAACCTGTTGTTAGCACACCTGCAACACACGTAATTGCAAGGAACTCTGGGTTTTTTACCCAACCAAGAGGGTAGTGGCCTAATAGAATGTCACGTACGGTGCCACCACCAATGGCCGTTGCGCTAGCCACCAACATAACACCAAACCAATCCATCTTTCTTCTACCAGCACTTAACGCACCTGTCATGGCTTCAGCCGTGATACCAATGATATACAACACACTTAGCAACATAGGGAAACACTCAACGTAAAAAGTCACTACGTTCTACGAGAATCAGCGTAGGCGAAGTAACAACACTTACAAACGGTTCTATCTCTCTTAAAAAGTGATTAAAACCAGCAACATGCTTGTAATCAAACGGCTTAAAAATAGCGGTTTGAACGGCATCAAAATAAGGCGAGAGTGTAGTGGTAAATAAGTACGCTGACGAATGAGAAATTGTATGGAGAAAGCGACCTTCAGATAAATTCAACTAATAACCAAAAATGTGGGGGTGCCTTTACCTCATAACTAAAAACAGCGACAATATGCAGCGCATGTCAAACTGAAGTACAAACTCGACGATGACCCACGAATACCAAGACTTAATCACCATTTTTAATGACACCTTTTTAGAACAATTTAATACGAAATTAGAGTTAGGTGGTGATGAGCCTATTTATCTTCCTGCTGATGATGAACACCCTCATCATCGGATTATTTTTGCTCGGGGTTTTTACGCCTCTGCTTTACACGAGATCTCGCATTGGTGTGTGGCTGGTCCAGAGCGTCGTTTGCTGGAAGATTTTGGTTATTGGTATGAACCTGATGGGCGAACAGCAGAAGTTCAAGCGGAGTTTGAGAAAGTTGAAGTGCGACCTCAAGCTTATGAATGGATTCTGGCACAAAGCGCTGGCTTCCCTTTTACGGTGAGTTGTGACAATCTACACGGCGATTTTGAACCAGATAGGCTCGGCTTTATGAAAAAAGTGCATAAAGAAGTGCTAGGTATTTTGGACGTTGGCTTGCCTTTGCGAGTGAAAATGCTTTCTGATGCCCTGCGCGCATTTTATCAAACTAAGCCATTGGAAGCGTCGGACTTTTGCGTTAAATAACCACTAATAACCTCAGAGATACACCATGATTATTGAATTTGAAGAAAAACTACTGGAACTGATTGATGCTCGAATTGAAACAGCATCTGACGATGAATTGTTTGCTGGTGGTTATTTACGTGGTCACATCTCTTTATCCGCGGCGTCTTGTGAAGAAGAAGGGATTAGCGATATTACTGAGCTGAAGTCACGCATTGAGAGCAGCTTAGAAGATGCGCGTACCGAGTTAAGCCCGGCCGATCGCGTGATTGTCAGTGATTTGTGGCAAGAGCTCCAGGCTCAGGCTTAATCCCTAAGCAGCGTTCTCCCTTTATTTAATCCTAGCAATTTACTACTTCGAAAAATTCGAACCTTTCCATAAAATTTTTGTGGTTGTAGCGAAACTGTTCAACTTTTATTCTGATCAGCATAAAACGTGAACAAAGGATTACAACCATGAAAATTGTCGCATTTAGTGCATCTACCAGCTCTACCTCAATCAACAAACTACTTGCTACATACGCAGCAAATCAAGTCGAAGGCGCTCAAGTGAATGTTCTAGACTTAAACGATTATCAAGCGCCAATGTTTAGCAAGGACAAAGAGAAAGAAATAGGTCAAGCTGAAGGGGCTGTCGCGTTTTTACGTGACTTGGCGAAGGCTGACGCTATCGTTGTTTCCTTCGCAGAGCATAACGGTTCGTACCCAGCGGCCTATAAAAACTTGTTCGATTGGGCGACGCGCATTGAGCGTAATGTATTTCAAAACAAACCTGTCGTTTATTTAGCAACTTCCCCAGGTCCCGGTGGTGCACAAAGTGTTCTTGCGGCGGCGACAGGTTCTGCTCAATTTTTTGGCGCGGATGTAAAGGCATCGTTATCTGTGCCGAGCTTCTACGAAAATTTTGACGTGGAATCGGGTAAGGTTGTAAACCCAGAAGTGGCAGAGCAAGTGAAACAGGCAGTTGCACTGCTGAAGTAATCTCAGTACGAGCGACTTAATGAGTTAGCGATTCCCGACACGTATCTGTGTCGGGAATTAAAACGAGAGAATACTCTTACAGCTCGGTAATGGCTTTGCCTTTTCTTAGTTTACGAACCCACATTCGACTTGGGTGAAGTTCGGTCAATATATCAACAGGTAATGGCAGCGGGTCCCCACAGATCTGGGAGGCCAACACTTCAGCTAATAATGGTGCAGAGCTCAGTCCACGAGATCCTAAACCTAAGAAGCAGAATAGGTTAGGGTACTGATGAATGGTTTCTACCTCTTCTTCTTTTTGATTTTGTAAGTTGGCGTATTGCGTTTTGATCGCCTCAAAGTCACCCACATTCCCGACAAATGGTAAGTGATCTCGGCTAACACAACGAATACCTTGGCGAGATTGATTATCAGTGATATCTACCTCTTTTGCCCATGTTTGATTCGGTACACATTTCACTAGCTTTTCCGCATTATCTTTTTGGGCGTTTTCATCAAATTCGTAGTCAAGGTGACTGCGGTCGTAGCTTGCACCGATACACAAGTGTTGATTACTTGGGTTAACAGGTGTCATGTAACCGTCGTAACACAACACCGTTTTCAGCTGACTCAGCGTTCCGGTTGCTGGCGCATGACTGACTTGTCCTTTCACTTGTCCCATAGGTAGGGAAGCGGTTTGACTCAATGTCTGGAACTCATGGCCGTTCGCAATCACAACCGTTGAGTGCTCAAATGTTTGACCACTCGCCGTTAGTAGCCAGAGCTGACGCTTTTCATCCCAATCTAATGCCTCAACATGGTGTTCAAACTTCGTTGAGAGTAACGACGTCTGCTCCAATTGTTTAATTAACCCACGATTTAACTCGGCAGGGCACAGCCACCCTCCCATTGGGTAGTGCACAGATGCCATATCAATAGGTAACCCGATAGTGTTCGCAGTCTCCTCGGCGGACAGCTTTTGAATGAGCTCTGGTGTGAAGTTACCCGTAAGTATTTTCTCCAGTTTGTCTGTGGATTTGTCATCCCACATCAACTGAGTCACGCCACACCAGTCATGATCAAAATCGATCTCTTGTGCTGCTTGTTCAACAAACTGACGTGCGAACAAAAATGCAGGAGCAAACACTCGTGAAACACCCGTGTGCGGGCCATTAAGCAGTGGATAAACGGCTCCTTGTCGATTGCCTGAAGCTCCTTTGGCTGGTTGTTTGTCTTTACAGTAAAGGATGACGTTTTGGCCACGACGAACTAACGTTTTCGCTAACGCCGCGCTGGCTATACCACCACCAATGATGGCTATCGAATCAAGATTGCTAGATGCTGTGCGATTGAACCAAGGGAGATGGTTCGACTGCTTTTCACGTTGCTCCATAGAGCCGGCGATCATTTCTCGTTTAGTGCCGAAACCTTTCACCTTTTTCATTGTAAAGCCAGCTTCGTTCAAACCACGACGTACAAAGCCTGCTGCGGTAAACGTGGCAACTGTACAATCTTGCTTGGCTAGCTTTGCCATGTTGTTGAACAGGCCTTGGTTCCACATCTCTGGGTTTTTGCTTGGCGCGAATCCATCTAAGAACCAAGCATCAATCAAACCTTGTTCGTTGTATGGGACTTGCGGCATGCAGTCTTTAATGTCACCAAACCAAAGGTCGAGTGTGATTGCACCGTCTTCTAAAACAATGCGATGACACTCCGGCACAGCGGCAGGATAGTGCTTTTGTAACTTTTCCGCGTACTCAGCTAGCTCAGGCCAAGCTTCATGCGCCTTCTTTAAATCGGCTTTGCTTAATGGGTATTTTTCAAAGCTAATAAAATGCAGCTCTTTCAATGTTGCGTCCGGATGCTGACGACGAAACTCACTAAACCACTGGCATACTGCTAAGAAGTTTAATCCCGTGCCAAATCCTGTTTCACCAATGACAAAACGTCTTTGGTCAAATTCCTGCCATCTTTCTGGGAGATGATTTTGTTTTAAGAAAACGTAGCGTGTCTCTTCAAGACCGTTTACGTTAGAGAAGTAAACATCATCAAATTGGTCTGAAACCGGAGTACCAGCTTCGTTCCAACCAAGTTCTGCGTTTTTTATTGAAGTCATAATGGTGCAAATTTGTGATTTGGCGCGGTAAGAATGGGGCGATTGTACGAATTTATGGGAAAGCTGACCACTTTTGTTGACTATCTTAGTTATCATCTAGCGGATTTTTGAATTATAGGAATGTCATAATGAAACGAGTCGTAATCACCGGTATGGGTATTGTTTCAAGTATCGGTAACAACGTCGAAGAAGTTCTAGCGTCTCTTAAAGCGGGCAAATCTGGCATCACTGCATCTGAGCAGTTCAAAGAACACGGTCTTCGTTCGCAAGTATGGGGTGACCTAAAAATCAACCCGGCGGAACACATCGACCGTAAGCAGATGCGCTTTATGGGTGATGCGGCTGCTTATGCATACCTATCAATGGAGCAGGCAATCGCAGACGCTGGTCTTACAGAAGAGCAGGTTTCAAACGACCGTACCGGTATCGTTGCAGGTTCTGGCGGTGCTTCTGCATACAACCAAACGGTAGCGACAGACACGATGCGCGCCAAAGGCGTAAAGCGAGTTGGTCCTTACATGGTTCCTCGTACTATGTCTTCTACTGTTTCTGCTTGTCTTGCTACGCCATTTAAGATTCGTGGCGTGAACTACTCAATGAGCTCTGCATGTGCAACATCTGCACACTGTATCGGCCATGCTATGGAGCTTATTCAACTAGGCAAACAAGATATTGTTTTTGCTGGTGGCGGCGAAGAGCTAGATTGGTCTCAAACTATGATGTTTGATGCGATGGGCGCACTGTCAACCAAATACAATGACACGCCAGACAAAGCATCTCGTACATACGATGCAGACCGTGACGGTTTTGTTATCTCGGGCGGCGGCGGCATGCTGGTTATTGAAGAACTAGAGCACGCACTGGCACGTGGTGCGAAAATCTACGGTGAAATCGTAGGTTACGGTGCGACATCAGATGGCTACGACATGGTAGCGCCATCAGGTGAAGGCGCAATTCGTTGTATGAAGATGGCGATGCAAGACGTTGATGGTGTGGATTACATCAACACGCACGGCACATCGACACCAGTTGGTGACGTGAAAGAGCTTGGTGCTATCCAACAATTGTTTGGTGAGAACAGCCCTGCAATCTCTGCAACAAAAGCAATGACTGGTCACGCACTCGGCGCAGCGGGCGTGCACGAAGCGATTTACTCAACACTTATGCTAGACAAAAACTTCATTGCTCCAAGCATCAATATTTCAAACTTGGACGAAGCAGCACAAGGTCTGGACATCGTGACAGAAGCTCGTGATGCAGAGCTAACGACCGTAATGTCAAACAGCTTTGGCTTTGGCGGCACAAACGCAACTTTGGTTATTAAAAAGTACCAAGGTTAACTGAATTTGTTGGCGCCTTGCGAGAGTACTGTAAACGCCAACAATCCAGTTTCCAGAGCTTGATCAGTCACACTGATCGAACAGACGCAGACTCTATCCCATGGAGAGCGGGATAGGATCCTTTTGTTCTGGAACTTTGCCCGGCTATTTAGCCGGGCTTTTTCTTTTCTCTGTTTCTGCTTTTCTCTAGGCTTCCCGTCAATTGATTCTATAGGAGTTACCTCCTTGAGGTTTATTGGTGTTATATCTTGAGATTTTTCGGGAAAAGGGCACAATCGCTTTAGTTTCGCATCTTGCGAATAAACGAACTCATACAAATGGATGTTAGAACGCTGGCGCTATGAAAATTATTGTTGATGAAAATATGCCGTATGCTGAAGAACTATTCAGCCAACTCGGTAACGTAATTCTAAAACCAGGTCGTACACTGACCGCCGATGATTTAGTGGATGTTGATGCCCTAATGATTCGCTCAGTCACCAAAGTGAATGCTGACCTGATCAGCAAAGCAAACAAGCTGAAGTTTGTTGGTACGGCCACGGCAGGCATGGATCATGTTGACCAAGCACTCTTAAAAGAGAAAGGCATTTTCTTCACTGCGGCGCCAGGGTGTAACAAAGTGGGTGTGGCGGAATACGCGTTCAGCGTGATGATGGTGCTCGCTCAGCAACAAGGTTTCTCGGTATTTGACAAGACGGTAGGTATTATTGGTGCAGGCCAAGTAGGTAGCTACCTAGAGAAATGTTTGAAAGGCATGGGTATTAAAGTTCTGATCAATGACCCATTCAAACAAGAGGCTGGTGATCCTCGTAGCTTTACTCCATTGACAGAACTGATTGAAAGCTCAGACATCATTACACTACATACGCCAATCACCAAAGATGGCCCATACCCAACGCATCATTTGATTGATGAGAAGGTATTAAATGGTCTCCGCAGCGATCAAATTTTGATTAATGCGGCTCGAGGTCCCATCGTTGACAACGCTGCTTTGAAGCAACGTCTTTTGAAAAACGATGGCTTTACAGCGGCACTTGACGTATTTGAATTTGAACCAGAGGTTGATATGGAGCTTCTGCCTCTGCTAGCATTCGCAACCCCTCACGTTGCAGGCTATGGTCTGGAAGGGAAAGCTCGTGGTACGACGATGATTTTCAACAGCTATTGTGAGTTCTTAAATAACGAATTACGTGCGCATGCCAGTGATTTACTGCCAACCGCGCCTGTTCCTACTATGGTATTGGACAGAGCTTGGGACGAAGCAACACTGCATAACATCACGCAGTTAATCTATGATGTGCGTAGAGATGACGCTCTTTTCCGCCGCGAAATCAGTAAGCCAGGCGCTTTTGACCTGATGCGTAAAAACTACTGGGATCGCCGTGAATACAGCGCTGTCACGCTAGTGGGTAACAAAACATGTAACCTTGCTCCATTAGCAGAACTAGGTTTTCAGATTGAGGTAAGTCAATGAGCCAGCAATATAATGTTGCCATTTTAGGTGCGACCGGTGCGGTCGGTGAAACAATTTTGGATGTGCTTCAAGAGCGCAAATTCCCAGTAGGCGAAATCTTCCTACTCGCGAGTGAGCGCAGCGAAGGCAAGACTTACCGTTTCAATGGTAAAACGGTACGCGTTCAAAACGTAGAAGAGTTCGATTGGTCTCAAGCGCATATCGCACTGTTTTCTGCTGGTGGTGAGCTATCAGCCAAGTGGGCTCCAATTGCCGCTGATGAAGGCGTGATTGTTATCGACAATACATCACACTTCCGTTACGAGTACGACATTCCTCTTGTTGTGCCAGAAGTAAACCCAGAAGCGATTGCAGAGTTTCGTAACCGTAACATCATCGCGAACCCGAACTGTTCAACCATCCAAATGCTGGTGGCACTAAAACCAATTCACGATGCGGTGGGCATTGAGCGTATTAACGTATCAACTTACCAATCGGTATCTGGTGCAGGCAAAGCGGGTATTGATGAGCTAGCAGGTCAAACGGCGAAGCTGCTAAACGGTCTGCCTGCAGACAAGAAGCAATTCTCTCAACAGATCGCGTTTAACTGCATTCCACAAATCGATCAGATGATGGAAAACGGCTACACCAAAGAAGAAATGAAAATGGTGTGGGAAACACAGAAGATCTTTAACGATCCATCAATCACAGTCAATCCAACGTGTGTACGTGTTCCTGTATTTTACGGTCACGCAGAAGCACTTCACATTGAGACTCGTTCACCTATCGATGCACAAGAAGTCGTTAACTTGCTTGAGCAAACTGACGGTATCGAAGTGTTCCACGGTGAAGACTTCCCTACACAAGTTCGCGATGCGGGCGGTAAAGACCATGTAATGGTTGGCCGTATCCGTAACGATATCAGCCATCATAGTGGCGTAAATCTGTGGGTTGTTGCTGATAACGTGCGTAAAGGCGCGGCAACTAACGCGGTGCAAATCGCAGAAGTACTGATCCGCGATTACTACTAAGTCGTTTATAGTTCATTTCAAAGCCTCGCACAGTGCGAGGCTTTTTTGTACGAACGAAACAAAATAGTGTGAGATTAGTACGAATATGGCGAGAGCCACACATTTTTTATTCTCAACGCTATAGTTTTGCATGCGATATCCGATATATTTAACCGATCACCATTTCAAATTGTATTTAGCACAAAACTGAGCCTTCTATGCGTCAAAATTATAAGCGTTTGTTAGCAGCCCTTGTGTTGATGAGCGCGACTCAGACATCATCAGTGGTTCAAGCCGAAGGAATTCGTCTTGTTGGACCGTCTGGTGAAGTGCAATCATCTCCGAGCTATGCTGAAGATATTGAGCGAGCATTACCTGCTCCTCCAGCGAATACTCAACCGTCACGTTTCTTTGGTCCGACTGGTGAAAATCAAACACTATGGTCGATCGCTTCAGAATTACGACCTTCACGCGGTGTTACCGTTCAACAAACGCTTCTTGCCATTTACCGAATTAACCCTCAAGCGTTTGAGAACCAAAACATTCATGAATTGATCCCAGGTAGTCGGCTACGAGTACCTTCTCTAGAGCAAGTGCAAAGCGCGACCACAGCGCAAGCTGTTGCGATTATGAAGGCGCATGAAGCTAAGTTAAAACAGCCGAAGCCGACAAATAGAGCGACGCCAGCACAACGAGTCACCGAGCAACCAAAGCCACAAATTAAAGTAGAACCCAAGCCTGCGGCTAAGCCAGAGACAGTGGCAGCAACGGAGCCAAAACCAACTCCGAAAACAATACCCGTCATCCCTGCGCCACCAGTAACCACCTCTCCGCAGGGTGAAAAGCAGGTCAGTGCGCTAAAGGACAAACTTCAAGGCTCACAAAGTGAATTAGAGTCATTAGAAGAGAAGAACCATCGTCTTCGATTGATGCTGTCAGAAGTGCAAAGCGAAGTCGAAACTTTGAAAAGCGAGCTGAATGACGAAGAACGCATTCGCTCAGAAGTCGAGAAGCTGCTTGCAGAAGAGCGCCAGCGCCTTGCTGAACAACAGCGCATGCAACCAAGCACCATGGACAAAATTTTGTCTAATGGTTGGCTTGTTGGTCTTGCGGCATTAATTCCTGGTGCTTTGATTGCGTTGCTAGTTGTTATGCTTCTTGGTCGACGCTCTAAAGCGAAAGGGGAAGAAGCGGCTGCACAGGAACAGCAAAACGTTGATCCTCTTGCGGCGCCAATCGGTTTAGCGGCGGCGGATGAGCTTGATGAAGAGCTCACGCTTGATGATGAATTGTTTGCAGATGAAGATATCAACACACAGTCTTTACAAGAAGAGAAGTCAGATTTAGAAGAAGACGTCTTTGCTAACCTCGACGATGAAGAACTTGATTTCAATCTGGAAGGGGACGATGACCCATTTGCAGATATTGGCGATGACGGCGACCTAGATGTTGGTCTGGATGAGTTTGAGTCATCGAACAATGGTATCCAAGTCAACGGCGAAGAAAAAGCGCTTGGTTTAGAAGAAATGGAGCGAGCCTTAGATGAGGTTGCTCCAGAACTAGAAGTGCTCGATGACGATGAGTCTGGCTTCGATCTTTCGGATGATGTGAATGAGAAATCAGACTCGCTTTCAGACGACGCATTTGCCGAGTTACTTGCAGCCGATGAGCCGTCAGAAGAGTTACCAAGTGACACTGTCGACCAGGATATGCTTGATGACTTGTTTGCTGAACTTGGCAACGATGACTTCGATTTAGATACTGATGAGCCTGAGTTAAAACAGCCCGTTTCGGATGATGACTTTAGTGTAGGAGAGGCATCTGACGACGATATCGATAAGCTATTGGCCCAGTATGAACAACCGGCTAGTGAATCGGAAGTTCGAGAAGCTGACGCCAATGAAGGTCCTGTTCTAGATGAAAACAGTACAGAGCTACTCGATGAACTCATTGATTTTGATGAAGATGACACAGACGAGTTTGATCCACTAAACGAGCTAGAAGCAATCTCTGGTTTTGAAGGTGATGACTCGATCGAAGAGTTAGACGCAGATAGCACAGACTTACTGGATGAACTCATTGATGATGTTACCTCTGAACTTGATGAAGAGACTGAAGCTGATTTAGATCCGTTTGATGATCTGATTCGAGAGGACGAGAGCCCAGAGCAGAATAAATCGGAAGAGGAAGAGTTACTGAAATCACTTGGTTTTGGTGAGCCAAACGCCGACGAAAAGCCATCTTCCGTAGTTGAGTCAGAACAAACTCATGAAGATCAGGACATTGAGTCTGGATTGGACATCGACGCTTTATTAAGTGAAAGCCAACCAGACACGCAACAAGCTGCAAAAGAGCAACCATTAACCGAGCCAGAGGCTGCCTCAGAGCCATTTAGCAGCGATGAATTTCTTGGTGATTTAGAGGACCTCTCACCAGAGAATGATCCTTTAATGAGCGAGCTAGACGACCTATTTGAGTCAGACAGTGAAGAACTTCTGCCAACAGAACAAGAAAAAGCGGATTTTTCTGCTGAACTTGACGCTCTATTTGATAGTGAAGACGATTTACCGCAGCAAGTTGAAAAAACACAAACGGAGATAGAGGAAGCTTCATCACTACAACAAGAGGCTACCGATACTGATTCAACACAAGAACCATCCGTGGAGTCCGATGCTGAGGTACAGCCTCACGTTGAGCAAGAGGAAGACATTCCAGCCTTCACGCCGACACCAAATACAATAGAAAATGAATTCGGTGTTCCACAAGAAGAAGATTGGCTACTGGATGAACCTGAATTGGAGCCGGAAACTGAGTCGACCAACGATTCAGAAGATGAATTCAATTTTGACGAGCTAGATCTTCCAGAATTCAGCGAAGAAGATGCTCTAGCATCTATGGCTGGCGAACCTGCGTTAGAAACGTCCGAGTCCGTTGAGTCAGAACAAGTTGAAGCAGGCTTACCAACTGAATCAGAAGAAGAATTCAATTTTGACGAGCTGGATCTTCCTGAGTTTAGTGAAGAAGACGCATTGGCGTCTATGGCGGATGAGCCGGAGTTAGAAACGTCCGAGTCCGTTAAACCAGAGCAAGTCGAAGCTGACTTACCAACCGAGTCCGAAGAAGAGTTCAATTTTGATGAGCTGGATCTTCCTGAGTTTAGTGAAGAAGACGCATTGGCGTCTATGACGGATGAGCCGGAGTTAGAAACGTCCGAGTCCGTTGAACCAGAACAAGTTGAAGCCGACTTGCCAACTGAATCAGAAGATGAATTCAATTTTGATGAGCTGGATCTTCCTGAGTTTAGTGAAGAAGAAGCATTGGCGTCTATGGCTGGCGAACCTGCGTTAGAAACGTCCGAGTCCGTTGAACCAGAACAAGTTGAAGCCGACTTGCCAACTGAGTCCGAAGAAGAGTTCAATTTTGATGAGCTCGATTTGCCAGAGTTCAGTGAAGAAGATGCACTGGCGTCTATGGCTGGCGAACCTGCGTTAGAAACGTCCGAGTCCGTTGAGCCAGAACAGGTTGAAGCCGACTTGCCAGCTGAGTCCGAAGAAGAGTTCAATTTTGATGAGCTCGATTTGCCAGAGTTCAGCGAAGAAGATGCCTTGGCGTCGATGGAAGAAGAGCCAGAATTACCGAGCTCTGAGACTGCAGATATAGAACCAATCTCCGGTGAGGATGAAGAGTTAAGTTTTGACGACCAAGATCTTCCAGAGTTCAATGAGGAAGATGTTCTCGCGTCAATGAACGAGGGTGCGCCAGAGAGCCCTAAGGTTGAAGCAGAGACATCGAGACCAGCTATTCAAGCCGATAACGATCATGATGCTTTGTTTGAAGTATTTGCGCAGCAAAACGGCTTTGATACTGACCCAGAAGTGCAGCCAACAGCGACAGAGGGTGAGCCGCTCAGTAATTTGGATGATGAATCATCAATGGCTAACCTTCTTGCGGAAGACGCAAACTCAGAAGTATTTGAAGGTAAACTAGACAGTGACACCATCGCAAGTGCAGGTATGGATTTTGAAACCATGCTTGATGTTGGAGATGATTGGGATGGCTTTAAACCCGCCGCTGATAACGTAAGTTCTACTGAAGAAGTGCCTGAGGACCAGCGTGATGTTTGGAATTCGAGTGATGCACTAAGTCAGCCAGAGATCGCGCAAGAAAACTGGGCAGAGCAAAGCGACTTGGATGACTTCGACCCGAAGAAAAATCAATTTATGACGATTGATGAATTGATGGCTCAGGTCGACAGAGAAGGTGGTGAGTTCGAAGAAGAAGACCTTAAGCTCGATGTCGGATTGAACGAGTTTCCAGATGTTATCGGCGAGATCGGCGATATTGACGTAGATAACAATGCTGAAGCGGCTGGGAAACTGGATTTGGCTAAAATCTATCTCGAGATGAACGATTCTCAAGGGGCGATTAAACTACTAGAAGAGGCGATTGTTTACGGTGAGGATGATATTCGCCGCGAAGCAAAAAGCCTGATTGATGCCATTAATGGCCGATAAACCGAAACAAAAGGGTAGCGTTTGCTACCATTTTTGTGTCCCGTTAGTAGGATGCTACCTTTATGTCACCCTTGGTGAAACTGGCAACTTGAGGTGACTTGAGTATATACTTCCCGCCCCATTTTAGAGTTCGAAGGTTAAGATGAGAATCGCATTAGGTATCGAGTACAAC
>NZ_JAWOTC010000058.1:0-27746 GCF_033338675.1 Vibrio sp. Vb1574
AAGAAAAAAGTTGGCGAAAATCATAAGCTTGTCATACACTTCCTGATGTAACCCCGATATGTTGTTGAATTGGTAGGGTAAAACTGCTCTGGCGCTACACTAACGTAGCATTGTTTAACATAGCTTTGAGGAAAGTTTTATGGCGCTCACAAAAGCCGAACTGGCAGAAAACCTGTTTGATAAATTAGGATTTAGTAAGCGGGACGCCAAGGAAACGGTGGAAGTGTTCTTTGAAGAGATTCGTAAGGCACTGGAAAGTGGCGAACAGGTAAAACTGTCAGGTTTTGGTAACTTTGATCTTCGTGACAAGAATGAACGACCTGGTCGTAACCCGAAAACTGGTGAAGATATTCCAATTACTGCTCGACGTGTAGTGACTTTTCGCCCGGGTCAGAAGTTAAAAGCTCGTGTAGAAAACCTGAAGAAAGTACAGTAAGCCGAATAAATGGATCACGCTAAGGCGTGGTCTTTTTTTGCGTAAAATTCGTGTGCATACAAATGAAAACCACCGCAATGCGGTGGTTTTTCTGTTTATGAGAGACGCTTAATGATATCGGTTACGCCGCTTCTAGATGCGTTGTTAAGTATGGTTGCCATGCTTGTTGGTACAAGTTCTTAGACTGTGTACGCATGTTGCGAATAGAGGCAAGCTCTATTTCGCTTAGCTCACGTTTTTCCAACATCGCTTGACGTTCTAGTTTCTGGATTTTTTCGTATAGGTCGTGTTCGGGACCGCTTTTTACATCTGCGATTGCTTTCAAGTGCAGTTGAACTTCGGCTACTAGGTTTGTTTTTGGTAAACGAACGAGCAAGTTCAAGTCTCTATATCCTGAAGGGCCAGGTTTTTTGAATCGATTTTTTACTTTCACAATCGTTGTTTCACGCTCTAACGTTTCATAAATGGAGACTAAACTCGCGACGTCTTCAGCTACAATCGTTGCACGTGCTAGGTCAGTAATACGTTCAACTTTCCCATCTAACTCTAAAGCTATCTTTTCTTCTGCTCGTTGTTTGGATTTCACGCCTGCGAAGTATGGCTGAGCGTCATTAAGAAGTGCGGTACTTTTACAGATAGTTTCAAGTTCAAATTGCGCTTGGTGAGCTTTGCTGTAAAGAATGTCGAAGTCAGAATATGGCTGAGTTGGTGTGGTGTCGATTGACTGAATGCCATATAAACCGCTAAGGCTGTGTTTAAAAAGTTTCGCACAAACTTCGTTTTGGCTGGTTGAACGATTTTGTTCGCCATTAGGCGCAGGGGTAATTGGAAGTGCGGCAAATGCCGGTGCACGGCTAAGTACCAAAAGCATCAATGCTGTAGTACGAAGAAATAAGCTCATTCACTCTCCTTAACTTGCTTGTACTTAGAAAATAGGGAACATAAAGGTCGCTAAGTTCGGCAAATCAGGTACTAACTTATAAATGGGGCCATTACGAAAGATTCCAAGGTTTCAGTTTTATCTTGAAGTAGAATCATGCGTTAGATCACCATTTCTCTTTTCTTTATTCTGATTATCAGATAAAGGCGCGTCTCCTATGAGACCGATTACATCCTATCACCGCAGTATTAACCAAAGATGAACGGCATAGACAAATTGAAAAAAAACGTTAGTCTTACCTCTCAAAATGAAAACAGCCGACAAGTAGAAAGTAAAATGAGAGACCAAGAATTTTGGCATAACAAATGGGCCAGCAATCAAATCGGATTTCACTTGGAAGATGTAAACCAGCTATTACCAGTATATTGGAAACACACTAATCCAAAGCGTGAAGATAAAGTGTTAGTTCCTTTATGTGGAAAGTCAGAAGACTTGATTTGGCTAGCGATGAAGCATGCTTCGGTTGAAGGCGTTGAGCTAAGCCATATTGCTGTGCGTGCCTTTTTTGCTGAACATTTTTACACGCCAACGGTAACGCCTCTTAATGGCATGCACGAGCTTTATCAATTTGATGAGCTCTCTATTTATACTGGGGACTTTTTCACTGCACCAGTATCTCAAGCCGATATCATTTATGATCGCGCCGCGTTGGTTGCTTTACCGCAAGATATGCGAGAGGAGTATGTAGAGCGTCTCAAGCAACTTTTGAACCCAGGCGGTCGTATTTTGCTTGTTACACTCAACTATCCTCAAGAAGAGATGGCGGGGCCTCCATTTAGCGTGCCGGTCGAAGAGATTGAGCAGTTATTTTCAGGTTACAAAGTTACTTGTTTGAACGTAGATGAAGCTGACGAGAATCATCCTAAAATTGCGAAAAAAGGCTTAAGTCGCTTCTCTGAAGAAGTGTACTTAATCGAGAGTGAATAGGCTCTCTTCGGTTTGGAACACGAAATAGCGCAGCAATTTGAGCTGCGCTATTTTTGTATGAGTGGTTCGTATTTAATAAATGATATTCACTTTTGAAGCACTTTCAACAGCATCTTGAACGGCTTCTTCGGTGGTTTTTCGTCGCGTAAGGACAACACCTAAACGGCGGCGACCATCGATTTCTGGCTTACCGAATAGACGAACTTGTGTTTGAGGTTGAGCTAAAGCTTTGCTTAGGTTTTCAAAGCGAATGTTTGTGGAAGTCCCTTGTCCAAGAATAACAGCAGACGCAGATGGGCCATGTTGCACAATATTATTAATTGGCATTCCGGTAAACGCGCGCACGTGGAGAGCAAACTCAGACATTTCCTGCGAAATCATTGTAACCATACCCGTATCGTGAGGGCGAGGAGAGACCTCATTGAAAATGACTTTATCGCCTTTGACAAACAGCTCTACACCAAAGATGCCGTAGCCACCGAGCGCGTTTACCACTTTCTCAGCCGTGTATTCAGCTGCTTTTACTGCGTTTTCTGACATAGCTTGCGGTTGCCATGATTCGCGGTAGTCGCCATCTTCCTGACGATGACCAATTGGAGCACAGAAATGCACACCGTCAACGGCTCTGATGGTCAATAAAGTGATTTCGTAATCGAAGTCGATAAAACCTTCCACGATAACGCGACCTGCACCCGTACGTCCGCCTTCCTGAGCGTAATCCCATGCTTTTGTAACGTCGTCTTCGGTCTTGATAACACTTTGCCCTTTACCTGAAGAGCTCATCACAGGCTTCACCACGCACGGAATACCCACATGCTCAACCGCGGCTTTGAAGTCTTCAAAGTTATCTGCAAAACGATAAGGTGAAGTCGTCAATTCCAGTTCTTCTGCTGCCAAACGTCGGATACCTTCACGATTCATTGTTAGCCTGGTTGCCTTAGCGGTTGGAACAACATTCAGTCCTTTCTCTTCAAGCTCTACCAGTTTGCCGGTTGCGATGGCTTCAATTTCTGGTACGACGTAAGTAGGTTGTTCCTTCGTAATAACTTCTTCTAAGGCGTTCCCATCTAACATGTCGATAACATAACTACGGTGAGCGACTTGCATCGCTGGAGCATTGGCATAGCGATCACAAGCAATCACTTCTAAACCAAGTCTCTGGCATTCAATGGCGACTTCTTTACCGAGTTCGCCAGAGCCTAAAAGTAATACACGGGTAGCATTTGCGCTAGTTGCAGTGCCAAACATAGTGTTCCCTTACAAAATAGAGTGATGAGACAGAAATTGCAGGAGATCATACTGAAGTTTTATGACAAAGCAAACGTTTGCTTTTGGTTTTTAGGTAATAAAAAAGCTCTACATGTTGTAGAGCTTTTTGTTGAATTTGTCGTTTATACGTTGACAAAACTAAGCGGAATATCTGGATTCAACGCTTCCAACGTTGATTGCGTATCGGCTAAATGACTGATCTTACCTTCTGAGTTCTCTACCAATGCAGCGGCTTTGATGCTGTCAAAGGTTTCACCCGCAAGTAAAACTTGGATTAGCGCAACTTGTAACGGCGGCAAGCTAGGATTGAACGCTGCATTTTCTGCATAAGCGCCTTGGAATACACGGCCGCTAGTCATCTCTAATGCTAAACCACTCAAGTTGTTGGTGTATGGTGAGTGGCTCATGTTCATCGCTTCAACTGCACTTTGGATGAGTGCGCCTTCATCATCACATGAGAACTGGTGTTTAACTTCTGCCATTAAGCCGGACTCGATACCGAGATCGTTTGGTCCAAAGGCTTCAGGCAGGTATTCATGAAGTGACTTTTCTTCGCGTTCTGGGAGCTGGATTTTAAGCTCGTTTGCGGTAGATAACTCATTCATGAACTGGCGGCAGTGACCACATGGGCTGAAGTTGATAGTGATATCCTTAACACCACGTTCGCCTTTCATCCAAGCATGGCTAATCGCAGACTGCTCTGCGTGAACCGTTTGACCCAACTGTACACCAAAGAATTCCATGTTGGCACCGAAGTAAAGGCGACCTGAAAGACCACGAACGATAGCGCCGACATAAAAGTCAGAAAGGGGAGCATAGGAGTACGCTGCGGCAAAAGGAAGTAGCGCAACACGAAGCTCTTTGTCTGATAGACCGGTAGCTGAAAGCAACTGCTCAAATTGTTGAACTGAAAGCGTAGCATCAAAATCATCAGCTTGGATGATAGGAGCAAGTTGTTTGGAAAGTGCTTCTGGAGCGCCTGCTAGCGCCTGTTCAATGCGACTTTTCATGTTGAATCCTTGTTATTGCATGGACAGTTATTCTATGTGAAAGATAGAAATGTTCCGTGCGTTAGATCACGATAAATAATGCAATTGATAATTCTGTTACATAATTAGAGTGAGCTCACACATGTATTCGATTGCACAGGTGTGAAGCGTTATCTCCGTCTCACAATTAACCATATCAGTATATATTCATATGACCAAGGAGCAGGAGTATGTTACTAACGCGACTTTTACCGCTATGCTATTTTATACCTACGTAATCTAGAGCGAGTGGTAGCACCTAGAATGCTAACGCTATGAATGTATATCTCGATCAAGTCCCTTCACGATATTACTGGGTGAGGTTGATAGATAAGATAGGGTTTTGAAAAGGGTAAGGAAGAAGCGGAAAGGCTACGGCCTGCCGGAAGGAGGGCAGACCGAGAGCGCTTAACTATTGATATAGCCAGACAGCCAAAGCAAAAAAGCTTGGAGCCAAAATAGAAGTTATGATCCCACATAAAACCAATGCGAGTGATGAGAACGCGGCATCTATGGGCTGTTTCTCTGCACAAGTAGCGGTGCCTAAGGCATGAGAGACTGTACCCATTGTCAGACCACGTGCAATCGGGTGTTTAATTCCAATCAAATTGTAAATTGGGTATGCCAAAATTGCGCCCAATAAACCGACAATCAGAACCAAGATCGCTGCAACGGCGGCTTCACCACCGAGGTGACTCGATATTTCCATCGCTATTGGTGTAGTGACGGACTTACCCACTAGACTCGCGATTAAACTGATATCCGCTTTGAAAGCGACTGCGATCAAGGTGGTTGTCATCATCGACATCACACTGCCTACTGTGCAAGCAAAAGTGATGATTCGCCAGTTTGCTTTAATTTGTGGTAGTTGTTCATATAGTGGATAAGCCAGAGCAACTACGGCTGGTTGAAGTAAAAAACTGATCCCTTCGTTATCCGCATAATACGTTTCAAACGGTACATTTAAGTAAGTAAGCAAAGGAATGAGCACTGCAATACTGATCAGCAAAGGATTTGCTAGAGGATTATTCACTTTGATTGCAATTTGGCGCGCGACAAGAAAAACCGCAATGGTAACAACTAACCACATATCAGTGCTTCTCCTTTAACAAGTAGTCCAGCAGCCAAGCGAGGCTGACTAGTACAATGAGTGAGCCTCCAACTGCGCTAGCAATGATAGGGAGGGCATTAGCGAGTAGCATATCGAAATGTTGCATTAATCCCACGCTAATAGGAACGAACAATAAGATCATATAGCGGATAAATAGCGTGGCGCCCGGTTTGACCCAGTCGACTTTTACAAGCCCAAGAGTCATGGAGAAAAACAGTACGAGCATACCGATGACACTTCCTGGAACGGAAACGCCAGTGAACTTTTGAATGGTAATTCCGATGCCAAGTGCTCCCATGATGAGGAAGATTGAAATGAGCAGTTGGATCAGTTGTAAGAATCGTTCTTTAATCATTTTGACAGTATATAAACAACAAGCACACCATAAGGTGCGCTTGTATTAGGAGGAGTTAGGAAGCTAAGCTCTCTACATAACGGTACACGGATTTTAATATCGCAATCTTCTTTTCGTCACTTTCATGTTCGTGAACTAAGTTTTCTAAATTCAGCATGTACTCTTCAATTTGGCTTTCAAACACTTCTCGACAGTGTAGTGCCCAGCGTCTTTGTTCTTGCTCGTCTAATGTGCCTGGGAAGTTACGCGCACGATAGCGGAACAATAGAGGTTTAATACGCTTGTCATCAAATTCAATGTCTAATGCAGCAAGATTATTCGGGTCGGTTTCTCGAATGATATCCATAGCTGCGCGATCAGCCGGAGAAAAGAACCCGTCGTAAAGCTGTGTATCGACGTCATCACTTTTATCGAATTTACGCTCGACTGAAAAGAGGCTAATCAGCTTTTCTCTAATTTCAGGATGTTGGCGCAACAAAGCGAGATTAGCGAGACATTGCTGGCGATCAATGCCAATAGACTCCGCATCTTCAGCCGTTAACGTTTTTGCAGGGGCGAGAATAGGGCATTTGTTCAAATGAACTAGTTTAACTGGCACTGGTAGCAATTCACCAAGATCTTCGCGCTTAGTGTAGAGTCTTTCGTGCAGCTCTTCTTCGGATAGCTCAAGAATAGGTTGAGGGTCTTTCGCTAAATCGATGGTGATAACGGCGTTATTATTGGTTGGATGCCAAGCAACAGGCACAATCCAGCTAGTGTACTGGCATTCGCGCCCTAGCATGCCTGAAACGTGCATCAACGGTGTCATGTTGACGATGTCGACTAAATCATTGAGCTTGCGCTTTTGGCGCATAGAAAAAAAGTAATCAAACAATTTTGGTTGCGCTGCTTTTACTTTCTTTGCCATTTCGATAGTCGCAACCACATCTGCCATGGCATCGTGCGCGTTACTATGCTCTATGCCGTTAGCCACAGACAAGTGTTCTAATTTAAAGCTAGTGAAGCCATCTTCGTTTTCTGGCCATTCTACGCCTTCTGGGCGAAGGGCATGGCACGCGCGTAGTACATCGAGTAAATCCCAACGTGAGTTACCGTTTTGCCAACTCCATGCGTATGGATCGATAAAGTTGCGATAACAAGTATAACGGGTCACTTCGTCATCAAAGCGAATGCTGTTGTAGCCTAAACTGGTAGTATTTGGTTTCGCGAGTTCAGCGTGAATCTTAGCGATAAACTCTGGCTCAGAAAGGCCTTCTTGAACCGTTTTTTGCGGAGTAATACCAGTAATAAGTGCAGCTTCAGGAGACGGAAGATAATCAGCAGGTGGCTGGCAGTACATGACTAAAGGCTCGCCGATGATATTAAAGTTTTCATCTGTACGAACACCAGCGAACTGGCTTGGGCGATCTTTCGCGGGGTTGGTTCCCCATGTCTCATAATCAAAGAAGAAAAAAGTGGGCTGATTATCTTGGTGCATTCTGCTTACCGTTTACAAAACCGATGACAGTATTAGACCATTCAACGCCTTGACTAGCAACGAAAGATGCAAGTTGAATTTTTGAAAATGAAAAAAGCCGATGGCGAACCATCGGCTTGATATTTTATGTTTTATCGCTTTGGAAGGAATTTGAGTTCTATGCTCGTGTTTCTTCCAATGTTGCTTCACTTTCTGGTGACTTCAGCACTCGGCTAGCAATTGTACCCGCAGTCATTGAGCCTGAAACGTTTAGTGCGGTACGTGCCATGTCAATCAGTGGTTCAATAGAGATAAGCAGTGCCGCGATGGTCACAGGTAAGCCCATTGCAGGAAGAACAATCAAGGCTGCAAACGTCGCACCGCCGCCGACACCTGCAATACCAAATGAGCTGATGGTGATAATCGCAATCAATGACAGGATAAAGTGTAGATCAAGTGGGTTGATGCCCATTGTCGGAGCTACCATCACTGCAAGCATTGCAGGATAGATACCCGCACAGCCGTTTTGGCCGATAGTGGCACCAAACGATGCTGATAGGTTTGCAATCGCTGGTGGTACGTTAAGCTTCGTGATTTGCGCTTCTACGTTTAGTGGAATTGTTGCTGCTGAGCTACGAGATGTAAACGCGAAGGTCAGTACAGGCCAGATTTTCTTAAAGTATTCCGCAGGGCTAACGCCGACAAAAGAGACTAATACGCCATGAACAACAAACATCAGTGCGATAGCAACATAAGACGCCACAATAAAGCCAAGTAGGTTTAGGATGTCGCCTGCGCTTGATGTCGCTACCACTTTTGCCATCAGTGCTGCGATGCCGTATGGCGTTAGGGCCATGATCATCTTCACTAGTCGCATAACGATAGATTGAGCAGCTTCTACGAAAGTACGAATCGGTGATTCCAACTCTGCTTTTTCCATCATCACTTTACGAGCGGCGATACCAGTTAACACGCCGAAAATCACAACAGCGATAATTGATGTCGAGCGAGCACCTGTTAGATCAGCAAATGGGTTGGTTGGAATGAAGCTAACTAGCATTTGAGGAATAGTTAAGTCACTTACTGTACCGGCACGGCTTTCTAAAACGGCGATACGAGCGGTTTCACGAGCTCCTTCAGTTAAACCTTCTGCTGACAGGCCAAATGTCGTTGTCACCAAAATACCGATAAGTGCAGCAATTGCAGTCGTTACTAGAAGAACAGAGATGGTCAGGCCAGAAATTTTACCTAAAGATCCACCTTTCTCCAACTTAACAACTGCAGAGATCATCGATACCAATACTAGTGGCATGATGACCATTTTCAGTAGACCAACGTAGCCACTGCCTACAATGCCTACCCATTCAAGTGTTTGAGCAATTGCGCTGTTGCCTTCACCGTGAATGAGTTGCAAAGCAAGACCAAAAAGAGAACCGGTAACAAGACCGATCAAAACGAGACGTGAAAGAGTGTGTTTCTTTTGTTGCTGATTAAATAGAAAGAACAATATTCCAACAAAGACGGCTAGAGAGGCTATCACTGCAAAATTCATAATTTGACCTTATCAACCAGCCGAAGTGGCGGTTGTTTTTTATACGGGGTTTTATACGGATTTATTTATGGACCGTAAGATAACGCTCGTGATATAACTTTAAAAATGACAAACGGGTATTAGCTAGATCTAAAATGAATATAAAAACGAGATCTAAGTCGCGTGAGAGTGTGAATTAGCACGTTAATTGTACAAAATGGTTATTCGTAGTGATACAGTAAGTCACGCATTTCTTTCCTTTGTAAGTAAACCACCGAGTCTTCTTGATAACTGAAAAGTTGATAAATCATCGCTTTGGCGACATCTTCTGCTCGAATAGGTAAAAAGTTGGACAGTTTGCCAAGCATAAGTGGGCGAATTACCTTAAACAGAGTTTGTACTAACTTCTCGTCCATTCTTGGGTTTTGACGTTGACCAACAAGCGGGCCTGGGCGAACAAATACGATTTCCTCAAAATCCATAGCTTCGATTCGTTGTTCCATTTGTCCTTTACAAGCTAAGTAATGGGATGGCGATTTACTATTTGCACCGAGGCTAGAAACAACCGCAAGGCGTTTGACTCCGATTGTTTTCATTTGTTGCGCGACTTTGCACACCAGATCAACATCTACTCTACGCAAATTATCCTTACTGCCTGCTTGCTTAAGGGTCGTGCCTAAACAGATAAAGCCGATGGTTGGTGTTGGTTGGTTCTCATCCCATTGGTGGATAGAAAGGTCTGCATCAATGAGAGGAATAAGCTTGTTTTCCACATCTAGGACGCCATCGAGTGGGCGGCGAGAAAGATAATATAGGGTTCCAACACCTGATTGATTTATGAGGTTTGCAATGACTTTTGAGCCTACTAAGCCAGTTGCACCGGCGATGATTGCGCAGGTGTTGTTATCCATATCTTTTCTCCTATATGGGAACATAGTCTAAGCTATTGTAGCGGATTTCAACGAGTTACTTATAATCTCGTGCAAGAAAGGTGAGACGCTCTGCGAACTCGGCAGACTATCCTGAGATAAACTTGATTAGCGCTGCCCCAATTGGATGCAAGTGTATACAATAGTGGGCGCGCAAAAACTGTCGCTGAACAAGACCTCTTGAACAACAGAACACCTCTCACCCAGACAACATCAAAGGAACGTAAAAAATGGATGACTCTTTTGCTGCGGAGATACAAGCACGCATAGATAACAAAACCAAACCCGTCGGTTCTTTAGGCTTATTGGAAAAGGTGGCACTGCAGTTAGCTCTTATTCAAAGTCAGAATAAACCTCAGCCAGTTGATTCCATCGCTATCTGCAAACCAAGCATGCTGGTATTTGCTGGAGATCACGGCGTTGCAGAGGAGGGTGTGAGCATTGCGCCAAGCGAAGTCACTCAGCAAATGGTGGCTAACTTTCTCGCTGGCGGCGCAGCCATCAACTGTTTTTGCGATATTAATGGCATTCAACTCAAAGTAATAGATTGCGGCATGTTGGCTCCTATTGATGTGCTGGTTCCAGAATTTAAATCCCATCCCAACTTGGTTGAACAACGGTTGGGTAACGGTACGGCTAATTTTTCTAAACAATCAGCGATGTCCCCAGAACAAGTGGCGTTAGGTTTAGAATATGGTGCGAAGATTGCTGAGCAAACCATTTTGCATGGTTCAAACCTCTTGATGGTCGGTGAGATGGGCATCGGTAATACCAGTTCGGCCTCAGCACTGTTATCGGCACTGAGCTCATTAGATATTGATTATTGTGTTGGCGTTGGCACTGGAATCAATCAACAGCAGTTGAGCAGCAAATATAAACTGGTAGCACAGGGGGTAAACCGATGTCGAGGTCTTGATACCAAAGCGATTCTTGCACAGGTTGGAGGTTTTGAAATCGTACAAATGGTGGGCGCTTTTTTAGAAGCCAAGCGGCTTAAAACTCCAGTTTTAGTGGATGGGTTTATCGTATCGGTAGCGGCTTATATTGCGACGTTGCAAGATGAAGAAACGCGTGAATACATGTTGTTTGCCCATCGCTCTGAAGAAAATGGACATAAATTTGTATTGGAACATCTTAAAGCAGAACCTCTGCTCGACCTTGGTTTACGGCTAGGGGAGGGAACAGGAGCCGCTCTTGCCTTACCCTTGTTAAAAGCTGCCGCTCAGTTTTACAACAAAATGGCGAGCTTCGAGAGTGCAGGAGTTACAGTATAGTGTCAGTCCCTGATAATTCTGAGAAAGTCACGCCGTCATCGTTAAGATACCAGTGGGAGTTATTTCTATTAGCTACCAGTTTTTTTAGCCGCTTACCCGTGCCCCAAGCGTTGCCTTACAGTGAAGAACGCATGAATCAGGCAGGCCGTTACTTCGCGTTAGTTGGTCTCGTGCTTGGAGCACTTTGCGCTTTGGTATTCTCGCTCACCTCAATTTTTTTCCCAGAGTCGGTTGCCATAGTATTAACGATGGTGTTTAGCTTATTGTTAACTGGGGCTTTTCACGAAGACGGCTTGACCGATATGGCGGATGGCATTGGCGGTGGCATGACCGTAGAGCGACGCCTCTCTATTATGAAAGACAGTCGTATTGGCACTTATGGTGCCGCCACTCTCATTATGGCGTTATTGGCTAAGTATGTTTTTTGGAGTGAACTGGCTAACTTGCCGCACTTTTGGTTGGTCATTGTCGTCGCTTACACCGCAAGCCGAGCACTAGCAGCGACGCTTATTTATGACATGCCTTATGTCAGTGACAGTGATACGTCGAAAAGTAAACCGCTAGCAAGTCGCCAGTCTTCTCTAGAAGTCTCCATTTTGTTGTTTACTGGTGGCGTAACATTGCTTGTGCTTGGTTTCGCGGATGCGATCTTGATATCGCTTGTTCTCGTGGTATTTCGTTTGATGTTCAAACGTTGGTTAACCAAGAGAATTGGCGGCTTTACGGGGGATTGCCTTGGCGCAGCGCAACAGTTGTCGGAACTGCTTATTTATCTCACTATGATTGGGTTGTATCACTCCTCATGAAGCAATTGATACTCGGTGGCGCGCGCTCTGGGAAGTCGCATTTGGCAGAAAAAACAGCTAAGCAATTATCGGTCGCTTCTCATCGATCATTACACTATGTTGCAACCGCGCTGCCATTTGACCAAGAAATGCGAGAGCGAATAGCGCATCATCAAAAGCAACGCGGGGGCGAGTGGCAAGAGCATGAATGCCCCCTTCATTTATCTGAGTTACTGACAAATTTCGCTACCACCGATGTTGTATTGGTCGACTGTTTAACCTTGTGGCTCAACAATTGGATATTTGAGTTAGGTGATGAATGTTCCCATGAGAAGCTAGAAGCAGAAATTGAAAAGCTTATAAAGATGGTACGTGGCTCAGATGCGACGTTAATATTCGTCTCTAATGAGGTTGGAATGGGCATTGTGCCTTTGGGGGCGGTTAGTCGTTATTTTGTGGATAATGCAGGACGGATGAATCAAAAACTAGCCAGTGTTTGCCATCGCGTTACCTTTGTTGCTGCTGGTTTGCCGTTGGTTCTTAAAGAGTAGGATGAAACAAAATGAAAACACTCAATATCTATCTTGTGCGTCATGGAAAAGTAGACGCTCCACCAGGACTCCATGGCCAAACAGATGTAAAAGTTACGCCTGCTGATCAAGAGAGTATTGCTCGGGCTTGGGCTGAGAGTGGACGAGGTGTGGGTGGAATAATTTCTTCTCCACTTTCACGCTGTCAAGAACTGGCAAACATCATTGCTGAACAGCAATTATTACCAGTAATGACGGATGAATCTTTACAAGAGATGGCATTTGGTGATTTTGATGGTATGCCTTTTGATCTGCTCACTGAGCAGTGGAAAAAGCTAGATGCTTTTTGGCAATCGCCAGCACAACATACGTTGCCGAATGCTGAGAGCTTAAGCACATTTTCTGAGCGCATATGTCGCGTTTGGTCTCAAATCATCAACGATATCAATGACAATCTACTTATCGTCACGCATGGTGGCGTCATTCGTATGATTCTTGCTCATGTATTGGAGTTAGATTGGCGTAACCCAAAGTGGTATTCGACGTTGTCGATAGGAAACGCTTCTGTCACGCATGTAACAATTACCATAGATGAGCAAATTTACGCCTCGGTGCGTTCGATTGGCGTACCTCTTTTAACTCGTTAATTTATAAATATTAAAATGCCCAGAACGATATTGCTTACGGGCATAGTCACGGAAGATGTCAGTGGAAGCCCATCTGCTAGGTGCAGGAAGCGAAAATTGACTCAGTTACATAAAAAGGAAATATAGAAATGACAACGCCGAGTTGGGATTTGTCCATCGTTTATAACGACCTTTCTGACCCACGAATTCAAGACGATATTGCTCTTGTGGAACAATGTATTGATCTTTTGAATAAACAATCAGCAGATTGTGGCAACGTAGAGATCATGCAAAATGCGATTTTGACCAATGAAGCCGCGAGTCGTTTAGCGGGTACAGTTGCAAATTTTGCGAGTTGTTATGCTTCTGTTGATGCAACAAACGCCGAAGCGAAATCGTTACTTGGTAAAATGACCCGCATCTTTTCGGAGCTTTCCCAAGCGTTCAGTCCCTTTGATTTGACACTAACGCATGCCGACGAAGAGTTTATCTTGCGCGTGTTAGACCATGAGAATCCTGATATCAGTGGGCAAGCTTTTTCTATCTTGAATTCTAGAAAGTTGGCGGATACTCGTCTTAGCAACGCAGAAGAACAGTTACTGGCTGCGATGAGTGTGGATGGCAAATCGGCTTGGGGTAACCTATACGATAACCTGACTGGCTCATTGAAAGTGAAGCTTGAGTACACAGATGGTAATAGTGAAGAGCTTGGGTTTTCTCAAGCGGCAAGCATTCTTTATGGTTCTGAATTCGAGCGTCAAGAAGCCGCGTGGCGAGGCGTACAAGATGCAATGCAAACGCACCAAGAATCATTCGCTGCGATTTTGAATGCGTTAGCAGGATGGCGCTTAACTGAAAACAAAAAGCGTTCTACGAAGCGTGAAGTTCACTTCCTAGAGCCGAGTTTGCATGGTAGCCGAATCCAAGCTGAAACTTTAAATGCGATGATGACCGTAGCCAAAGACAGTCGAGCTATTGGTCAGAAAGCGGGTTTATTGATGGCGCAAGTACATGGTCTGGATGAGATGAAACCTTGGAATCATCTGGCGGCTATGCCTGCTTTGAGCGGTGAAGCGAAGGTTTACGACTTTGATGAAGCGATTGATGTTATTTGTGAAGCATTTGAAACAGTAAACCCTGAGATGTCGGAGTTTGTCCGTTTGATGGTACAAAATGGTTGGATTGATGCCGCGCCAAATGCTAACAAGCGTCTTGGCGCATACTGCACCAAACTGCCAGCAACGCGAACACCACTTGTGTTTATGACTTGGAGTGGCAGCCGTTCAGACCTTATGACTCTGGCACATGAACTTGGCCATGCGTTCCATAACTGGGTTATTCGTGATTTGCCACTTTGCCAAACTTACTACCCAATGACGTTAGCAGAAACCGCCTCTATCTTTGCAGAAAACATCGTTCGTGATCATTTGATTTCGAAAGCGGAGAGCGTTGATGAAAAGCTCGAGATGTTGTGGGAAGAGTTGTCATCTGCGCTAGCTTTAATGATCAACATTCCGGTTCGCTACGAGTTTGAAAAATCGTTTTATGAACGCCGCCAGGATGGAGAGTTAACCGCAGATGAATTCTGTGAGTTGATGTCAGAAACTTGGAAAGAATGGTATGGCGACGTAATGAGCGAACCGGATCCGTACTTCTGGGCAAGCAAGCTGCACTTTTCTATTGATAGCGTGAGCTTTTATAACTACCCATACCTATTTGGTTTCTTGTTTAGCAAGGGTATCTATGCACAGCGAGAAACCAAAGGCGAAGCGTTTTACACCGATTACATCAATTTGCTGCGCGATACAGGCTGCATGATGGCGGAAGATGTCGTCGAAAAGCATCTGTCGATGGATTTAACCCAGCCAACGTTTTGGCAGCAGAGTGTTGAGCTAGTGCGTGAAAAAGTCGATGAGTTTGAGCGTTTGCTCGCACAGCGCGGCTAAGTTTTTCGCAGTGTTGATGCATAATCTGCTTTATAGCTACAAAAATTTGATCAAATCATAATGATCTTAATCAGGGCTGTGGTAAAGTTCACAGCCCTAACACTTTGTAATTGTTTGAAAATTAAACGCCTCAATGCTTGATTTGAGTGCCTGGCGCGAAAAGGCATCGGATTTTCGAGGGAAATAGTGATTTCTACTCATAAGTGAGATCGCAGCAACAAAAATCCTTTGTACAATTTATTAACATATCCGCCGTGCTATTAAGGAGTAACGCATGACGAAGTCTCTCTTTCGCCAATCGTTTTTAACTGACACGTTAGATGTTCATATTGATGTTGCACCAGCGGAGCAGGTGCTTTCTAACGGTGTAAAACTTAAACTCTATCAGCGTGGTGTATTAGAAGTAATCCCTGCGAATTATACTCAGGATACGAAGAACATCATCATCTCTTGTGGGGTTCACGGAGATGAAACCGCACCGATGGAGCTGGTGGATTCCATTATTCAAGACATAGAATCTGGGTTCCAGACGGTCGATACCCGTTGTCTGTTCATTATCGCTCACCCAGAATCCACTCTGGCGCACACGCGATTCCTCGAAGAAAATCTCAACCGTCTGTTTGACGAAAAAGAACACAAACAGACAAAAGAGCTTGTTATCGCCGATACGCTTAAGCTGCTTGTTCGAGATTTTTATCAGGATACCGACCCGACAACACGCTGGCACCTTGATTTACACTGCGCGATTAGAGGCTCGAAGCACTATACGTTTGCAGTAAGTCCTAAGACTCGTCATCCTGTGCGCAGCAAGGCATTGATCGATTTCTTGGACAGTGCACACATTGAAGCAGTGCTCCTGTCAAACTCACCATCGAGCACGTTTAGCTGGTACAGTGCCGAGAATTTTGGTGCGCAGGCTCTCACAATGGAGCTTGGCCGTGTGGCTCGTATCGGTGAAAATGACCTCGATAAACTGACCGCGTTTGATTTGTCTTTACGTAATTTGATTGCGGAAACGAAGCCAGAACACTTACCAAAACCATGCATTAAGTATCGCGTAAGTCGCACAATCGTTCGTTTGAACGAAGACTTTGACTTTATGTTCGACGACAATGTTGAAAACTTCACCTCATTTGTTCACGGCGAAGTGTTTGGTCATGATGGCGACAAACCATTAATGGCGAAGAATGAAAACGAAGCGATTGTCTTCCCGAACCGCCACGTCGCAATAGGTCAACGTGCAGCTCTGATGGTTTGTGAAGTGAAAACCCGTTTTGAAGAGGGTGAGTTGGTTTACGATTAATCCAACATTGCTTTGAGAAGTTAATTGCAATTTACCGAGGCTTAACTGTAAGGTTAAGCCTCGTTTGTTTTTATCGGCCGCTATGGATTTTCAACAACTTATCCTGAACAAGGAACGACGCTGGCAACGTAACCTGATGGTTATGTCGATCGTGCTCGCTGTACTCTCTGCCATTCACTTGATGGTCGGAGAAATTTTCCTTTCTCCTTTTCAATCCTTATCTGCATTTGAACAGAAGTTATTGGTGGACTTGCGTTTACCGAGGTTAGTGTCTGCGGCAATTATTGGTGCTGCGTTAGCGGTATCTGGCGCGACGTTACAAGTGTTGCTTGGGAACGTGTTGGCTGAACCTGGCGTGCTTGGTATCTCTGGTGGCGCAAGCTTAGCAATGGTCTTAATCATGTTCGCGTTACCTGTTCTTCCTACCCCGATTGTTTTTATGTTGGCAGCGATTGCAGGCTCGATGGTATTCACGTTTGTTTTGGTGGCGATAGCAAGGGCAATGCACCTGACGACGGCTCGATTGCTTTTGGTTGGGGTCGCATTGGGTATTTTATCGAGCGCGATTGTGACCTGGGCATTTTACTTTAGTGATGATCTCAGTTTACGCCAACTGATGTATTGGTTAATGGGCAGTATTGGCGGTGCAAGTTGGTATCAACATACCGTTACTTTGGTGATGTTACCGGTGCTTACCTGGTTATGTTGTAAAGGCAAGTCGCTTGATAAATTGATGCTGGGTGAGATTCATGCGACCCAATTGGGTGTCGATGTGCATCAAATGCGTTGGAAATTGATCCTCGCCATTTCTGTTTTGGTGGGTAGTTCAGTCGCTTTGGGTGGCATCATCAGTTTTGTTGGTTTGGTGGTGCCGCACTTGTTGCGTTTGGCTTTTGGTACGGAAAACCGTTATTTATTGCCACTTTCTGCAATATCTGGTGCTGCGTTGCTTGTATTTGCTGACATCGGCGCAAGACTGTTATTGGACTCCGCAGAGTTACCTTTAGGTGTCATGACAACATCGATTGGCGCACCTATTTTCATCTGGATGCTGGTGAAGAGTCATGATGCACGTTAAACATATGTCGGTTGGTAGTCGATTATTGCCTCTTTCTTTTGAATGCAAAGCTGGCGAAATCGTACATATCGTTGGGCCTAATGGTTCCGGTAAGAGTACTTTATTGGCTGCGATTTCTGGTACGTTAAGTCACCGAGACGGTATGAGTGGTGAAGTGTACGTTGGCAACAAAAACTTGCTTACTTTACCGTTGTCAGAGCAAGCTCATGTTCGAGGTTATTTGTGTCAGCAATCGCGCCCAGCGTTTAATGTTGATGTGTTTCAGTATCTCGCTTTATCTCTGCCAAGTGGTGCTGAGATTGCGGATATCAAAGTGCGTGATGCCGTCAATATGGTGGTGGAGCTGGTACAACTGCAAGATAAGCTTCATCGCAGTATTCAAACATTATCCGGTGGTGAGTGGCAGCGTGTCCGATTAGCAGGTGTATGTTTGCAGGTGTGGCGTACCATTAATCCTTTTTCGCAGTTTTTAATTTTGGATGAGCCAGCAGCACCGTTAGATATTGCGCAAGAGGGTCTGCTCTATCAATTGATTAACGCTATGGCGGCGCAGGGAATTGGAGTATTGGTTGCTAATCACGATCTCAATCGCACATTAAAGCACGCAGATAAAGTATTGCTGCTTAACAACGGTGTGCTGCACTCATCAGGAAGTGCCGATACTGTGCTAACGGAAGAAGCTCTCGGGGAAGTGTTCAATACTCAAGTCAAAAAGGTCATCGTAGATGAGCAACCTTATTTAATCTTTGATTAGTATTTAGGGACAATAAAAAAACGACCTACTTGAGGTCGTTTTTTTAATCGAGAAAGCCAAACTCAACGCTTACTGAGTTAGCGGTTTTAGATCTGCTGGGCGGTAGTAAACAGATTTGAGTACTTTGCCTTTACGAATGGTTTTACCTTCCGATACGAAATCTTCGGCGCATTTCGCGATGATGTATTCACCTTTCTGCACCGCCATCAACTTGATGCCTTGTTCTGCGTAGAATGCTTCTGTTTCTGAGTACTCTTGCTCGTTACGGCATACTTTGCTCATGTTGCTTGAATGTACTTCATCCCAGCAAGGAATAAACTCGATACCACGGTTTACCGCAACGTTTAATAGAAGATCAATTAAGTAGCTGATCGCCAGGTTGTCTTCTACTTTGCTGTGGCCAAGATGAACGAGACGGCCCATTAATACATACACGCTGTCTACGATGGCATCTGCTTGCTCAGTTTTACAATCTGCTTCTGCTAGCTCTGTTAGCTCTTCGATCGCCAAAGAGGTGTGTAGTGTGTCTGCTTGCGTATCAAGGCTTGCAGCGTCTGCGACTGGTAAGTCGAACGTACTACGGAACTCGGTGATATCACGGTATAAGTGATCAAAAATCTCTTGGGTTAGCTTTGACAGTTGCATTCTAATTTCCATTGAATCGATTGAAGCGGCAATGATACCAAACCGCACTTTGAACCCCAAGGGCATTGCATCTAACTGGTGATAAATCTGCCTTTGGGGAATAGTGGTGCTTAACGAAATAGGTAAGGGAACAGCTTTTTACGTTCTTCCTCTGAAAGGGCGGAAACACGAGCGATGTTCGTATCGGGAATTGATTCAGGATCAGGATAGTGTTTTAGTACCTTTTCCATACTCTCTTCGCGAATCAAATGGAAGATCGGGTAAGGAGAACGATTGGTCAGGTTTTCGTCGTCTTCAGGCCTTGCGCCGCCAAAACAGTAATCCGGATGGAAAGTCGCTACTTGGAAAACACCTTCCCAGTTTTGCTGCTTAATTAATCCTTCAACCCAATCTATGCAAAAGTTGTAGTCCCAGAAATCTTGTAGCATGTTGGGAACCACAACCAACGTGGTCTCAAGTTGTTCGGGCTCTGTGTTACTCAGCTCAATCAGTTGCAATAAAATATCTTCAAGAAGCGCTTCTTCTTGAGTCGCCTCACTAACAAAGATTTTGATTTGTTTATTACGTTGCGGCTTGGCAGCAAACGGACAAAGGTTGAGTCCGATTACCACATCGTTGAGCCATTGATCGACCTGTTGAGTGATCGCTTCGATATCTGTGTTTTGTGTTGAACGCGTTGACATACGACTTTCTGGTTTTATTAAAGTAGCGCAAGCATAACAGAGTTGGTTATCCAAGTAACCAGAGAGGTATTACGTAAATGAGCGTACCTTAGCTACTCTTTAAACTCGCCGCGTCAGGTGTTTGGTCAGTGTGCTTTCTTTCGGCAATGTGTTTCAAATACGCAATTGCAGCAAACATTGCTAGGTAGACTGCGCTTCCCCCCATAAGAACACTCGACCAACCACTATGTTGCCAACAATAAAGAAGTAAGAATCCTCCCAAACTACCGCCTACATAGTAGTGTACTAAGTAGAGCGCTGTCGCGGTGGCTTTGGCGCGAGTGGCATTCTGACCGACCCAACCGTAGGCGAGGGTATGAGTAAAGAAGGCACCAAAACTTATCAGCAACAACCCAAATAGCATTGCAGTCAAGCTTTCAACCGCCGCAATCCACATCCCCGTCATGCTCACTATCGCGCCCAAGAACATGCCGAGGATTGATGAATAACGTTTACTCCAGTGGCCTGCGCAACGAGAGGAGAAAGTTCCTCCCAAGTAACAAATAAAGATCAGTGAGGCCAACCCGACGGGCACATTGTGAGGTTCACTCACCAGACGGAACCCCATTACGGAGTAAAGGTTGACGAACAAAGCAAAGTTGAGTCCTCCTATCAGCATCGCGAACCATACGCGTTGGTTTTTAAAATGACCAATAAGCGCACGATTTTGATGGCGCAAGCTGCTTGATGACGGGGTGAAGTTGCGCTGTGTTGGCAATAAATAGTGAACGCCAATGACACCAAGAAGAGTGAACACCATCATAACTTCAATGGCGACATCAACATTGAAATTGTCCGCCAATAAGCCGCCGCTAATACGTCCTGCAATACCGCCTAATGAGTTAGCCGCAATGTACGTTCCAATTGCCATCGAGAAAGCGTGCTTGTCGAGCTCTTCTGCCATGTAAGCCACGGCGACTGCAGCAAAAGCTGCGAGCGCGACACCGATCAGTGCTCGACATACCACCAAAAACAGAAATGAGTCACCAAATAGCATCAAAGCGGAAAGGGTAGGAATCGAAAACAGACCAGCCATCATGACTGGCTTTCTTCCCACTGATTCTGACAACACAGCCATTGGAACGAGGCTAAAAGAGAGAGCGAGTGTTGAGGCCGCAAATAACCAGTTCACTTGCGTTTCTGAGATCGTGAAAATTTGAGCAAAAGTGGGCAGCATTGGCTGTAGTAGGTATAAATTTGAAAAAACCAAGAAGGAACCAAGCGCTAGCGAGAGCGTAATGCGTTTGTATTCCGGTGTGCCAAAACTGACCATGAATCCTGCCTAATGTGAGCAAATGGAGAGACTGTGATCAATCTATCAGTTCGTTATAAATTAAAAAAATATATTAAAAATATGGACACCATATATTTTTGATCTAATGGAATCGAAACAACTTAAACATTTTCTGGCGGTCGCTGAACACGGAAACATTACCCATGCGGCGAAAGCCCTGCATATTGCCCAGCCCGCATTAAGCATTTCTATCAAAAAGTTTGAGCAGTCTTTGGGCGTTACCCTATTTCGCCGTGATGATAAAAAAATCAGCTTAACGAAAGAGGGCGAAACGCTACTTATACATGCCAAGCGGGTGATTCAACAGTTGCACGACGCGCAGCTCGCGATTGATGAGTTGAAAGGTTTAGCGAAAGGCGAAGTACGACTCGGGACGCCATCAATGATGGGCAGTTATTTCTTTCCACGAATTGTGATGGCGTTTAAAAGCCAGTTCCCGGAATTAAAATTGACCTTGGTCGAAGCTGGGACTCAATCGATTCGTCGTATGCTGCTTAATGGTCAACTCGATATCGGTGTGATCAGTTGTGATAACGTGCCTGATGACCTAGAAACTGATCATTTATTTACTAGCCAAATGGTCGCAGTTGTTTCACCTGAGCATGAGTTAGCCCAGCGAGACTCTCTTACTTTTGATGAGTTTTTTGAACACGATTTGGTTATGTTTCAGCATGGCTATTTTCACCGCGAATTTTTGGATCAGGTGAGTGAGGAGCATGGGTTTACCATGAAGTCATCATTCGAGACCAACTTACTGCCTTTGATTTTGAGTATTGTGAAACAAGAGTTTGCGATTACCGCGTTACTGGAATTGGTGACTCAACATGAGTCGGGCGTTGTTGGCCTACCGTTTGAACCACCCGTTACGCTGGATCTGGCACTTGCTTGGCGCAAGCAGGGGTATTTATCAATAGCAGATCGAACGTTTATCGACTTTATCAAGCGCTACGTTTAAACGCAGCGCAGATTCATTGTTCGAGCACTAGTCGCCTTTGTACATCTTCTCGAAGTTCTTTGGGTTCCAGCCAATCATTACCCGATCACCAATTTTTAAAACTGGCACTGAACGAGCACCAAGCGCATCAAGTTCTTTGCGACCGCGTTGCATCTTAGCATTGCACAAACGATAGTTAATATTTTTCGAATCCAGATAACGTTGAGCATCTTTGCAGTGAGGGCATTTGTCTTTGACGTAAAGGACGACACGTTTCATTGAGTTTCTCTCCATTATCATTGGGAGGCGAAGTTTAACGGCCTTTCACCATAAATGAAAGGCGAAAGCTAAGGTGAAACTGTCCTTTATCTCAGGTATATTGAGCGCCTTTATTTTGTCATAACAGACGTTAATTCTATGCATCCGTCACTTCGATACATTCAAGGCTACCCACAAAACATCGTAGAGCAGGTGAGCTCATTGATAACGAATGGCAAGTTTGTTCCTTGGTTCGAAAAGCGTTATCCCGATAGGCACCAAATCAAAAGCGAAAGGGCGCTCTATGAGTACGCCATGGCAATCAAAAACTGCTACATGAAGAAAGCCGCGCCAATCAGTAAAGTTGTCTACGATAAGAAAATTCATGCGGTAAACAATGCGCTTGGTTTGCACAGTGTTATCAGTAGAAACCATGGCGGTAAGCTGAAGTCGAAAAACGAGATTCGCATTGCCAATGTATTTAAGGATGCGCCCGAGCCACTATTAAGAATGCTGGTGGTACATGAGTTGGCGCATACTCGTGAGAAAAACCACGACAAGGCGTTCTATCAGCTATGTTGCTACATGGAGCCTGAGTATCACCAACTCGAATTTGATGCTCGTTTGTTTATGATTTACCTCGATTTAAAAGCGAATTTGAATGAAGAACAATAATCACAACGCGAAGCAAGCAAAGCCAAAGGCTTCAAAGGCGGCTCAGAATACAGACGCGAATAAAGCCAAGCCGAAGCGTGTTAAAGACAAAGTTGCGCGCAAATCTCCGCAGCCTGCAGGAAAGAGCGAAGTCGAGTTCATAAAAATAGCGAAGAATGGTTTGCATGAGCGTAATGTTCATCGAGGTCGTTACGATTTTAAAAAACTCGTGGAAAGTGAACCACAGTTAAAGCCATTCGTTATCAAAAATCCGAAAGGGGAAGACTCCATAAACTTCTCTGATCCTAACGCTGTTAAAATGCTCAATAAAGCATTGCTTGCTGCGTATTATGGTATCGAGTTCTGGGACATTCCCGACACCTACCTTTGCCCACCGATTCCGGGCCGCGCTGATTACATTCACCGAGTGGCAGAATTACTTGATGGTGAAGTAAAAGGTCAGTACACGCACCAAAAAGTGAAAGCGTTGGACATTGGCGTGGGAGCAAACTGTATTTATCCGATTGTTGGTGTAACAAAATACGGTTGGCACTATACGGGCAGCGATGTCGATCCAAAATCCATCCAATCGGCTCAAACGATCGTAGAGCACAATCGTGTTTTGACGGGAAAAATTGCACTAATACAGCAACACAATGATGCCAATATTTATCGAGGTATCATTCAACCGAATGATCGTTATGATGTGACGACATGTAATCCGCCATTCCACCGTTCGGCGGAAGATGCCGCTATGGGCAGCCAGCGTAAAATCGATAATCTAAAAGCAAACCAGCGTAAGAAAGGGCTAAAACCTCAAACCGCACAAGTAAAGACAAGTAAGCCCGCGTTGAATTTTGGCGGTCAAAACGCTGAATTGTGGTGTGAAGGTGGAGAAGCGGCGTTTATCCGAAAAATGGCGAATGAAAGCCAAGCTTTTGCCGCGCAGGTCTTGTGGTTTACAACCCTTATATCCAAAAAAGACAACGTTCGTCCGATGCGCAAGCAGCTTGAAAAATTGGGTGTGAAAGCCATTCGTGTGGTTGAAATGAGTCAAGGGCAGAAAGTGAGCCGCTTTGTAGCTTGGTCATACATGGATAAGCAACAGCGCAAAGCATGGATTGAACTAAAGTAACGTTGACCGTTTCACACTGAACAATAAAGTAGGAAGCCCGCTGATATCAGCGGGCTTCTATTTTGGGAGATCTAAAACTTAATGTTGGGCTCACAATCTAGTGAACTGAGAGAGACAAAAGTATCTGTTTTGGCATAGTACAAGCCACAGGTTTCACCTCTTATCTGCAACGTATATTGGTCTGGAAGATCCGTATAGCTGCCATCCAACAGTTGATTGTTGTTCCCTTTTACTCGTCCTTTTTCAATCAACAAATGCGGTGAAGATTCAAATACGTTATTTGCGATTCTAGGTGCTGGTGTCCCTTGGATTTCTGCGATCGCGTTTTGAATCTCTATGACTGTTTCCGGAGAGTTCTTTTTACTCAATGCTTCAACGGGTTCTTGTGACATAGCTTGGCATCCTATCAAAGAAATCGAAGTGCCTAAGAAAAGCGCAACCCGAATCAGCATTCGTAAAAAGTTAGTTGATCTCAACATGAATTGCCTCTGTTCGTAGCGGAGAGCGAAGATCGCTTAACTCCGGAGATGAAATGTTACGCGGCATGGCGTTGAAACTTGAAGGGGATACTGGCGGACAGGTTCCTGTTTCCATGTAGTTTAGCGCCGCAGAAAGCATACCTTCAGACGGATCGCCTAATGGTTTTGTTAGGTCGTCATTGACCCAGCAACCTTCCACTCTATTGTTTAAGCCTAGCTCGGTATTGATTTGGCTCTTTGGAGTAGGAATAAAACCATCAGCGAAGTCGCCAAATTTTTTCTCGTTCGCCGACTTGAACTGAATAGTGTAGTACATAGTGCCGCAGTTTTGTTCTGGTGAGAACCCATACGGTTTACCTGTGGTTGTTGAGCCTATTTGGATAACCTCCACATCAATGCCGCGCAAAGCGTTGATTAGCAGTTCACTTGAGGAAGCCGTGCCTCCTGAAGTCAGCACATATACGCGCTTTTTGTTCAGTGTCGGAAGCACTTGGTCCGAATATTTCTGTGCTGCCCAGTCTATTGCTAGATTTGTAAAGCGATAGATGTTATCCCCATCTTTAATGGTACGCATCACTTTGTCATTGTGAATCAACTCACTGAAGACTCGGTTCTGACCAGCACCGCTTAGCATGTAGCCTACTTGCGAGGACTGAAGGACTAAGCCACCGCCGTTGTAACGTAAATCAACGACGATCTCGTCAACATTCTCTGCTGAGAGCGTACTGAACGCCTCAATAAGCGGGGCTTGAGCGCTTGGTTCAAAGGAGTTGTATTGCAGATAGCCGATCCGCATACCTTTGTGTGTAATCACTTTGGCATTTTTAACTGGAGAGGTCATGACATCAGAGGCGGTAAGCGTCACGGTTTTCACTAGACCGTCGACACTCTCAAATGTGAAGGTGTAATCTTGATTGATGTCAGGGTTAAAGAGCGTTTTGTTAATAAAATCAATGTCGGACTGACTACCGGTGTTAACCACATCAATATTATTGATTTTCAGAAGCTTATCACCACGAGCAATGCCGCTTCTATCAGCTGGCGAGGCTTCTTCAGTGTAGGAAATACGAACGTCTCGAGGTTGTACGCCACGTAGGAATGCCCAGTTGAAACCAAATCCAGCAACTAAACCGGATTGCGATGATTTCATATCATCTTCATAAGAGACGGTAAAATGGAAGCGATCTTTTGGTTTACCCGTCGCGGTAGTAGCAGAGGTGACCAGCGTATTGAAGTAATCAGTAACAGTTTTGTAGTTTGCTGGATTATTATCAGGAACCTCGTCATACCATAGATACGTTTCGTTAGTAAAAGCTCTTAAAAAGAGTTTTTCGTGTAATGCAGAGCCCAATTTATCTGGATAGGCGGCATAGTTGTCATATGGGTCCAGTCCGACGCGGGGCGTTTCACATTGGTTGATAAACGTTTTCGACGGTTGGCTAAAATCATGAACTTTCCACGTTGGACCGTTTGCACTGCTAGTGGACGGAGTAGGTGATGAGCTATCACCGCCACCACCGCCACAGCCTTGTAATAATGCGAGAGTGACTGCCGTTGCTAAAGAATACTTAAATTTCACTTTTCTATGTCCTTATAAATAATAGAATTATAATTATGTGTTTTGCTTTTGTTTTTATTAGCTAGGTGAATGTATTAATTTAATTTGTTCGTCTGCAAATTTATAGTTAAATAGTGTGAGGTAAATAACGTAAAAAAGTTGTCTTTTATACTTAAGCTAAATTAGTCATTACTTAAGTTTTCTGTCTATTTCAAAAGAGCTAACAAGACAATTAATAAGTGTGAAATTAAGACAAGTTCTTAGTTGACTAAGCGACGCTTGCTAAATAAAAAATCAGAATTAGATTCAGGAAACGCTTTGAATCAATAGTTTGGTAGGGATATATGATGTTATCTCGGGGGTGTTTGATTTAATTATCTGATGCTTTAACTTAATTTAGTGAGTTGAGCGACGTGCTTTAATAAGCTTCCGTCAATGTTAGGTAAATCATCAGCGAAAAATATCTGAGCACCGGGAGTGCAGCGCATTAATATATTTGTTAGTTCACCTTCATTGTTGGAAGTGTTAACTGCGTTAAGTTTCGCTAATTTATTACAAAGCTCGTCCTCTATTTGCACTTTCTGCTCTTCGGTGAGCCTAATGCGACCTATACATACGCCTGGGTTGATATCATGAGAAAGCGAATCTTGTTGAAATCGCTCTTTGAATAAGGTGTCTAATGCCGTACCTTCTTCCATAATAAATCGACGACCAGAACGGTAAAACAAGCCGTCTCCGAAGTTTTCGACATATCCTAGAATTTCCGCGATACGCAAATAGAATCGTAAGCTTGTATCAGAAAGTCCGTAAGTTTGGGCTATCTCTTGCGGTTTAATATCACGAGAAGTCAGCATATAAATAAAATCAAGTAAATAAGGATGCTCAACGAAAAGGGCGCTCTCTTCATCTGTTAGCATTTGCTCGTTTTGGTGCTGAAGCTCGTTGGCTAAGGTTGCGAGTTCGATGAGATCGGTATTCAGGTAGTTCAGATAAATAAGTACTTTATCCAAACCTAAAGCTGGATTATGTAGGTGGCGTTTAATACTAGATAAAGGGATGCCACTTTTCTCTGACAAGGAATTGTAGCAAAGCCCTTCTTCTTTAATCTTTTGTCGTAGCGCTGCAAGTAAAAACTTTGGTCCAACATTCATCCTTGAATATCACCTTATTCGTTATTCCGTTTACTGGCTGATATTTTGCCTTTCAAGCAGCAGGTTTCGAATCGCTGTGCCTGCTTCTAGAATGTGCTTTTTCAGTAGGTACTTGGCGCCTTCGATATCGCGATTTTGGCACATTTCAAACAAGCTTAAGTGCTCTTCTTCTGCCTTTTTAATGCCTGTAGTAAACAATAGCTGCATGCGTATGTATCGGTCACACTTTGTGTTCAGGTTGTAAATGACGTCCATAGTTTCAGGCATGTTGGCTGGCGCATATAGGGCTTTGTGGAACTCGTAGTTGTAGTTGCTCCATTCTTCTACTTCGTCGCCACTATTCACTACTGACTCGAAACGTTCGCGAACTTCGCGCGCGCGTTCAAGGTCAGCGTCTGTCATATTTTGAATCGCGCGCTCTAAAATGTGGCATTCCACGACAGCGCGCAGTTCAAATAGCTCATTGATTTTCTCTGGAGATAGCTCAGTGACCGTCGCACCTTTGTGAGGTTCAAAGCTAACGAGTCCTTGTGCTTCCAATTGAACTAACGCTTCACGCACAGGAATTCGGCTAACATTAAACTCTTTTGCTAACGCATCTTGACGTAAAGGTTGACCAGTTTTTAACTCGCCCTTCA
>NZ_JAWOTC010000059.1:0-21871 GCF_033338675.1 Vibrio sp. Vb1574
GAGGGCATTGTTGTTATTCCGAAAGGAGCTCGAGTTGGCTACTAACAACTTATCTATTCTGTTTGTAGCTTCTGAGGTTGAAGGCCTCATTAAAAGTGGTGGCTTGGCAGATGTTGCCAAGGCACTACCGGAAGCCCTTCAAAACCTACAGCAAGACGTAAGAATTACCATCCCTGCGTACAGCAGTATTGATAAACTCGCAGACGCAGAAGTTGTATTAGAAACAGAATTAACATCATGGCCGCATACGGAGTATCGAGTTTTGCGGCTCATGTTAGGTCAAAATCCTGTTTACCTGATTGATTGTCCGCCGTATTTCAATCGACCATCAATGTATGCGGAGAACAACCAAGCGTATACTGATAACGGCGAGCGCTTTGCGTTTTTTAGTGCAGCATGTCTCGATATGTTACCCAAGCTCGCCTTTCAACCTAATATCATACACGCGAACGATTGGCACACAGGTCTTGTTCCATTTTTGCTCAAGCACAGGTATGGCAATGATCCGTTTTTTGCTCATACTAAAAGCGTCATTTCAATTCACAATGCGGTCTTTAAAGGCGTATTTAGTTATGAAGACGTGCAGTGTTTGCCAGAGTTTCATTGTAGAAACGTTCCCGATGCTGCGGTGAGTGCAACGCATATTACGATGCTTAAAGCTGGTGTAATGAATGCAGATAAGATAAACGCGGTTAGCCCTACGTACGCAGAGGAACTAAAAACAGAGCTTGGCAGTCATGGAATGGCTTGGGAGTTTCAGCAACGCGCGCAGGACTTAGTTGGTATTTTGAACGGTTGTGATTACAGCGCTTGGAATCCGGAAACTGATACCTACTTGCCGGTTAATTACTGCGCCGACCAGCAAAGTATGTCGCAAGGGAAGAAAGCTTGTAAAAAAGCATTACAACAACGACTAAATTTGCCCGAAAAAAATGTAGCTATGTTCGGTATGGTTTGTCGGTTGACCCAGCAGAAAGGCGTTCATTACTTGTTGCCTGCTTTGGCCGATTTTTTGAAGCACGATGTTCAGCTAGTTGTCGTTGGGACCGGAGACCCTGTTCTTGCCGCTCAGTTACGAGAGGTTGCCGCGCGGTTTTCTAGCAAATTTGCCTTTGTAGAAGCGTATGACAATGAACTTGCGCATATCGTTGAAGCTGGTTCTGATTTCTTCTTGATGCCTTCTGAGTTTGAACCATGTGGCTTAAACCAAATCTATAGTATGGCTTATGGGACATTACCGATAGTACGCGGTGTTGGTGGCTTAAAGGACAGCGTTAGCGATTATGATGTAAACCCATCTGAAGCAACGGGGTTTGTTTTTTTCGAACCGACACCGCAGGCATTGTTGTTAACGATGCTAAGGGCACTGTTGCTCTACGCTCAAAACGAGCCTGAAGTGAATAAAGTACAGTTGCACGCGATGCAACAAGACTTTTGTTGGCAAAAGGCCGCAGAATCTTATTTGCAGCTTTACCACTCAGCGTTAGTTTGACTTAAAATTGTAACGAAAGGCACCGAATGAGGTGCCTTTATTATCTTGAGTAAGGGGAGTGTGGTAGGATGGCTTTTTACTCAATAGCACGATCTTTTTGATACTCAATATGACCCAGCCGCTACTTTTTCATAAAACCTATTTGCACCCTACTAGTAATGAGTGGGTTGTATTTGTGCACGGTGCTGGTGGTAGCTCTTCTATCTGGTTCAAGCAAATTAAAGCTTACAAGCAACACTTTAACTTATTGCTGATCGATTTAAGAGGTCATGGAAAGTCAAATCAGTTACTTAAAGAGCTCATTGCTAGCCGTTATACCTTTACGGAAGTTACCCAAGATATTTTGAAAGTATTGGACCATTTAAAGATCCAATCCGCTCATTTTGTCGGTATGTCGCTTGGTACTATTATTGTTCGAAACCTTGCTGAATTGTCATCAGAGCGCGTACGTTCGATGGTGCTCGGCGGTGCTGTCACAAGGCTTAACACTCGTTCTCAGATATTGGTGAAATTAGGTAATTTTTGTAAGCATATCCTACCATACATGTGGCTCTACAAACTGTTCGCTTATATTGTTATGCCTCAAAGAAGCCAACGAGAATCTCGCCACCTTTTTATTCGCGAAGCCAAGAAGCTTTGCCAAAAAGAATTTAAACGTTGGTTTATTCTTGCCGCTGATGTAAATCCGTTAATGAAATATTTTAAAGATCGAGAGTTACCCATTCCGACTCTTTACTTAATGGGCGACAGGGATTACATGTTTATTAAACCTGTCAAAGAAATGGTTGCAGCACATAAGCTCAGCATTCTACGAGAAATCCCGAATTGTGGTCATGTATGCAATGTAGAGCGTCCAGAAGACTTCAATCAACACTCCATCGAGTTTATTAAACAGCAAGCTGTATGTGCTTAAAACTGAGTGCATCCACTGAATAGGAGAGCCGCTATAGCTCTCCTAGTTGATATCCACATTGCCAACATGCACCAAATTGCCCTTCGTTTATTTCATGACATTTTGGGCATTGCCAATCTTGATACTCATGCCTATCGGATTGTTTTCGATATGCTTTTACTATTTCTTCAGCTTTCATCTTTTGTGCCGTGTCAAAAAGCCACACATAAGGATCGGTATCATCACCAAACGGCAGTTCTCCTTTTAAGCCGAAAATACCTTCTCCGCGAACTTCACAGTAAATTTGTTCCACTTTAAGCAGCTCACATACAATGTGTGCTTCTGCTGGGTTTTTAGCGATAAATATTTTCATCAAAATACCCACTTCACCAATTACGAGTTTTGCTGACTTGGTGTCGGCCTTACTTTATTCATAACCCATTTAGTGATGATTGGAAATAGTCCCAATAGCGCAAAAGACGCTAATACTGCGGGTGAAACAATGCCCGATAGGCTTTCAATTGTTGCTAATTGAGTACCTGCATTCAGATATACGGCTGTGCCTGGCAGCATACCTATTTGGCTAGTGAGATAAAATCGACCTACAGACATCGGTGTTAAGCCCATCAGTAAGTTGATTAGAAAGAAAGGGAATACAGGGATTAGACGCAAGGAAAATAGATAAAAAGCTCCGTCTTTTTCGACACCTTGATTAATTGCGTTGAGTTTATTTCCGAATTTGTTTTGTACCCAGTCACGCAATAAGTATCGGCTGCTCAAGAAGGCCAGTGTTGCCCCCATAGTGCTAGCGAAAGAAACCAGTAGCAAGCTTGTCCAAAAACCAAATAAGGCTGCACCAAGTAAGGTGACTACTGCCGCTCCTGGGATAGAAAAAGCGGTAATTGCAATGTAGGTAAAAAAGTAAATCGCAGCCGAGAATACAAAATTCTGATCGATGTATGTAGTTAGTGCTTCTTGTTGGGCTTTTGCATTCTCTAAGGTTAAATACTGGCCAAAGTTAATACCTAAAAAGACGATAGCCGCTAGTAGGATGAGACCTAATATCAGTTTCTTATTCATAATTTTGATTCCAATTTGGGATATATGTAATAAGACAGTAGGAAAACCGAAAAAATTTCACAAAAAAACCGCAGATTAGACTGCGGTTTTACAAGATAGTTTTTAGGCCGACTTTTATTGGAGGCCGTTCATCAACTCATCTCGGCGAGCTTGAGGTACCACACTCCAATGAGTGCCGTTGATAGCACCTTCTAGTGCCCATAGCAACTCAATGTTGACGGTTGCAGAGTGCGTATCTCTTATCGCTTTATAGGCGTTAAGCGCACCTTCCTCTTCAAGCTTCTCTACGGATTCGATGCCGGCTTTTTTTAGCATGCGCTCGGTAGCCAGTCGTAAGTTAGGCAAATCTTTCAAACGGTTAGGCTTTGTACTTGCTTGCTGTTCTTTCTCAAGCTTTGCCTTTTTCAATGATTGATTCGCTACTTCGATTAAGCGTTCGCTTGATTCCCATAAATCGCTGGAAATAGCGTAGTACTTTGTAACGACTGGAAAGCCACGTTTTTTATAAACGTAAGGCTTTAGCCCTTGTTTCTCGAAGTCAGATGAAGTTTTTTGGTCTGCTCTGATATGAAGCTGATTGTTTACCACTAGTGCAAACATTGTTTCATCAGCGAATAGTCCGAAGCCACCAAACATTGAGCGCGACTTGATATTACCAAGTGCCTCAAATAGCTTCATAGAGTCTTTGAGTATCGGTTTATCCATGTTTTGTTATCTCGGTGTAATTAATATTACGCCACCAAAAGTCAGGTCCGAGAGAGTAGCAAACATGCGTAAAAACAATGTCATTACAGAGTAAAGTCATTGCTTACACACTTGCCATCGGTAACCCCGCTACCTTCCATATCGTAATATGGTTCAGGCCGGAGGCTTTGCGTCCCACTCTTTCGAATGGTTTGCCCTGTGCGTGACACAATGAGCATACTTCTTATATTGAATTAACATCACGGTTTAGCGTTAAAAGTGTGATTTCGGTTCAATAAAAATGATAGATTGAATGCTCTATTTTGCATATGGAAAGGTGCAAATTGGCCTTTGAAAAGGAGTTCTTAATATATATTACATTTATATAAAACAGGGAGTTAACGTTAGTCAATTGTTATTAGAGTGGTGTGAAGTATTAGAGAATGCTTAATTTTTCCAAAAAAATAAGCGCCCCTGTAGAGCGCTTATTTAACACGGTTAAATACAGTGAAATTTAGTTCATTTTTTTCACAGTATTTCGAATTACAAGCTCAGGTTGCATCTCGAAAATTCGTTTTTCGTGTTCTTTATCTTTGATACGCTCAAGTAGAATTTCGAATGCATTTTTACCAACACGACGTTTAGGTTGGTGGATAGTCGTTAGCGGTGGAGAGAAGTATTCTGCAAGCTCGATGTTGTCGTAGCCGATCACTGAAATATCTTCAGGAATTTTGATCCCGTTTTGTTGCAAGCGGCTCATTAGGCCTAGAGCCATTGTGTCGTTAAAACAGAATACCGCCGTCGGGCGCTTGTCCATTGCGGTAATTTTATCTGCAACTAATACGGCCGTATCACATTCAAAGTTACCTTCAAGGATCCAGTCTTCATTTACAGCTAGGTTCGCTTCGCTCATTGCGCGACGGAAACCTGCAATGCGCTCTTGGCAAGCAAGCTTTTCAAAATGACCGCTTAGACAAGCGATATCCGTATGACCATTGTCAATCAGATGTTTGGTTGCAATGTAGCCACCTTCTTCTGAGTTATCCATGATCTTGTCTGCTTGTGAGCTCTCTGGGCCCCAATCCATGACCACTTTAGGAATGTCCGCATGACGGTCAAGCATCTCTTTTAGTTCTTCGGTTAAGTCAGAACACATCACTAGGATGCCATCAACGCGCTTTTCAGCCAGCATACGAATGTAATCGCGTTGTTTTTCGTAAATCCCGCCTGTGTTACATAAAATCAGAGTATAGCCTTGGCGGTAACAGTAGCTCTCAACGCCATCAATCACTTCTGAGAAAAATAGGTTAGTTGATTGAGTTACTAACATGCCAATCGTACGAGTTGAGTTGCATTTTAGGCTGCGTGCAACGGCACTTGGCGCGTAATTCAGCTCGTCAACGGCTTTCATTACTTTTTCTTGCGTTGCTTCTGCAACGAAACGCGTTTTATTGATAACGTGCGAAACTGTCGTAGTGGAAACGCCGGCTAAGCGAGCAACGTCTTTTATCGTGGCCATAAATGGTGTCCTGTATCGAGCTACTGAAATATGTCGTATTGGATGTACCTGATGCTCTAATGGTTTCACACCTAGCAATATAAAATTGGCGCTAAGTGTCTCGGCAGCGGTTGATCCAAGTGCGACAAAAGGGTGCGTAGCAGCATCGGTCGATGAATTTTATCTTTTTTCTATCTGATGAGAAATTGCCATCAACCTGTTAAGAAAACACAAAAACCGCTATATTTCAGCGGTTTACATATAAATCATATTTAATCGTTTGCGCTCACATTTTAGCCCTATGTGGACTGACTAGCAATGTTTTCAGCACGAGATTTGTGTATTTGAAGTCACATTTTGACTGCTAAATAACCAAGCGTCTTTGCGCTAAGTTAAGGCAAACGAATATTATACCCAAGTTACTTACAATTGGTCACTTTCGGCATACAGGAAGCCCGATAGGCAGGCTCCCTAAAAATAGGCGGCAATTATTCACCAAGAAGGTAGGCGCTGTCTAGTTTACAAAATGCAACTAATAGTTTCGCGACACTCGAGTAAAATCCAAATTCGTCGAATTGTTTACATTTGTCTGAAAACTGAGGTAACCAAGACATCAATTGTTGCTGGATAAAGTCGTTTTGTTTAACGAAGGCTTCTTCCATGTGTTTTTCTTGTTCAAGCTCGTTTGAGCGGATAATCATGTTCCCGAGAAAGTCGAGCTCAACGGCTAAGTGATCCGCAGGTTCCTTTAGGTTTTCGTCTACTTGAACGCCAAATTCAGCCATCAACTTTTCCATTTCCTCAGCTGGCTTGTCATTCAGTAAACCTGATTCACCAATGTATATGGATGCGTAAGGAAGAGCGCCGTATTTTTCTGTCTTCAAAAACAGTTCACAAAAGTCAGCTGCAAGCTCTAGTTGTGCATCTTCACGATCTTGTAACCGATTCAATGCATCAACTAGGCTATCAACGGCTGGTTTTAGCGACTCATTTTCACCTAAACCTGCGAGAAAACTGCGAATTTCAACACTGTGATAGGCTTCCAATTCTTTCTCTGTTAGTTCTTTTGCGAACAAGCTCGAAAACCACCAGTAAATTTCAGCGCGTTTTTCATTAAAAGCTTTCACTTCTTGCATTTTGGGCTCCTGAATGATGCTTCAAGTCATGCATCACAAAGTCAATTAGGGATATCCCCTAAGTGTAATCAATTAAAATGAATAGCAGTAACTATAATTGTTATGTTTTATGGTCAAAAATGACCGTTTATTAATAGCAATGGGCAAGCTTGTTTTGAATCAATAAAAACGCTAAATCTTGCGTTTTAATGTATCTATGACTAGAAATGTTACTAGTTATGAATAGAATACGTCTTGGATAATAAGAAGACAGAAAAGTGGTGTAAATGAGCTATCACGTATTAGTCGTAGAAGATGATGTTGTAACTCGTAGTAAGCTTGCGGGATATTTCCAAAATGAGGGCTACCAAGTCAGCGAAGCAGAGAGTGGCGCAGAAATGCGTGAAGTTTTGCAAGCGGGCGATGTAGACCTGATCATGCTGGATATTAACCTGCCTGGTGAAGACGGCCTGATGCTTACTCGTGAGTTACGTAGCCAATCGGATATTGGTATCATATTAGTAACAGGACGCACGGATAGCATTGATAAAATCGTAGGCCTAGAAATGGGTGCTGACGATTATGTGACAAAACCTTTTGAACTGAGAGAGCTGTTAGTTCGCGTTAAAAACTTGCTGTGGCGTATTTCAGCGGCGCGCAGTGGCAGCTCGAAAGCGAATGAAACCAGTGAAGAGCACATTGTGCGCTTTGGGGAGTGGACATTCGACATTCAACGTCGCGCACTTAGCCGCAACGGTGAGCCAGTAAAACTAACTAAAGCAGAGTATGAACTTTTGGTGGCATTATCGTCTTATCCTAACCAGGTGTTAAGTCGTGAGCGTATTTTGAACATGATCAGCCATCGAGTGGATGCGCCGAATGACCGCACCATTGATGTTCTTATTCGACGTATGCGCGCAAAAATGGAGTTCGATCCTAAGAACCCACAGATTTTTGTAACGGTACACGGCGAAGGCTATATGTTTGCTGGTGACTAGTTGGAACATAACTCAATCGTAAAAAGAAAAAGGAGAGCTTCGGCTCTCCTTTTTTGTGGCTTCAAGATAATACTAGTTTGCTTCAACCATTGGTGTTTGGCCGACAGTATCACGCAACCTTTGCCAAATACTGCCCAAGTACTCATGCCAATAAAGCTCTGTTTGTTCTAAGTAACGCGCTTTAGGTGAGTATTTATCCCAAGGTTGACTTATCTCGCTAATAGCTAAGAAGTTGGTCGGGGCTGGGATTGGTTTAATGCCTGCTGCGTTGAACTCATACAATGCACGGCTCATGTGACTCGCAGAAGTGACTAACACAATCTCCTTTTGTTGAACGAATGCAGCCGCTTGACGCGCCTCTTCCCACGTATCTTTCGCATCTTCTAATAAAATGATATCGGATTTCGCGACTCCCAACGCAAGGGCAACGTTCGCCATCATTCGCGCGTGGCTAATTTCAGATCCGCCAGCATAGCCGGATAAGATTAATTTCGCGCCTGGATACATTCTTAAAATACGAATGCCCTCAGTTAAGCGCATTAATGCTGCACGGCTTAACTGCGAGGTGGGTGGAATTTCGTCATCGATAACATGACCATTCCCTAAAACCATCACGTAGTCGATGGTGCCAGAAACTGGCAAAAAGGCTTTATGCTCTCGCTCTAACGGCATAAGAAGCTTGGTTGAAACAGGTTGGAAGGCAACAAGAAAAATGCCAACAAAAGAGAATAGAACAACGAAGCAGCCAGTTTTACGTTTTGTAGTAAAACTAATGAGAGCAAGACCCAACAAGCCTATCAGCAGCAATGCCGGAAGGGGCATAAGCATGGCTGACACTACTTTTTTCAGCTCAAACATACATAAATAGTCCGAAAAAACATCAATTGATAATAAAAATGAGGGTATCCCTCTTTATTCCTGCTTTCCTTGTGCCAGAATAGCGGCACAATCCGTTATGATAACTCAGCAGAAGTGACAGAAGACCGCAATTTCGACGATATCGCCCACAAATTTGCAAAAAATATTTACGGCTCCGATAAAGGGGAGATCCGCCAAATCATTGTGTGGGAAGATTTTCTACAGATTCTAAGTGAATTAGATGCTGACCAGCAACCCCTAGAAGTGTTGGACGCTGGTGGTGGTTTGGCACAAATGTCGCAAAAGCTTGCTAAGCTCGGACATCGAATCGCTTTATGTGATCTATCTTCGGAAATGCTGCAGTTGGCTAAGCAGGATATTGAAAAAAACGGTTTGCTTGAGCAGTATCGCCTGATTCATTCGCCTGTCCAATCCATCGGTGAACATATGGATGGACAGGTCGATCTGGTTATGTTCCACGCTGTGATGGAGTGGCTGGTTGATCCTAAGGCCGCACTTGAAACAGTTCTTGAACAAGTAAAACCGGGAGGTATCGCATCAGTCATGTTCTACAACCACCACGGTTTAGTCTATAAAAACGTGGTTTGTGGCAACATTCCTCATATATTAGACGGCATGCCTCACCGAAAAAGATTTAAACTACAGCCGCAAAAAGGCTTAAAACCTGAAGAAGTCTACCAGTGGATAGAAAATTCAGGTTTTAATATTTGTGGCAAATCTGGTATTCGCTCATTTAGTGATTACATAGGCAATATGGAATACATGGGTGATTACGAGTTTGAAGATGTGTTGGCGCTAGAAAAACAACTTTGTCGACAAGAGCCATACCTCTCATTAGGCCGCTACATTCATGTGTGGGCTAAAAAGAACGATAAACAGGAATAACAATGAGTGAGATGACTCTCAATGCTGCAGAGCAACCAATCGATGAGCTGGTTGGCTGGGTTAAGCAGCACGATTTCTCGTTGAACCTGACCACAGAGCGATTGGCATTTTTGATAGCCATTGCCGTACTGAGTAATGAAAGGTTCGATGAAGAACTGGGTGAAGGTGAACTGCATGATGCATTTGCCATCGTCACTCGACTATTTGATGAGACCGGCGAAGCTTCGGCTTTTCGTGCGAACAATGCGATCAACGAGATGGTTAAGCAGCGTCTTATGAGCCGTTTTGTCAGTGAAATTACTGACGGAGCGAGCATTTACCGCTTGTCGCCATTAGCGATAGGAATAACCGACTACTACGTGCGTCATCGTGAGTTCTCAAAACTGCGTCTATCTATCCAGCTATCCATGGTAGCGGATGAAATGGCGAAAGCGATTGAGGCAGCACAAAAAGGTGGCACACCGGGTCACTGGAAGAAAAACGTATACGGTGTTTTAAAATATTCTGTAGGCGAAATCTTCGATCAAATTGACCTCAACCAACGTGTTATGGATGAGCAGCAACAGTCAGTGAAACAACAGATTGCTGACCTGCTTAACAAAGACTGGCGCGAAGCGATCAACAACTGTGAAGCACTTCTGTCAGAAACATCAAGCACGTTGCGTGAACTTCAAGATACGCTGCAAGCCGCCAGTGATGAACTGCAAACTCAGATCCTCGATATTCAAGAAATTGTTTACGGTGACCCTGAGCTGGAGTTTATCGAAGAAGCCTTGTTTGGTCTGCAAATGAAGCTGGACCGAATCACAAGCTGGGGCCAGCAAGCGATCGACCTTTGGATTGGTTACGACCGACACGTGCACAAGTTTATTCGTACTGCAATCGATATGGATAAGAACCGTGCGTTTAGCTCGCGTCTGCGTCAATCCGTCAAAGATTACTTCGATGCGCCTTGGTATCTGACTTATGCAGATGCGGAGAGGCTTTCTGACCTTCGTGATGAGGCCCTAGTACTGCGTGATGACGAGGTCACGGGTCAAGTTCCGATGGAAGTAGAATACGAAGAGTTTCAACAAGTCAATGATGAGTTGGCAGAGCGAATTGGTGACATGCTAAAAGCGCATAAAGATCAAGGCACACCAATCGACTTGAGCGTGGTACTGCGAGATTACCTTGCACAACACCCATACACTCATCACTTTGATTTAGCTCGCATTGTCGTTGATCAGGCGGTACGTCTGGGTTACTCAGAATCCGACTACCAAGCTGTTCAGCCAGACTGGAAAGCAATCAACGAATTTGGGGCAAAGGTACAAGCGAATGTCATCGACCGATACTAATGAATACATGTCAGAGAATCTGGCAAAAGCAATTTCTAACCCTCTGTTCCCAGCGCTAGACAGCATGCTTCGAGCAGGGCGTCATATCTCAAGTGAAGATCTAGACAACCACGCGTTGCTGTCGGATTTCGAACTTGAGCTTTCTTCTTTCTACCAACGCTACAACACCGAATTGGTGAAAGCGCCAGAAGGTTTCTTCTATCTTCGTCCTCGTTCAACGTCTCTGATTGGCCGTAGTGTTCTTTCTGAACTGGATATGCTGGTGGGTAAGGTACTGTGTTTCCTTTATCTAAGCCCAGAGCGTCTTGCGCACGAAGGCATCTTCACTAACCAAGAGCTGTACGACGAACTGCTTGCTCTAGCAGATGAAAACAAGCTGATGAAGCTAGTGACGAACCGTGCGACTGGTTCTGACCTTGATAAAGAAAAGCTGTTTGAAAAAGTACGTACGTCACTTCGTCGTCTGCGCCGCCTAGGCATGATCATCAACATCGGTGAAACCGGTAAGTTCAGCATCAGTGAAGCGGTATTCCGCTTTGGTGCCGATGTACGTATTGGCGATGACATGCGTGAAGCGCAACTGCGTCTGATCCGTGATGGTGAAGCAGTAGTGCACACCAAAGAGCCAAGCCAAGGCAGCCTATTGTCTGAAGAAGATCAAGACGACCAAGCCCAAGAAGAAACGACAGAAGAGGGTGAAGCATGAGCATGATTGAACGCGGTAAATATCAATCGCTGACCATGGTCAACTGGAACGGCTTCTTTGCCCGTACGTTTGACATCGATGGTCTGGTCACCACGCTATCAGGTGGTAACGGTGCAGGTAAATCAACCACAATGGCGGCGTTCATCACCGCATTGATTCCTGACCAAACGCTGCTGCACTTCCGTAACACGACAGAAGCAGGCAGCAGCCAATCGTCTCGCGACAAAGGTTTGTACGGTAAGCTACAGCCGGGCGCATGTTATGCGGCGCTGGACGTGGTGAACTCACGTAACCAACGCCTATTGTTTGCAGTAAAACTGCAGCAAGTTGCGGGTCGTGATAAGAAAGTAGACATCAAACCGTTTGTTATCCAAGGTCTTCCAAGCCATGTGAAACCAACGGATATCTTGGTGGAAAGCGTATCGGCGACTCAAGCTCGTGTACGTCAAATCAATGAAGTAAAAGAATCGATCGCGGAATTTGAAGGCGTTCAGTTCAAAGCGTTCTCTTCTATCGTGGATTACCACGCACAAATGTTTGAATTCGGTGTGATTCCGAAGAAACTGCGTAACTCTGGTGACCGCTCTAAATTCTACCGCCTGATCGAAGCATCGCTTTACGGTGGTATTTCAAGTGCGATTACGCGCTCGCTACGTGACTACCTTTTGCCACAAAACGGCGGCGTGAAAAAAGCGTTCCAAGATATGGAATCGGCACTGCGTGAAAACCGCATGACGCTAGAAGCGATCAAAACTACGCAAGCAGACCGTGACTTGTTCAAACACTTGATCACAGAGTCGACTAACTACGTGGCAGCGGACTATATGCGCCATGCTAACGAGCGTCGTAAAAAACTAGAACAGACATTGTCTTTGCGTTCAGAGTTATTTGGTTCTCGCGAGACCTTGATTGAACAAAACAATCTGCTTAATCGCGTTCAAGAAGAGCTGGAACTTTTGATCGAGTCGGAATCGGCGCTAGAGCAAGATTACCAAGCGGCTTCGGATCACTTGCAACTGGTGCAAAACGCACTGCGCCAGCAAGAGAAGATCGAACGCTACCAAGAAGATCTTGAAGAGCTAAGTGAGCGTCTTGAAGAACAAATGATGGTCGTGGAAGAAGCGCAAGAACGCGTGATGATGGTAGAAGAGCAAGCGACCGTTGCAGAAGAAGAGGTGGATAGCCTTAAGACGCAACTTGCTGATTACCAGCAAGCTCTTGACGTTCAGCAAACTCGCGCCCTTCAATATCAACAAGCAGTTCAAGCGCTGGAGAAAGCGAAGCAGCTACTTGGCGATGACAGCCTAACGGCGGAATCGGCTCAAGCGCTTGTCTCTGAGCTTAAGAGCAAAGAATCAGAAAGCACCAATGCGTTGCTATCGGTTAAGCACAAACTGGACATGTCTTCTGCAGCGGCAGAGCAGTTTGAAACCGCGCTTAAACTGGTACAAAGCATCGTTGGTCAAGTTGAGCGCAAAGACGCGTCTGAGCATGCGAAAACTGCAATTGCGAAAGCGCGTGAGTCACAACAAATTGCACAAAACGAACAACAATGGCGAGCACAACACCGTGATCTCGAACGCAGCCTTAACCAGCAGCGTCAAGCACGTGAACTGGTTGCTGAATACAAAAAGCAATATCACGTTGAACTAACCGATGAGGTTACGTTTGAACAAGAACGTGAACGTCATGCGACGCAAATCGAATCACTAGAGATAGCTCAAGAAGAAGTTCGTGATCAGCGTGGTGAACAGCGCCGTCTAGAGCAAAACGCGGTGGCAGAAATCAGTAAGCTTGAAGCAATAGCACCAGCTTGGATTGCGGCGAACGATGCGCTAGAGAAACTGAGAGAGCAGAGCGGTGAAGAGCTTGAGGATCGCCATGCGGTAATGAACCACATGCAAGTTGTCCTTGAACAAGAAAGGGAGTTGTCTTTAGCTAAAGATAAGCTTGCTGAGCGCCGTAGCCAGCTAGACTCTGAGATTGAGCGTCTTGCTTCTCCTGGTGGTTCAAATGACCCTCGCCTGAAAGGTTTGGCAGATACGCTGGGCGGTGTATTGCTGTCTGAGATCTACGATGACATCACGATTGATGACGCGCCTTACTTCAGTGCGATGTACGGTCCGGCTCGTCACGCTATCGTTGTTTCTGACTTGTCAGGCATCGAAGAGAAACTGGTAGAGCTAGACGACTGTCCAGAAGACTTGTACATCATTGAAGGTGACATCGATGCCTTTGATGACAGCTCGTTCGATGCAGAAGAGTTAGAGGGCGCGGTTTGCGTTCGTATGAACGATCGCCAAATGCGTTACTCTCGCTTGCCTGAGATCCCATTGTTTGGCCGTGCGGCACGTGAGCAGCGTCTAGAGTTGCTGCGTAACGAACGAGAAGAAGTGGTAGAGAAACACGCAAAAGCGGCGTTTGATTCTCAGAAAATGCAGCGCTTGTACCAAGCGTTTAACCTATTTGTGTCTAACCACATTCAGGTTGCTTTTGACGCCGATCCAGAACAAGCACTGGCAACTATTCGTGATAAGCGTAACCAAATTGCTCGCGTGCTGGCGGATCTGGATGCGAAAGAGCAACAACAACGTTCTCAGCTTCAAACCAGCAAGCAAGCGTTGTCTTCTCTGGACAAGCTAGCGTCACACATGGTGCTTGTTGAAGATGAGTCATTGCAAGCGCGTTTTGATGAGCTAGAAGAGAAAATCGCTCAGCTTGCAGAGGCGAAGAACTTCTTAAGCAACCATGCAAAAGCCGTCGCGCAATTAGAGAATATTGCGTCTGCGCTTGATGCTGACCCAGAGCAATTCGATGCACTAGAAGCAGAATACAAAGCGGCAGACGAGCGGCTACAAGATCTTAAGAAGCAAATCTTTGCACTCTCGGATCTCGTTGAACGTCGTCACTACTTCGCTTACTCTGATTCAGTAGACCTACTGAACAAGAGTAGCGAACTGAGTGAGCAGCTAAAAGCTAAACTGGTTCAAGCTGAACAAATGCGTACACGCTCTCGTGAAGAGTTGAAACAGTCGCAAGGCCAAATGAACCAATACAACCAAGTATTGGCGTCATTGAAGAGTTCACACCAAGCGAAACTGGAAACGGTTCAAGAGTTCAAACAAGAACTTCAAGAGTTTGGCGTGAACGCGGACGAAGGTGCTGAAGAACGTGCAATGCGTCGTCGTGATGAATTGCATGAGCGTCTACACACGTCTCGTAGCCGTAAGAGCGAATACGAGCGCACAATCACCTCTACTGAACTAGAGATGAAAGGCTTGGCGAAACGTCTGAAGAAAGTTCAGAAAGAATACGTTGAGCTACGTACCTTTGTGGTTGCAGCGAAAGCTGGCTGGTGCTCTGTACTTCGTCTGGCGCGCGAGAACGATGTTGAACGTCGTCTACACAAGCGTGAACTGGCTTACATGTCAGCGGATGAACTGCGTTCGATGTCGGATAAATCACTGGGTGCGCTGCGTCTAGCGGTTGCGAACAATGACGACCTGCGTGATGCGCTGCGTCTATCAGAAGACAACGCTCGCCCAGAGCGTAAAGTTCTGTTCTATATTGCTGTATACCAACACCTTCGTGAGCGTATTCGTCAGGATATCATCCGTACTGATGACCCAGTTGAAGCAATCGAAGAGATGGAAGTCGAGCTGGCGCGTCTAACGGAAGAGCTAACGCAACGTGAAAACCGTCTAGCGATCAGCTCTGAGTCGGTAGCGAGCATCATCAAGAAGACGATTCAGCGTGAGCAAAACCGTATTCGTATGCTGAATCAAGGCTTGTCGAACATTTCGTTTGGTCAGGTGAAGGGCGTACGTCTAAACGTGAAGATCCGCGAAAGTCACGAAGTGCTACTGAACGGTCTAGCGACACAACAAGAGCAGCACAAAGACCTGTTTGAATCGACTCGCTTTACTTTCTCCGAAGCAATGGCGAAGCTGTTCCAACGCGTGAACCCACACATCGATATGGGTCAACGTTCTCCTCAGGTTCTGGGTGAAGAGCTACTGGATTACCGTAACTACCTAGAGCTAAGTGTAGAAGTGAACCGTGGTACAGATGGTTGGCTACAGGCTGAGTCTGGCGCGCTATCAACAGGTGAGGCGATCGGTACTGGTCAGTCAATCCTACTGATGGTTGTGCAAAGCTGGGAAGAAGAATCACGCCGCCTGCGCAGTAAAGACATTGTGCCTTGTCGTCTGCTGTTCTTAGATGAAGCAGCGCGTCTGGATGCGAAATCGATCGCGACATTGTTCGAATTGTGTGACCGTCTGGATATGCAGCTTCTTATCGCGGCACCAGAAAACATCAGCCCAGAGAAAGGTACGACCTACAAACTGGTGCGTAAGGTGTTTAAAGACCACGAACACGTACACGTAGTGGGTCTGCGCGGTTTTGGTCAAACGGATAAGCCTAAGACCGAAGCACAAGAGATGATTGAAGAGTTTGAATCGTAAACTTCGAATCTAACAAAACGCCCGCAATGAACGCGGGCGTTTTTGTATCAGTTTACGAGGCAGGCTTCGAAATACATAAGATAAGCCGAGACTGTAGGACGGCAGTCTCGGCTTATTAACGGAACTTAATGAGGAAGCGACGTTTATTCCTCTGGAATATCGTCCCTGACTTCGATCATTTCAGCAAGCTCTTCAAGTGCTTGGACAGAAAGCTCAGACAAGCGTTGTAGGTGTTGGTCTAAGCTCTCTTGTTCTTCAAGCTCTGGTTCATCATTATTTGTTTCTTTTATTAGCATTTCCCAACCTCTCAAGTTGAGTAAGGGGAGCTCTCATCATACTCAAAAGGCAAAGTAGAAAAGAAACGATCTATGTTGATTTTGTTAGCTCGATCATTGATTCAACTTATATATGAGAAGGATGTGTTTAATAAGGAGAGCAAGTGCAAGGTTTTTGGATGCGGGAACAAAAACGCCAGTAATCATGACAATTACTGGCGAGTAATAACGAACATTAAACATTAGGTCGGAGGGTTAGAACAACGGCTTCACACCGAACTGCTCTGCTGCGTAAGCGACGCGTTCAATCGGTTTTGGATACTCAGCAGGTGTGCCAAGGCTCTCTATGTGTTTCAAACGAGGAAGCAAGCCTGCACCATTAGCGATTTGGATTGCCAGACCAGGGCGAGCGTTAAGCTCTAAAACCATAGGTCCTTCATCTTTATCCAGCACCATATCCGTACCCATGTATCCCAAACCTGTCATTTCCCAGGCACTTGACGCAAGCTCCAGCAAGCGCTCCCAATGCGGTACTTGAAGGGTCGAAAGGTCTTTACCTGTATCAGGGTGATGAGTCACTGGATGATCGAACTGCACCGCTCTGACGGCTTTACCTGTCGCGATGTCAATGCCTACTCCTACGGCACCTTGGTGAAGGTTTGCTTTGCCGTCGGAAGCCGCTGTAGAACAGCGCATCATCGCCATAACTGGATAACCTTTAAATACGATGATCCGAACATCTGGTACGCCTTCATAACTGAAGCCATCAAAACAGTCATCAAACTTGATTAAGTTTTCAACCACAGCAACGTCATTTTTACCACCAAGAGAGAAAAGGCCAGCAAGCGCATTACTAATGTGACGCTCGACCTCATCCCTACCAATTGTAGAGCCGGAGGGTTTGGTATATACCCCGTTTTTGTGAGACGTAACAACCAGAATGCCTTTACCGCCACTACCTTGTGCAGGTTTGATTACAAAACCAGGCCAGTTCTCAACCATTTTGTGGATAGTCTTAACTTCAGCTTGGTTATGAATGACACCGATCAGGGCAGGAACTGTTGCTCCTGCTGCCTGTGCAATAATTTTGGTCTTTAGCTTGTCATCGACAAGTGGGTATTTAGAACGATCATTGTAACGGCCAATATAGCTGTGGTTACGCTTGTTCATCCCCATAATGCCTTTATGGCGAAGCTTAGACGGCGAAGTAAAACTTTCGAACATCGTTTAGTCCTCCGCTAGTGGTTTGAAGCGTCGTAGCTCAGTGAGGCGGTAACCTGTGTAAGTACCTAGTAATAGAATACCGGCCAGAACAATCAACTGTAGACCAATGAAGTTAAAGGTTAAGTGTTGAATGTATGAGTTCGTCATTGCAAGGTAAACTAATACCGCTGTCAGCAATGAACCACCACCTTGCAGAGCAACTTCCTTCGCACCTTCTTCTTCCCATAGGATTGACATACGTTCAATCGTCCAAGACAAGATGATCATAGGGAAGAAGGTAATTGTTAGGCCTTCCGTTAAGCCCATCTTAAACGCAACAACGGTGAACACCGAGATGATCATGATAACGGTAATAATGACCGCAGATATCCTTGCTACCAGCAATAAGTTCAACCTAGACAAATAGCTTCGAATAATCAGGCCTGTACCTACAATTAGCAAGAAACCGACAATACCCGTTAATAGTTGAGTTTGAACAAAAGCAACGGCAATCAACACAGGCATGAAGGTACCGGATGTTTTCAGGCCGATAATCACACGCAAGAACACAACGATCAGAGCACCGATAGGGATGAGCATGATGGTTTTGAACATCGCTTGCTCTTCCAAAGGTAAGCTATGAATTGAAATATTCAGTAATCCATCTGCTTCTATTTTGTTGTTTGTAGCTTGTTGTGGTGTCATTTCTTGCTTAATCATCGAGAAATGCACTTGGCTATTTTTACCACCAACAAGGTCAAGTAAGGATACGTTTGATTCATCCCACACTAACAAGTTGGGTTTCACTGCTTTTTGTTCGGATTTTGGTGAAAACAGTACCCAATCTTTACCTGACCAAACCTGAACCATTGGTTGAATTGTTTGGCGTCGACGACCATCTTCTAGTTCGATAACACCGACGGTTTTGCTCTGTATACCTGCGGTAAGCAAAATGTTATGCAGTGCATCAGTACGGCTGAAATCGTTCAGTAGTAGCGACGAGTTTTGGCTATCTGGGTCATTAAGCGCTTTGATAAGCTCACGAGTAAACGTCACATTATCGGCTGAGCGACTCATCGCACGTTCGATAAGGGCATTTGCCGCTGCTGCTTGTGGTGCTGATAGCGTTGGTGGCGTAATGTCTTCCGTTGGCGGTAAAGGAGTGACTTTAGCCTGAGGGTCTACTAAGAACTGGGCTTTGTAGTATATGGTTTGTGGCCCTTGAGCTTGGCGAATTGACCATTCTGCACGACGGCCTGAATCGTCATTGATGTAGGAAACGCCATAACCTGATGAGGAAGCAGATTCACCGATAAGTGTGTAACCACTTTGTGTATGAGGTGCTGCAAGTGACGCTTTTACTTCGTTGCCGTTAGCATTGAACTCAATACGAGCTTCTACATCCCATACCTGGCGAGTTTCGCCTGGCGTCCAAGGCACGCCGTAGTTTTCATGTCTGAAAACACTCAGAGCAATGCCCGCAATCACCAATAAGATGATAGAAAGGTAAAACGGTATTTTTGACGTCATAATCTACCTTATTATTTTTTATCTTCGTCCGTTTGGATATAGGTACGACTTACATCGACAAGTGCTATGTCGCGCATAAATTCTCTACCCAGTAAAATAGGATGGTTCATATGTGAGCGATCTGCCAACGTAAATTGCGCTTTTTCATGAATTTTTCCAACGCGCACCCAAAGTTCTACCACAGCGCGGCGTTCTAACTCTTCACTGGTAACCTGGCGGATTTTGACGTAGCGAATGACAGGAGCTTCGATCCAAGTACTTTTCTCTTCTTCGGATTTACTGGTGTCTGCTAAGTGGAATCGGACCCATTTTTTGCCATTTCTTTCGAACTCTTCAATATCAACGGCATTTAAAGACGACGTCGCGGCACCAGTGTCGATACGTGCATCAAAAGTTTGCTTAATCGACTCTACAGTGACCTTTTCGATAGAGCCAAGGACAATATCGTGAGTTGGGGTTGGTTCCACAGGAGCGGGAGATTGGACAATAATCGGCTCTTTCGGTTTTTTTACTTCTGCCATTGCTTCATCGCGAAATGTAAGAAGTTCAACCTGTAGTTTATCGACTTGTTCTTCAAGGCTGTCGATATAGTCCGATTGGTTGCTGAGCTGTAGCTCTAGGTTGGTAATGCGATTATTGACATTCGCTTCTGAATTTTGAATCGCCGCTAACGTTTCTTGGTGGTACTGTTCGCCTTTGGTTAGTGAGCATCCAGATAGTAAGGCGATGGCAACAATCGGGGTCAATCGTAATAACATTGAAAACCTTGGGATTGGATTAAGTTGTTTATTTTTTAGGAGTTTAGCTTATATCGATAAAGCCTCACAAGTAAGAATGTTTCTCTATTACTTATTGTTTGAGGAATAGTGATGAAAAGCCAAAAATCAAGGACATAAAAGCGCATCCTTATTTAGAGCGTGCTTATATTTTGACGTGAAAAATGGATTCAAAAAACAAACTCGCTCATTACGAGGAAAGAGGGTAATGTCTTAACTCGTAAAATGAGTTAAGACAATGTCAGGAATCTCAGCGAATTATGATTTGCGAGCGACAAGAACCGCGCGGCGAGGGGCAGGATAGCCTTCTACAGTTTTGCTTGGGTCGTTCGGATCTAAGTAGTCAGGTAGAGAGTTATGCGTCATCCAATCTGTGGTACGTTGTTCGTCTACGGACGTGATGTTTTCATCAACGATACGAACATCTTCAAAACCGACCAATTCTAGCCACACTTTTAGGGCTTTTGCTGAAGGGAAGAAATAGACATTACGCATTTGCGCGTAACGAGAAGTCGGGACCAGTACTGCATTCTCATCACCTTCAATCACGAGTGTTTCCAATACGAGTTCACCTCCAGATACCAATTGATCTTTTAGTTGCACTAAATGATCGAGAGGCGAGCGGCGATGGTAAAGCACGCCCATGCTGAATACCGTATCGAACGCTTCCAACTTAGGTAGTTGTTCAATGCCCAATGGCAGTAGGTGTGCACGTTGGTCATCGCCCATTAGTTTACGAATTGCTTCGAACTGAATCAGGAACAGGTGAGATGGATCGATACCGACAGTTAAGCGTGCACCTTCGCCTAGCATGCGCCACATGTGGTAGCCGTTACCACAACCTACATCGAGTACGCTGCGATTCTTTAATGGTGAAATATGCGGAAGCACGCGGTCCCATTTCCAATCACTGCGCCACTCAGTATCAATATGGATGCCGTGTACGTGGTATGGGCCTTTGCGCCAAGGATGGAATGTACGAAGTAAGCTTTCTAGCTTTTTAAGTTCCCCTTGAGGCATCGGCTCATTGTTTGAAATCGTGACAGAATCAACAATGTCGATGTTGTCCGGTCTACCCGCTGGGATTTTGTTCAGGGCTTTCAACCAGCGACCAAAGTCACCGTGCTCTGCATTTTGCCAATCCGTTAGCTGTTGCGGAAGCACATTAAGCCAAGGTTGAAGACGAGTGTCTTGGGCAATCAATTGGTAGAAATTTGCAAAGTTAAACATAGTTAGTCAATCGCTGAGTTGATGGGTATAAATTATTAACAAAAGCCGAAATCGGTATGGTTCAGGCTTTGTATGCATGGTCTATTTAATCGCGAACATGGAGCCGAAGTTAAAGCATTGGAACCAAACATCGTAGCTAGAAAAGCCAATTTTAGCGAAACGCTCTTTATGTTCTTTCTTTGAATCTGGGCGCATTACGTTTTCTATCGCGCTGCGCTTTTGGCTGATTTCTAGTTCGCTATAACCATTCGCACGTTTAAAGTCGTGGTGAAGGTCAATTAACAGTTCGTTCGACACTTCATCTTCAAACACGAACTTTTCAGACAGAATCAAAATACCGCCCGGACGCAGACCCGCGTAGATTTTCTCTAGTAGAGCATAGCGGTCTTCTGGAGAAAGGAACTGCAGTGTGAAGTTCAATACCACAACGGATGCGTTTTCAATTTCGATATTGCGAATGTCTGCTTCTACTACATCCACAGGAGTGTCACTGCGGTAAGCGTTGATGTGAAGTTTACAACGCTCAACCATCGCAGGAGAGTTGTCCACAGCGATGATTTGGCAACCTTCTTGTTTGATATGGCGACGCATAGACAATGTTGCAGCACCCAAAGAACAGCCAAGGTCATAGATGTTTGAGTGAGGTTTTACAAAACGCTCTGCCAGCATACCGATTGCAGAAATGATATTGCTGTAACCCGGTACCGATCGTTGAATCATGTCAGGAAATACTTCCGCTACGCGTTCATCGAACGTGAAATCCCCAATTTTATCGATTGGAGCCGAAAAAATAGTATCTGGATTGCTCTTAGGGTTCATAAC
>NZ_JAWOTC010000060.1:0-19869 GCF_033338675.1 Vibrio sp. Vb1574
TGAAACTCAGTATATTGTTTGATAATTATTCAATTTCGGACGACTTGGTTTTCTGTCCGAATTACGCAACAAAGCCACGTTCAAGCTCTGACTTCATGATATCGCCTTTACTTTTTACAATAGCAATCTCATCTTCCAAACCGCTGCTCTGCCAGGTGACATAACCGTAAGAAAATAGAATTGCAGCCGCCGCAACGCCCCAAGATAACGCGATATTTTTTAGCGTCAGGAGCTCTTTTTTCGGTTTTAAGTAATCGGGATATAAGTTGACGCGTCGAGTATTTGAAGTAGCCGCAGTGTCAGCCAAAACATGTCCAGATAGTTCATGTTCTGGTGGTAATAACAGTGAAACCTTAGTACTTAAACGGTAATTCAGAGCCTGAACAAGCTCGCTCTCATCCTCTTCATCACAGCACACTTTCAATTGATGTAATTGCACGTGGCGTAACTGAGATGAAAGATAATCAATCGAACGTTGCAGTTCTAACGACAGACTGTCCATCTGTAAATCGCTAGACGGAACCCCCGTTAACGGTGGCGTCACACTGCGAATAGAGCGGTGGAACGCAATAGTATTTTCGACAAAAGCGCTTATACGGAAATGACCACGCACACTGCGTTGTAATAATAGGAAGTTTCCTAGTTCACCCGCAGTCTCTCCCCAAATATCGTCTTCAGGAAGAATGGCTTCTAATGGTAACTGGGCTCGGCTGGCCAGTAACACAATCTTATCCAATATTTTTCGCGATAAGACGTATGCTTGCACTTTGGTTGAATTCGGTAACTCGACCGCATCGGCAATAATGTCGATAGCACGCTCAGAGATCAGTTCTTTCAACAAAAACGGTAATGCGGCTGGCCATTCTTGACGCGGCATGACCGGTTTGTCGATTTGGTACATCTGGTAATAGTTATGAGAAAGAATAACCGTTAATGAATCATACGCACTCGCTGCAACGCTCAATGCTTGCTCAACGGCTTTTTCCCAATTGGACTCAGAAATATCAAATTGGTATGGACGACTACTTTTGATTGAAGATGATAAATAAACGGCGTCTGGCTGAATAACCAAAAAGCAGGAGCGACCACCACTAGATGATCGCTTAAGCTTGTCGAATAGTGCTTTGAAATCCATGATTATTATCTTTATTTTTTCCGCCAGCGATTTCGTCTTCCCAATTTAACTTGGGATTCTGATTGAGAATTCGGCAACGCTTGGGGACGAGGAAGAAACTGCTGCTCCGCAGAAAAGTAACGCCCTTGCCCACCATAAACCCCGAGCTCAATTAATGTGTTGAGCTCGTTCTGATTCTCAATTCCCACTGCTATAATTTTAGTTTTACTGTTTGCCGCCGCACCTAGCATACTGCGGACAAATAGCTGGTTTTCATGTCGTTGGTCGATTTTTGCTACTAAACTGCGATGAAGTTTAAGGTAACGAATGTCCACTTCTTTTAAATAGTGAGTGCTGACTATGGTACGCCCAGCCTGCCCAACCATTAAGTGGCACCCTAAACCGGCCAGCATTTTAGCGACTGGTCGCATAAAGTCTAAGTGTCTTACAAATTGTGCTTCAACAAACTCAAAACTGAGACACTTTCTCTGCTCACGTGACAACTGTAAGAGTTCATCACGAAACCATTTAAAGTACTCTCGGTTAGAAAATGGCGTTACATTCAAATTGAGCGCATACGATCTTGAGTTATCAAAATTATCCTTAAACTCTCTTAAGAATTTATTAATAACCGACTTATCCATTTGCGCTTCATAACCAACCTGTCTGATCGCAGAAATGAACCGAGACGCTTTAACAATCCCATTCTCAGGATCGCGAATCCGACATGTTAACTCTTCATATAATGATTTTTTATGCGTCGCGTCACTTATTGGGTGCACAGATTGTGCGTAGAGTATCACACTTTCAGGTGTAAGTGCTGTGTCAAATAACGTTCTCCACCTCACACTTCCGCGAGCTTCTTCATCGTGGTTCCATTTTTTGAAGCGACTCCAATTATTGTTATTTTGTAGTTGCGCACTACGCAAAGCAGTCTCGGCTTCATCAATGATTTGGCTGTGTCGCTCACCTTCTTTATAAGTGGTGATGCCAATATGGCACCAGTTGTCTGGATCAAGTGGCTCTGGCGGCATTAACTTTTCTAACTGGCGAATGCATTGCGAGGCAAGGTTAGCCACATCTTTCGCACTTTGGTGCGGTAGAAAAAGCGCAAAATCAGCATCGTAATAACGGGAAAATACAACATCTGGGTATCGTTGAACTAAATTGGACAATAAACTCCCAACTTCAACAATAAACTCATCCGTAATTTGCTTATCTTGCTCTTCTTCAACCAGTTTCCAGTCTTGAATACGCACTAGCAACACGGCGCCGCGAGCCCCACTTTCTAGTAACGCCGATTCCAACTTGCTATCAAATAACACTCGGTTAGCGGTACCGGTTAGCTTATCAAGGAAGGTTTGAGTTCGAATAAAGGTATCAAATCGGCTTCGCTCTTGACGCGCATCTTGTAACTCTTCGATTAATACATCGAGCGCTTCACTGGCGGTGTAAGGCCATTCTTTTTTGTCACCTTTGGCATACTGCTCCACCCTACCAGCCAGGATCATTCTGCCTCGCTCTTCGAGCATTTCGGAGCCTTCTAATTGCTCCTTAAGCCATGCCACGCCGCGCATTAAGCAGAAGATGATCAATATCACGGCAAGCGTGATCGACCAAAGCGCCTGCATTGAGTAGCTGTAACCTAAGTAAGGGGGAATTGCTTTAAAGTGAATCGTGTAATCTTGATTGTGAGTCAGCTGGTACTCTGCCTCAAACAAGACTGACGCTTCCATTTGATGAGAAGTATCTTTGAAGCGATAAACAACGGCGTTGTTAGTCGACAACGTCATTTCGACAATATTGGAAGCCTGCAGCATTTTCGGCATCCAGCGCTGCATAGAATAAGCGGCGTCAGGATCTTCCATCTCCTTGTCGACCACCTCTACGATCCCTTCTAAATAATGGGTGAGATATTCCTGCCCAAGACGTTTAAAAGAGAGGGTGCCACCGACAAACAAGATAAACATGGCGCAGATAACGATCATGGTGACAAAGGCCACCAGCCGTGTGCTTAACTTAAGAGTTGGGGTATACCTCATGAATACCAAATTCCTTTTTTATTCATCATATACCTTATTGAAATATTTATACTTGATAAGAGTTCATCAAACAATCGGATTAGTCTGATAGTGAGAGGCTGGAGCATAAAGAAAATCACACTCATTGATAAGTTTTATTGTTACGCCTAACCTTGCCAAGATAAGCCTGTGAGATCATTAGATTGCGACAATAAAAAAGGCCGCGATATTCGCGGCCTTTTCGATTCAAGCATAAGCAGAATTTAGAACGGGATATCGTCGTCAAAATCCATTGGTGGCTCATTGTACTGCTGCTGTGATTGCTGCGGAGCCTGTTGTTGTGGTTGCTGTTGCTGAGGCGCATTGTACTGCTGCTGAGCTGGCTGTTGAGGCTGACCCCATCCACCTTGTTGCTGCTGTTGACCGCCCATTGGTGCGCCGCCACCTTGAGCACGACCGCCAAGCATTTGCATCACACCATTGAAGCCTTGAACAACGACTTCAGTTGAGTAGCGATCTTGGCCACTTTGATCTTGCCATTTGCGAGTTTGCAGTTGCCCTTCAATGTAAACTTGAGAGCCTTTACGCAAGTACTCACCTGCTACTTCCGCAAGTTTGCCGAACAACACAACACGGTGCCATTCCGTTTTTTCGCGCTGTTCGCCAGTCGCTTTATCACGCCATGAATCAGAAGTCGCAATAGTAATGTTTGCTACTGCACCGCCATTCGGCATGTAACGAATTTCAGGGTCGTTACCTAGATTCCCCACCAAAATAACTTTGTTAATTCCACGGCTGGCCATGATGTGCTCCGTTTCACTCTGGATATATAAAATTTTAGCGCATTAGAATAGCACGCTTTAATGTTTTGATTAAAGTCTAATACCATTGTGATCTATTGAGTCACCCTCTAGAACCCAAATCGTATTTCAACTTACGTGTGTAGCATTTTTGATTCGCGTTGCAGACATCGTTTCGTGAAGCTTTGAATTCGAACGCATTTATTCAGTAAAGCGATGGTTATGGCCTCTCTTTAATGCCAGTTTATGGCTTCTATTGAACCCAGGGAGATTGGAACACGTGAGAAAGTCGGCTTACGCAAGAAAGCTATTTCTGATCAGTATGGAAGATAATGCGCAAAAAAAAGTGGCGGCACTCGAAAAGTACGTTGATATGAGCATCCCGGTGATTTCAACCGCAGCACTCATGGAAGCCAAGCCACAACACCGTAATAAAATTCTACTGATCGACTTCAGTGAACATAAATCACTTGTTCAATCGATCAAAAATTTGCCTCTTGTATGGAAAAACTTTGAAACCGTTGTCTTCAACGTGCCTAAAAGACTAACCACAGATGAACTTCTTTCATTTGGTCAATTAAAAGGTGTGTTTTATTCTGAAGATACGCTAGAGCAAATTGGAGAAGGGTTAAAAGGCATTGTTAACGGTCAAAACTGGCTGCCGCGTAATGTAACCAGTCAACTTTTACACTATTACCGCAATGTCATTAATACTCATACTGCACCAGCTACGGTAGACCTAACCATTCGTGAGCTACAAGTACTGCGTTGCCTACAAGCTGGCGCCTCGAACAGTCAGATGGCCGAAGAGTTATTCGTCAGTGAATTCACCATCAAATCGCACTTGTATCAGATATTCAAAAAGCTATCCGTAAAGAACCGAGTACAGGCAATCGCCTGGGCAGACCAAAACTTAATGTCGTGATGCAATGTTAGCGGCTCTGATAACTGAAATGACGAGTCGCTCATCTTTTTTCCGCACCGAGTCTCACATTTTTTCCTACTTTATTCATGATTCATTGATACCTCTCGTGTTAAAGTTATGCGCAGATTCTTGATAAAAACGAGATAGGATATTCCCCCAATGATAAAAAAATGTCTGTTCCCTGCTGCAGGCTATGGCACACGCTTCCTACCGGCAACGAAATCTATGCCAAAAGAGATGATGCCAGTCGTGAACAAACCGCTTATTGAATACGGTGTCGAAGAAGCAATCCAAGCTGGTATGAACGGCATGTGTATTGTGACAGGTCGTGGCAAGCACTCGATCATGGACCACTTTGATAAGAACTACGAACTGGAACATCAGATTAGCGGTACCAACAAAGAAGAGCTGTTGGTAGATATCCGTGAAATCATTGAATCTGCAAACTTCACTTATATACGTCAACGCGAAATGAAAGGCTTGGGCCACGCGATTCTAACTGGACGAGAATTGGTAGGCGATGAGCCATTTGCTGTTGTTCTTGCTGATGACCTTTGTGTGAACGAGCAAGAGGGCGTACTGGCTCAGATGGTGGCACTATTTAAGCAGTTCCGCTGTTCTATCGTTGCAGTGCAAGAAGTACCAGCCGAAGAAACACACAAATACGGCGTTATCTCTGGTGAAATGATCAAAGACGACATCTATCGCGTAGACGACATGGTAGAAAAACCAGAGAAAGGCACGGCGCCTAGCAACCTTGCTATCATTGGCCGCTACATCCTGACTCCCGATATTTTTGAACTGATCGAAAACACCGAACCTGGTAAAGGTGGTGAAATTCAAATCACTGACGCGCTGCTGAAGCAAGCAAAAGCGGGCTGTGTGTTGGCTTACAAATTCAAGGGCAAACGCTTTGACTGTGGTAGCGTTGAAGGTTACATCGAAGCAACTAACTATTGTTTTGAAAACCTGTATCTAAAAGATGAAAAAACCTCTGAGCTAGGTAAGCACGCAACACAAAAAGCTGTATAAAGCATCGTCGTAGTACGAAATTACTGTATCGAAAGCCCAGCACAACGCTGGGCTTTTTACTTTACTGTTTTTTTATCCAGTAATTTTCTTTGCACATTTCTCACACTATGTAATACTTGCCCCACTTGGTTATACATAGAGCAAAAACGATGGATAAAATAGAAGTTCGCGGTGCCCGAACCCATAACCTTAAAGACATTAATCTTACAATCCCTCGCGATAAACTGATTGTCATTACTGGACTAAGTGGCTCCGGTAAATCCTCTCTCGCTTTCGATACATTGTATGCAGAAGGCCAACGACGCTACGTAGAGTCTCTCTCTGCCTACGCTCGTCAGTTTTTGTCTCTGATGGAAAAACCCGATGTCGACCACATTGAAGGATTATCACCTGCGATTTCTATTGAACAGAAATCTACTTCTCATAACCCGCGTTCAACCGTCGGTACAATTACCGAAGTCTACGACTACTTACGTCTATTGTATGCTCGTGTGGGCGAACCCCGCTGTCCAACGCACCATGCCCCTCTTGCTGCGCAAACCATCAGCCAAATGGTGGACAAAGTCCTAGAGATGCCGGAAGGCAGCAAAATGATGCTATTGGCGCCTATTGTCAAAGAACGTAAAGGTGAGCATGTTAAAACGCTTGAGAACTTAGCGGCTCAAGGCTTTATTCGTGCGCGTATTGATGGAGAAACTTGCGATCTTTCCGATCCTCCAACCCTTGAGCTACATAAAAAGCACACCATTGAAGTGGTGGTAGACCGCTTTAAAGTTCGTCCAGACTTACAACAGCGCTTGGCCGAATCTTTCGAGACCACGCTCGAATTATCAGGCGGAATTGCGGTTGTCGCGCCAATGGATGGCGACGGTGAAGAGATTATTTTCTCCGCCAACTTCGCTTGTCCACAATGTGGTTACAGCATGCAAGAGTTAGAGCCGCGACTTTTCTCATTCAACAACCCTGCTGGTGCATGTGGCACTTGTGATGGCTTGGGTGTTCAACAATACTTCGATCCAAGCCGAGTCATTCAAGATGATTCATTAAGCTTGGCACAAGGTGCGATTCGCGGTTGGGATCAAAAGAACTACTACTACTTCCAAATGCTCACCTCATTGGCCGATCATTATGGTTTTGACCTCCATGCCCCTTTTAATTCTCTGCCAAAGAAAACGCAAGATGTCATTCTAAAGGGCTCAGGTCGTACTGAGATTGAGTTTAAATACATCAACGATCGTGGCGATATTCGCGTTAAACGCCATCCATTCGAAGGTATTCTGAATACCCTAGAACGTCGCTATCGTGATACAGAATCCAACTCTGTCCGTGAAGAGCTTGCAAAATACATCTCCACTAAATCTTGTTCAAGCTGTGGCGGTACTCGTCTACGCCTTGAAGCACGTAACGTGTTTATTGCTGATACGACACTACCTGAGATTGTTGAACTCAGCATTGCTGATGCATTGGAATTCTTCCATTCCTTGAAACTGGAAGGTCAACGCGCCCAAATCGCTGAAAAAGTGATGAAGGAAATCAACGACCGTCTGCAATTCTTAGTTAACGTCGGTTTGAACTACCTAAACTTATCACGCAGTGCTGAAACCTTATCAGGCGGTGAAGCTCAACGTATTCGTTTAGCAAGCCAAATTGGTGCAGGTCTTGTTGGTGTCATGTACGTCTTAGATGAACCGTCGATTGGCCTCCACCAGCGTGATAACGAACGACTCCTAAAAACACTGACTCATTTGCGCGATTTAGGTAATACCGTACTTGTGGTAGAACACGATGAAGATGCGATTCGCTGTGCAGATCATGTCATAGATATTGGTCCTGGTGCTGGCGTACATGGTGGTAATGTTGTTGCGGAAGGCACCATGGAAGAGATAGTCGCGAATCCGAATTCTCTGACAGGTCAGTACTTAAGTGGTGTTAAAGAAATCGCAGTACCGAAAGATCGCACGCCGCGAGATCCGAAAAAAACGGTTGAGCTATTAGGCGCTACAGGTAATAACCTTAAAAACGTTAACCTTTCAATTCCTGTTGGGTTATTCAGCTGTATTACAGGAGTATCTGGCTCAGGTAAATCAACGCTGATTAATGATACTTTCTTTAAAATTGCGCATACCCAACTTAACGGAGCGACAACGGCTCAGCCTTCACCTTATAAATCGATTAAAGGTCTAGAGCACTTCGATAAAGTCATCGATATCGATCAAAGCCCAATTGGCCGTACACCTCGCTCTAACCCTGCAACCTATACGGGGATCTTTACCCCAATCCGTGAACTGTTTGCAGGCACACAGGAGTCGCGTTCTCGCGGTTACAAACCGGGCCGTTTTAGTTTTAACGTACGCGGTGGTCGTTGTGAGGCCTGTCAGGGTGACGGTGTTATCAAAGTAGAAATGCACTTCCTACCAGATGTTTATGTGCCATGTGATGTGTGTAAAGGTAAACGCTACAACCGTGAAACGCTCGAAGTACGTTACAAAGGTAAAACTATTGATGAAGTGCTAGAAATGACGGTCGAAGATGCACGCACCTTCTTCGATCCAGTTCCTGCCATCGCTCGCAAACTACAAACACTGATGGATGTCGGTTTGTCGTACATACGATTGGGTCAAGCGGCAACAACACTCTCCGGTGGTGAAGCACAGCGTGTGAAACTGGCGCGAGAGCTATCCAAACGTGATACAGGAAAAACCTTGTACATTTTGGATGAACCAACAACCGGCCTTCACTTCCATGATATCCAGCAGTTGCTCACTGTACTGCACAGACTTCGCGACCACGGAAATACTGTCGTGGTGATCGAGCATAACCTGGACGTCATTAAGACTGCGGACTGGATTATCGATCTTGGTCCTGAAGGGGGTCAAGGTGGCGGCGAGATAATCGCTCAAGGCACTCCGGAAGATGTGTCGCAAATCGAGGGTTCGCACACAGCTCACTTCCTCAAGCCTATGTTGAAGTAGAAAAAACAGGTAAAGTATCGAGACCAGCAAGTGCTGGTCTTTTTTCATTCAAAACAACGCAATAACTATGGCTACTATACATGTAAGTGGAACAAAGCTTTCTCCCGAAAAAGTACAGGTTCCCCTCAATCGCAAGTTTCTCATTGCCTTGGCAACACTATTTGTGTTGGCAATGCACTTTTTCATGCCCAACCCCGGCGGTTCGGGGCTTTCGCTTTCGTTCAATGTGACAACTTGGATTGCTTTTAGCTTTGCATTAGGCATTGGGTGTTACCAACTAGCGAATAATCGAGTGCTACGTTACTCAAAACTAACCATCGGCTTGTTCATTAGTGCTCTTATCATGACAGTGCCCATTCTGTACCCAAATGCGAATAGCAGCTTGGCAGCCAATAAGCTCATAGGCCTGTGGTGTGGTGTCCTGTTCTTTATTGTTTTACAACAATTTCATTTCAGTAATAAACATCGCCAACGCCTATTATGGTTCATTGTCCTTGCGGTTGTTATCGAAGCCATTTTTGGTTTGACACAATATCTGTATCTCAAACCAGGCAATCCGTTTGGTTACGACACGGTGGCCAATCGTCCTTATGGTATTTTCCAACAGCCCAATGTAATGGCCAGTTTTCTTGCGACAGGGTTGGTGATTGCCAGCTATTTACTTGCACGTCAGCCCTACAAATACGATCGTAAGTTAAGCGATGTTTACCTTCTCTATGCCGTACCAGTTTTAACTTTACCACTAATTGTGGCGTTGGCTTCACGCACTGGTTGGTTAGCCTCGGTCATCGCCGTGTTGTTGGTCATTCCATACATGTACCGCTTTGCAACCAAAGGGCGCTTTATCCGCTGGGTTGTGTCACTTGTAAGTGGGCTCTTACTCTCAGTCGTTGTCATGCATCTTGCCTTTCCTGATGGAGGTGGGTTAGCCGCAGAAAAAGTAAATATGGAGTCTCCTCGAGCGTATACTTTTCCGCAAACATTAGACATGGTGATTGAAAAGCCTTTTACTGGTTATGGATATGGTAAGTTTGAATCTGAGTACATGCTGTATACGGCTCGTCAACATGCCCTAAATGAGAATTACCCAGCTGGTTTGCCAGCCATGGATCATCCGCATAACGAGCTGCTTTACTGGGGAGTAGAAGGTGGCTTGCTGCCAATACTCGGCATCTTCTTAGCGATGGCACTGGTACTGTATCGAATCTATCAAGCCAAACGCGGAACTCGTCTTGCGTTGCTGGCCTTGTTTATACCTATCGTATTGCACTCACAACTGGAATACCCTTTCTACCACTCTCTCGTGCATTGGTTGATCTTCGTTATCCTACTGTACTGGGTCGATCAGCGCGTCTCTCGTTATCGACAAGTCGGCTTTAGTAATGTGACCAAAAGCTTGCTGCGTGTTTTTAGTTTGGTACTTCCCGTTGCGTTTACGTTTTACATGGTAAGCGCATTACATACGAACTATGTATTGACGAAGTTTGAGACCACTAGACCAACTAACCCTGATATTCTGAATCAAGTCAGTAACCCTGTAGTTTGGAAAGACAGATTTGATTGGGATGTCTATAGCACGTTTTTAAACCTTGGGCTGTACCAACAAGACGCAACCTTGATTCAGCCTTATATCGATTGGTCGCTAAAAATCATCAAAGATAAGCCTCGCCCTGCATTTTATAATAATTTGATTTTGGCCTACCAAGGCTTAGATGACTCAAGTAAAGCGGAGCAAATTAGAGCTGAAGCGCAGTTTTTGTTCCCGAAGATTGATTTCAGTGACGTCAATTACCAACCACCTTCTCAAGCAATCTCTGCCTCACCAGCCCCCACTTCAGGTGAATAGTAATAAGTACAAAAAAGCGAAGGGATGACCTTCGCTTTTCTTCATCTCATTGCTGTATGATTTTATTCAGTGAGTGACTCTTCTAACGCTTTTAAGCACAGCGCAACGTTTTCAGATCGAGCGCCGTAACCCATTAAGCCAATACGCCACGCTTTACCAGCTAATGCCCCAAGGCCTGCACCAATTTCTAGGTTATAGGTTTCTAGCAAGTGAGCACGAACTTTTGCTTCATCAATTCCTTCAGGCACGTAAATCGCATTTAATTGTGGCAACCGATGGGCTTCGTCCACAACAAATTCAAAGCCTAACTTTTGTAAGCCATTTTTGAGTTTTTCATGCATCAGTTGGTGACGAGCCCAAGCGTTTTCTAATCCTTCATTTTTCAGTATCAATAAAGCTTCATGAAGCGCATACAAGCTATTAACTGGCGCCGTATGATGGTAACTACGCTTGCCTTCTCCACTCCAATACCCCAAAACTAAACTCTGATCGAGGAACCAACTCTGTACTGGTGTTGTTCTTGCTTGAATCTTTTCAATCGCGGCAGGAGAAAACGTCACTGGTGAGAGCCCAGGTACACATGACAAACATTTTTGACTACCAGAGTAAACCGCATCCAGTTGCCATTCATCCACTTTTAACGGCACACCACCAAGCGATGTCACCGCATCAACAATAGATAATGCATTATGCTGTTTCGCCAGCTTACCCAATGCTTGAGCATCACTGACTGCACCAGTTGAGGTTTCCGCATGCACAAAAGCAAGAACTTTTGTATCTGGGTGCTGTTCGAATGCTTGCTCGACTTTATCAATGGAAACAGGCGTCCCCCATTCATCATCGACGATAACAACTTCACCACCAGCACGGACGACATTTTCGCGCATGCGTTCACCAAATACACCATTACGGCAGACGATCACTTTATCGCCTTTCTCGATCAAGTTTACAAAGCAGGTTTCCATCCCTGCACTACCTGGCGCTGAAACCGCAATAGTGAACTCATTGTCAGTTTGAAAGACATACTTCAATAGCTGCTTGAGCTCATCCATCATACCGATAAACAGAGGATCAAGGTGACCTACAGTAGGACGGCTTAGTGCTTGTAACACTTGAGGATAAATATCAGAAGGACCAGGTCCCATTAAAATACGGTGAGGTGGAATAAAGCTTTGGATCGACATGTCAGCTCCTTGATTATCTTTTATCCTGAGCATTCTAAAAGTTCTATTCAATAACATGGCTCAGGTGTAGGGTTCTTCACCCTAATAGATTTTTCCTCTATCAGCAATTAGCCGTAAGTATGGAGGTCAAACCAGTGTCACAAAATCGTTAATAAAAAACACCATAAAGGTTGAAATATTGATTGACATTAAGGCCTCAAAACCGTTCAATGTTTGAGCTTTATGTAGAAGAGGAGCGCTACCCAGGTAGATGATTTGTGGAACCGCAATTCCAACACCAATCATTGAGGGGGAGTAGTGCCGAGGTAAGTCAAAGTTGCAGGATTTGACTTGTCGGTTGAATTGGGCTGAATCCCATCAACTGTCATCAGCGCAGTCTGATGAAGGGCTTCTGAGGGTAAATTTTTCAAATAGCATTCTAAATACCTCTCTTTTTGCTCTGTTCCTTTTCTCACTAAACATTGGATGTACAATTTTTTAGGAAGTCGTGGGAGAACGCAGTGAGCGCATTTAACGTAGCTAAATTCGGTGGAACCAGTGTTGCCAACTTTGAGGCAATGAGTCGTTGCGCCACCATTATCGAAAACAATCCAAATACTCGCCTGGTCGTGAGCAGCGCTTGCTCTGGCGTCACCAACCTATTGGTAGAACTCGCCAACGGCGTTCAGGATCAAACGCACCGTACTGAGCTGCTGCAAAATCTGGCCAACATTCATGACGCCATTTTAACTCAGCTCGAAGACAGCACGAAAACTGCTGCCGAGGTGTATGGCATATTAGATACCGTAACCAGCCTGGCCGAGGCTGCATCTATCCAAGCTAGTGCGAAGTTAACCGATCATTTAGTCGCATGTGGTGAACTCATGTCGACGCACATTCTAACTCAGTTAATGTGTGAGCGAGGCATTCAAGCAGTGCGCTTTGATATCCGCGATGTGCTGCGTACTGATGACAACTTTGGTCGCGCGGAGCCAAACATTGAAGCAATTTCGACGCTTGCGCAAGATAAACTCGTACCACTTTGCCAACAATCCGTTGTTGTTACTCAAGGCTTCATAGGATCTGACGAAGCCGGTAATACAACAACATTAGGTCGAGGGGGCAGCGATTACAGCGCCGCCTTAATTGCTGAGAGCGTTAAAGCGGCAGGGCTAGAAATCTGGACTGATGTTCCGGGAATCTACACAACAGACCCGCGAATTGCACCAAAAGCCTCACCAATTCCCGAGATCAGCTTTAGTGAAGCTTCAGAAATGGCTAACTTTGGCGCTAAAATCCTTCACCCTTCTACGCTAGTACCTGCATTGCGCCACGACATTCCGGTATTTGTAGGGTCATCGAAAGAGCCAGAAAAAGGGGGAACTTGGATTCGCCACCAAGTCGAAAGCTCACCGTTATTCCGTGCGCTAGCTTTGCGTTGTAACCAAACCATGGTAACGCTACGCAGCGCCAATATGTTCCACGCATACGGTTTTTTAGCAAAGGTCTTTGAGATCCTTGCAAAGCATAAGATCTCTGTCGATTTGATCACGACATCTGAAATCAGTGTATCGTTAACACTTGATCAAACTGATACCTCTGGCGGAGCACCACAGCTGCCGCAAGCTGCACGAGAAGAGTTAGAAGAGTTATGTAAGGTAGAAGTTGAACATGACCTATGCCTCGTTGCTCTCATTGGAAACAACATGAGTGAGAGTAAAGGCTACGCGAAACAGGTTTTTGGCACGCTAGAAGATTTTAACCTACGCATGATTTGTTATGGCGCTAGCCCTCACAACTTATGCTTCTTGCTCCATGAATCGGTATCGAAACAAGCCATACAAAAACTCCACACTGAGTTGTTTGAGAAGTAAGTTCAACTCAATAAAACAAAGGGCTGCGTATTTGCAGCCCTTTGTCGTTTCATTAGTTGTTACATTTGGACGAGGTAAACATCAATTTAACCGTTAATGTTTGGCCCTAACCATTTTTCAGCCTCGATCCTATCCCACCCCTTACGATCGGCGTAACTCTCTAGCTGATCTTCTTGGATCTGTGCGATCGCAAAGTAACGTGAGTCAGGATGAGAGAAATACCAACCAGAGACTGACGCGCCCGGATACATTGCATAGCTGGAGGTTAGAGTCATACCAATGTTCTCTTCCACATTAAGTAACTCCCAAAGCGGTCCTTTTTCAGTATGTTCAGGACACGCGGGATAACCCGGCGCAGGGCGAATACCTTGGTATTTTTCACGAATGAGATCATCGTTAGATAAATCTTCATCAGCTGCATAACCCCAAATTTCTTTACGGACACGCTCATGCAAATACTCAGCAAACGCTTCGGCTAGGCGATCCGCCACCGCTTGAATCATAATTGCGTTGTAATCATCTCCCTGTGCTTTGTATTCATCAGCAAGCTCTCGTTCACCAATACCACCAGTGACAGCAAATGCCCCTATCCAATCATGTTTACCCGACTCTTTAGGTGCGATGTAGTCGGATAAACAATAGTTGAATCCTTTTGGTTTCTCGGTCTGTTGTCGCAAGTTACGTAATACTTTCACAACGTCGGTACGAGTTTCATCAGCATAAACTTCAATGTCGTCCCCCACGCTCGCAGCAGGGAATAAGCCACACATTCCACGCGCTTTTAACAGGCCTTCTCGCTCAACTCGATCAAGTAACTCGTTGGCATCTTCGAATAAACGTTTTGCTTCTTCACCAACTTCTTCATGTTGGAAAATTGTTGGATACTTACCCACAAGTGACCAAGTCATAAAGAATGGTGTCCAATCGATGTATTGACGTAATATAGCCACATCAAAATCATCGAAGATATGAATGCCAGGCTTAACAGGCACTGGAGGGGTGTAAGCTTCCCAATCGATAGCAACTTTATTCGCTCGAGCCGCTTCTAATGTCACTGGTTTGGTTCTCGGTTTCTTTCGATTATGTTGATCACGTACTCGTTCGTAATCAGCTTCAAGTTTTTCAACAAACTCAGGGCGACGTTCATCTGACAGAAGAGAAGTACATACGCCCACTGCACGTGAGGCGTTGTTCACGTAAACCACTGGATGCTTGTAATTTTGCTCAATCTTAACTGCTGTATGGGCTTTTGACGTTGTTGCGCCACCGATGAGAAGAGGTAAGTTAAAGTCGAGACGCTCCATCTCTTTTGCAACATGCACCATTTCGTCTAATGAAGGCGTGATCAACCCTGATAAACCAATAATATCGACGTTTTCTTCTTGCGCTACTTTTAAGATCTTTTCGCAAGGAACCATGACACCAAGATCGATAATTTCGTAGTTATTGCACTGCAATACAACGCCAACGATATTTTTCCCGATATCATGTACATCACCTTTGACCGTCGCTAGCAAAATCTTACCGTTTGTTTGTCCCACCTGCTTTTCTGCATTGATGTAGGGCTCCAGATGCGCGACTGCTTGCTTCATCACTCGTGCAGATTTTACGACCTGAGGAAGGAACATTTTACCTTCACCAAACAAGTCTCCGACGACGTTCATCCCATCCATTAATGGGCCTTCAATCACCTCTAATGGCTTTGAAGCGTTGACACGAGCCTCTTCGGTATCATCAACGATGAACTCAGTTATTCCTTTCACTAACGCGTGCTCTAAGCGCTTTTCAACAGGCCAAGTTCTCCACTCAAGTGCAGAGGCATCCTCCTCTTTACCTACCCCTTTGCCTGCATATTCCGCCGCGATATCTAACAATCTCTCAGTGGCGTCATCATGACGGTTAAGAACGACATCTTCCACAGCCTCACGCAATTTTTCAGGCACGTTATCGTAGATTTCTAACTGACCCGCATTCACAATCCCCATATCCATACCGTTTTTAAAACAGTGGTAGAGGAACACCGCGTGAATCGCTTCACGTACATAGTTATTGCCACGGAAAGAGAATGAGACGTTAGAAACACCACCCGAGATCATCGCGTGTGGTAAATCACGTTTGATATCGCCAACGGCTTCAATGAAATCCACCGCGTAGTTATTATGCTCCTCGATCCCCGTAGCAATGGCAAAAATGTTTGGGTCAAAAATGATGTCTTCTGGTGGAAAGCCCACTTCATCAACAAGAATTCGGTAAGCGTTGGTACAAATTTCTACTTTGCGCTCACGTGTATCTGCTTGCCCAATCTCATCAAACGCCATCACAATCACAGCCGCCCCGTAACGGCGGATCAACTTAGCTTGTTCAACGAATTTCTCTTTGCCTTCTTTGAGAGAGATCGAGTTAACAATGCCTTTGCCTTGGATGCACTTAAGACCGGCTTCAATAACCTCCCACTTGGAAGAGTCAACCATGATTGGTACTTTTGAGATTTCAGGTTCTGACGCACAAAGGTTTAAAAAGCGAACCATACAAGCTTGTGCATCCAACATGCCTTCATCCATGTTGATATCGATAATTTGAGCGCCATTTTCAACTTGTTGACGAGCCACATCGAGCGCTTCATCGTACAGCTCTTCTTTAATCAAGCGCTTAAAACGCGCAGAACCGGTTACATTCGTACGCTCACCGACATTGATAAATAAAGAGTCTTTATCAATCGTGAGCGGCTCTAAGCCAGACAAGCGACAAGCAACGGGAAGTTCAGGTAATTGACGAGGGGCGATATTTTCAACCGCGAGTGCCATTTGGCGAATGTGCTCAGGAGTTGTACCACAACACCCACCAATCAAGTTTAAAAAGCCACTTTGAGCCCACTCTTTAACATGCTTAGCCATATCTTCTGGCGACAAATCGTATTCGCCGAATGCATTCGGAAGCCCAGCATTTGGGTGAGCGGAAACAAAAGATTCTGATATACGCGAGAGCTCTTCAACATAAGGACGCAGTTCATCCGGGCCAAGTGCACAGTTCAAACCAAACGAAATCGGTTTAACATGACGTAATGAGTTGTAAAACGCTTCTGTGGTTTGACCGGATAATGTTCTACCGGAAGCATCAGTAATAGTCCCCGAGATCATCACAGGTAACTCAATACCCATCTCTTCAAACACACTTTCAACAGCAAATGAACAAGCCTTAGCGTTAAGAGTATCGAAGATGGTCTCGATAAGAATAAGATCAGAACCACCTTTAATCAGCGCTCGAGTCGATTCAGAGTAAGCCTCAACTAACTCGTCGAAAGAAACATTTCGATATCCGGGGTCATTTACATCAGGAGAAATAGAACAAGTTCGGTTTGTTGGCCCTAAAACCCCTGCGACATAACGTGGTTTATCGGGTGTTTTTGCGGTCCATTCGTCTGCAACTTCACGTGCAAGCTTGGCAGCTGCAAAGTTAATTTCTTCACTTAGGCTTTCCATCTCGTAGTCAGCCATCGCAATGGTTGTTGCGTTAAAAGTGTTGGTCTCAAGAATATCTGCACCCGCTTCTAAATATGCAGCGTGAATTTCCTTGATAAGTTGAGGCTGACTTAGAACCAACAGGTCGTTGTTACCTTTTAGATCACAATGCCAATCCGCAAAGCGCGTTCCTCGATAGTCTTGCTCTTCAAGTTTGTACCCTTGAATCATGGTTCCCATACCACCATCAATCAAAAGAATACGTTGCTTCAATTGAGCTTCAATCTGTTGTCTTACGTTACTTCCCACAGTACAGCCTCATTCCTTTAGTTATCTTTCCATCCTATCACACAAACTTCAGGAGTCTAGACGTCTAAACGTGGAATTAATGATTATTTTATCTCCTTCTTAACTTACAAAATAATCACGAAAAAATGTTTGCTATTTAAGCAGCATCAGCCGAGAATTCCATTCATAAAATGTTACAAATAGAGAGCTCTATGTCGGTCTATCATACTTTATGTTTTCTATCCGCAGCTGCGATGCTAATTGCTTTTGTAAACAGCAAGATAGGAAAGATGCAAACCACCATTGCGATTACCGCAGGTTCAATGGTGCTTTCACTTCTAATCTTAATTGCGGGTCAAAACAACTGGTTCCATCTCACCGAAATTGCGACGGAGACGGTCACAAGGATTAACTTCGAAGATTTCTTGCTCAAAGGCATTCTTGGCTTCTTACTATTTGCTGGTGGACTAGGCATCAAACTCCCGAACCTTAAAGATCAAAAGTGGGAGATCACTGTTTTAGCCCTTGGAGCTACACTGTTTTCTACGTTCTTTATTGGATTTACGCTGTATGGGTTTTGTCAGTTAATTGGCATCCAATTTGATTTGGTCTACTGCTTACTATTTGGTGCTCTAATATCGCCAACTGACCCAATCGCTGTATTGGCTATTGTGAAAAAACTCGATGCTCCTAAACGTATCTCCACTCAGATTGAAGGAGAATCGCTCTTCAATGATGGCTTCGGTTTGGTTATCTTCGTCACTCTATTTACGATTGCATTTGGCACTGAGGCACCAACTGTAGGTAGTGTCACCTTACTCTTCATCCAAGAAGCTATCGGTGGTATCACATATGGTTTCGTCCTCGGTTTGCTATTCCACTACTTGATCAGTGCCACCGATGATCACTCAATGGAATTGTTACTTACCATTGGTGTCCCAACAGCAGGTTACGCATTTGCTGAATACATCCATGTATCAGGCCCACTCGCAATGGTTGTATCCGGTATTATGATTGGCAACTGGACACGCTTTATTGGCTTTTCAAAAGAGAGTGAAGATCACCTTGACCATTTTTGGGAGCTTGTTGATGAGTTCTTGAATGGCGTGTTATTCCTACTGATCGGCATGTCGATGCTGCTGTTTGAATTCCACAAAGAAGACTGGATCATGATGGCTATTTCAGTCCCTCTTGTACTAGCAGCTCGCTATTTAAGCGTATTTCTCTCGTACATTGGCTTTAAGCGTTACAGAAAATATAACCCGTGGTCAGTACGTATTTTGACGTGGGGCGGCTTACGCGGGGGCCTTGCATTGGCAATGGCACTTTCCATTCCATCTGGTATTTGGGTGATTCAAGATAAGTTAATCGATGTAAAAGAGATTATTCTTGTAATGACCTACTCCGTCGTTGTTTTCTCTATCCTCATTCAAGGCTCAACAATCACCCCAATGATTGAAAAAGCAAAAGCAGAAGAGAAGAAGATGGAAGAGAACAACCAAGCAATAACCACTCCGGAACATACGGAGCCAGTGGACTCTTAAAGACACGTAACTTAATAAATAAAAAGCAGCTACCTAGCTGCTTTTTTCATAACTAATTTTCAGATTCCCCTTCAAGGACGAATGCTCCTTATTCTTTGATATACCTTCAAATATACTAAGAATCGCTACGCTACATTTTCATAGATACTAACTATTGCCGATAGATAGTATTCATAGACGAGCCTTTTAATTTACCCATTTTCATCTGTATCCTTCTCTTCCCTTGGCAATATAGGCTCCTCGCAAATATCAAAGCTAAACTTCCACAATACTTAGCAATGAGCGAGTTTGTATTTTTATGAGAAAGAGACATTTAGGGTGAGTGCGTTCAGAACCCAAACAGGTTAGCAATCCCACCAAGATAAAACTGAGCTAGCATTCAGGTAGATCAAAGCCTTAACAGAAATGTAGCCCCTCTCCCTCTTGATCTCAGTGAGACTAAACTTGTATTCAAAGTAGTCCTGTTTTCAAATTAGAAACAAGCGACACTTCAAACAATTAAACTCTGTCACATAACTAGATTTTCTAATATCGAATAAAAGGAGCTTTGGTGAATGAAGAGGCTCAAAACTAGCGCTCGATACTAGGACCCGGTTCAGTAGAAACCACACAAAACTGCGTTCCACTTCACTCATACAGGGCTTAGAAAGCATAACCAGAGGGAAGCCTGCCTCTCGATGCAAGGTTTCAATATGAAAGTGGGTTTAAGCTAAGTCGGGGAACCAAAACGAAAAAAGCCTCAGTCTTTCGACTGAGGCTTAATATAAGTGGCGGAGTGGACGGGACTCGAACCCGCGACCCCCGGCGTGACAGGCCGGTATTCTAACCAACT
>NZ_JAWOTC010000061.1:0-19827 GCF_033338675.1 Vibrio sp. Vb1574
CGGAGGCAGATATGGAATTTACAGAGCTGGATCGAAACGCGCTCTACGACATCTGGATGTCACAAAAAGCCAAAATGCACATCACTCAAATGGAAATGGCGAAGCGCCTTGGTTTGAGTCTACACGAGTTTTCTGGCTTGTTACGTGGTAATTCTCCACTGACGCTAGGTTTTGTAAAACAGCTATGCGAGCAGCTACATGTACGTCCTGGTCAGGTGATTCCGTCTTTGACGGAGCGTGATCTATCTGCATCTGGTACCGTTTATTTACAAAATCGTGTGACGGTGGATGGCGATATCAGTAACGTGTTTATCGACGGAAACCAAGTCGTGATCGAGTACGTTCACCAAGTTAGCTAGCTTGCTCGTCAAATTATCGGGTTGAAGAGCAATAAAAAACGAGCCACTGTTGGCTCGTTTTTTCGTTTCTGTTTTGCTCGCTTGCAAAGATTATGGGATTTTCACTAGCGAATCGCGTGAAAGATCCGCGATAGACTTAGCGCCAGTCAGCGTCATTGCTACACGCATTTCTTTATCGTACAGATCCAGTAGATTTTCAACGCCTGCTCCGCCTTGTGCTGCCAATGCGTACACAAATGAACGGCCAAGAAGCGTACAGTCTGCACCAAGTGCGAGCATACGAACGACATCAAGACCAGTACGAATACCAGAGTCTACGAAGATCTTAAGATCACCTTTTACCGCATCCGCAATGCTTGGTAGTGCTTTAGCACTTGAAAGTACGCCATCTAACTGACGGCCACCATGGTTAGATACCACAATGCCATCTGCGCCGAAACGTACCGCATCTTTCGCGTCTTCTTCATCTAGAATGCCTTTGATAACCATTGGGCCATCCCAAAAATCACGAATCCACTCAAGATCTTTCCAGGAGATAGAAGGGTCGAAGTTTGCGCCTAACCAGCCGATGTAATCTTCTAGCTTTGTTGGTTCGCCACGATAAGTTGAGATGTTACCTAAGTCGTGCGGTTTACCAAGTAGACCCACATCCAGCGCCCAGCTTGGGTGGCGCATCGCCTGGAGTACACGACGCATGGCCGCGTTAGGGCCACTCATACCTGAGTGCATGTCACGGTAACGTGCGCCAGGAACTGGCATATCAACGGTAAACACCAGCGTTGTTACGCCTGCTGCTTTTGCACGCTCAAGTACGTTTTTCATAAAGCCACGGTCTTTAAGCACGTAAAGCTGGAACCACATTGGTCGTTCAATTGCAGGTGCGACTTCTTCAATCGGACAAACCGAAACAGTCGACATAGTAAATGGGATGCCTTTTTTCTCGGCTGCTTTTGCTGCTTGCACCTCGCCTCGGCGCGCGTACATACCAGTTAGACCAACAGGAGCTAGCGCGATTGGCATTGCCAGTTTCTCACCGAAGATCTCGGTTTCGAGGCTCAAATCTGTCATATCGCGTAGGACGCGTTGGCGAAGAGCGACATCACCTAAATCGTCAGTATTACGCTTCAGCGTGCGTTCGTCGTAAGAGCCGCCATCAATATAATGGAATAGAAACGGGGGAAGCTTGGCTTTCGCGGCAGCGCGGTAGTCAGTAGAAGCTGAGATAATCATAATGGTGTCCTAGCGGTTATTCTAAGCAAAGTTGTGGAGCAATTTGCTCTTTCGTTGAGCCTTCATCGCAAAGCAGTGAAGACATCAAAATGAGTATAGTTACCTATGGTTCACTTACGTTTGAACCGGTGATGTTGGTAACCCATTTACATAATTGGTTGAAAAATTTTTTAAATCACTCAATCAGTTATGCAAACTGGAAAGAGTGACACAGCTGTCGGGGGAATTGATGTAGCAAGCTAAATCAACATGTCGGGGTAGTAGTGCAGACAGCTGTGTCAAATTAGGCAGGGCTGCAAACCCTGCGTTTCGCGTTACTTCATTAAGACATCTGTCATTTGGAAGCCATAAATCAGCACCAATCCAATAATGCCTGTCATTACAATGTAGTAGAACGTAGGGATAATCGTCTTACGCAATGTTGCGCCTTCTCGACCAAGCAAACCTACCGTGGCTGATGCGGCAACAACGTTGTGAATCGCAATCATGTTACCTGCGGCAGCACCGACGGCCTGGAGTGATACAACAATCACACTCGAAATAGACAACGTTTGTGCCACTTCGAATTGGAACTGGCTGAACATCATATTTGATACCGTGTTTGAGCCAGCGATGAACGCACCCAGTGCACCAACGGTGGCACTCAGCGCTGGGAACGCAGAACCAACAAGGTCAGAGGCGAAGTTTGCGGTTGTGACGGGCATACTTGCTAGGTCAGCACCGTTGATGCCTGAGTTGATAAAGATACGAACCATCGGAATGGTAAATACCAAGACAAAACCCGCCCCAATCAGTGTTTTGCTTGACTCGCCAAACGCTTCACGCAATGGCTTTACACTACCGCTTTGTAACATTGCAGCAAGTAGTGCGACAAACACCAGAATGCCTCCAGGAAGGTATAACGGCTGAATCGCAGCGCTAACGCCAGTCTCACCAAGAATGTTGCTGAACGACAAACTTACGCTTTGTACAAAGCCTTTCAGCTCAGGGCTTACGCGGCTTGCGACGAGAATAACTGCCAGCATTACATATGGAACCCAAGCTTTTACGATGCTCATTGGCTTGCCCGGATTGTCGTTTAGATCGACTTTTAGCGAGCCTAACCACTCTGCAGGCCACTTGTCTTCGCTTTCGAAATCCCACTTAGTCTTTGGTACTAAGAAGCCTTTTTTCGCTGCGGTAACAACGATAGACAGACCAACCAAACCACCGATAAGTGAAGGGAACTCTGCACCTAAGAAAACACCGGTTAACGCGTATGGAACGGTGAAAGAGACACCAGCGAATAGTGCAAATGGTAGAATATCCAGACCTTCACTCCAGCTTCTGTTCTTGCCGAAGAAACGTGTTAACATCATCGCCATTAATACTGGGATCATCGTACCTACGACTGCGTGAATGACAGCAACGTGCGCTGTGATATCTTGCAGGTACATTTCCCACGTTGCACCTTGTGCGGCCAACGACTCACTGATGTTATGGGTGTCTAAACCTTTGTTTACACCTACGATGATAGGCGTGCCTACCGCGCCGAATGAAACAGGCGTTGACTGAATCATCATGCCCATAAGGACAGCGGCTAGCGCAGGAAAGCCGATTGCAACCAGTAGTGGTGCAGCGATTGCTGCCGGGGTACCGAACCCAGATGCGCCTTCAATGAACGAGCCAAAGCACCAAGCAATGATGATGGCTTGTACACGGCGGTCAGCCGAAATATCGGTAAATCCATTACGGATTGTGGTGATCGCTCCAGTGTGTTTTAAAGTGTTGAGCAAGAAGATGGCACCAAACACGATCCATAGAACAGAGACAGTAATGCCGAGTCCTTGGAATACGGAGGCCAGTACGCGATTGGCTGACATATCCCAAAACATAAGTGCGATAGCGACGGTTAGACCGAACGCAACAGGCATGGCTTTTTTAGCAGGCCAGTTGAGACCAACCAATAAGATGGCGGCAACAACAATTGGCGAAAATGCCACTAGGGCAAGTAGGGTTTCACTCATTTGTACATCCTTCGTACGCTGACTTCTCGAACGGTGTCAATCCGCTGTAGAGGTGACTTTTTGTTGTAATGGTTTTGTTAATTTGGCGTGAATTTACTCCTTTATTTTTTGTTGATATAGGGAAATAATGAAAATAATTAATTCCAAAAGTGACATAATGGTATGAGAGCAGACGACTTAATTCTATTTTCTCAAGTAATCGAACTTGGCAGCTTTAGCAAGGTTGCAGAGGCAAATAACCTTACAAATTCGGTAGTTAGCAAAAGAATGGCGAGGTTGGAGGAAGAAATAGGGGCTCAGCTATTATATCGAACAACGCGCAAATTAACCTTGACTGAGGCAGGTAAGGTGTTACTCCACAGTGCTAAAAATGTGAAGCAGGCCACTCAGGAGGCTATGGATGCTGTTGCAGGCTTTGGAGAGAATGTGAGCGGTCATATAAAAATGTCCGTGCCGTGTATCTCTGGAGATTTGATACTTGCTGATGCTGTTGCCGAGTTTTGTAACCTTCATCCGGGTCTGACTGTGGACATGTCATTGGATAACCGCTTTGTCGATTTAGTGGCTGATGGTTACGATTTAGTCATTCGAACTGGCTACCTAGCCGACTCCAGTTTGATCGCACGACATATTCTCGATTCCCAATGGGTGGTATGCGCGTCCCCTTCATATATCGCTAAAAATGGGAAACCGATCGAGCCGATTGATCTCACCACGCACAATTGTCTGCAATACGCTTACCAAACCACAGGTGCAACGGATTGGGAGTTTAAAGGAGAAGATGGCAATTACATCGTCAAAGTATCGGGCTGCTTTTCTACTGATAACGCGACCGCATTACGTAAAGCCGCTCTGGGCGGCCATGGTATAGCTTACGTCCCGCGATGCTTGGTGTATCATGATATTCGCAATGGCCAACTGGTGGATATTTTTCCTGAACTAGTAGGTAAAAAGTTGGGTATCTACGCGGTGTATCCGTTTACTCGTCAACCACCGAACAAAGTGAAGCTGCTTATTGAGCACATTCGTGACCGGTACTTAACGATATCTCATTATTTCTAGGTTCTTCATAGATTTAAAACAATGTCGTTGAAATCAAAATTGGGTGCTCTAAGGTAATCACCGCAATAAAACGATTGAAGATAAACAACTTAATAAAAACAACGGAGTAACACGGACGTTATGCATTACCCAAAAACACGTAAAGATTCTGTCGTGGACACTTATTTTGGTCACGACATTGCCGACCCTTATCGCTGGTTAGAAGATGATCGCAGTGAAGAAACCGCACAATGGGTTTCGGGTCAAAATTCGGTCACCTTCGATTTCCTTGGTCAGATACCGTACCGCCAACAAATCCGTGACTTAGTGGCGAACAGTCAAAACTACGAAAAATATTCCCAGCCATTTGTACGTGGTGACTACACCTACTTCTACAAAAACGACGGTTTGCAAAACCAAAGCGTATTGTATCGACGTAAAGGCGAGGGAGAAGCCGAGGTTTTCCTTGATCCAAATACTTTCTCCGAAGAGGGCACGACCTCTCTTGGCGAAGTCAGCTTCTCTAAAGACTGCCGTTTGGTTGCGTATTCCATCTCGGAAGGGGGCAGTGATTGGCGTAAGATCTTTGTCATTGATACGGAAACCAAAGAACAGTTAGAGCCTGAGATTGTTGATGCGAAGTTTACGTCGATTTCTTGGCTGGGCAGCAAAGGCTTCTATTACTCAAGCTACGATAAGCCGCAAGGCAGCGAGTTGTCAGCTCGAACTGAGCATCACAAGCTTTATTATCATGAACTTGGTACACCTCAATCTGAAGATAAAGTGATTTTCGGTGAGTTGGATACGCAAGTTCATCGTTATGTGTCTGGTACGACGACGACAGATGATCGCTTCCTCATTATCTCTGGCGCAGAATCTACATCGGGTAATCGTCTGTTTTATATCGATTTACAGTCTGACTCCCAAGCAATTGTGACGCTGCGCGATACAACGCAAGGCGACACCTACTTAATTGATAGCCAAGACGCAACCTTGCTGCTTTACACCAACCTAGACGCGCCGAATGGCAAAGTTGTCAGCTACAACACTCAGACAGAACAATGGGCTGACGTGATTGCTGAACAAGAACAGCCGTTAGAAATCAGCAAAGGTGGCGGTTATCTGTTTGCGACTTATATGGTAGATGTGCTTTCTAAAGTGCAGCAGTTTAACTACCAAGGTGAGTGGATTCGAGATGTACAATTGCCGGGAGAAGGCACGGCTTATGGTCTGGCGGGTAAAAAAGAAGAAACCACACTTTATTACACATTCACTAACTACGTGACGCCTCCGACGATCTTCTCATTTGATGTTGAGTCTGGTGAATCGACACTGTTTCAAGAATCAAAGGCACCGTTCGATCGTAATGAGTATGAATCAAAACAGGTGTTTTACACCTCAAAAGACGGCACGCAAGTTCCGATGATCATTTCATACAAGAAGGGCATTGCACTTGATGGTAGAGCACCAACCATGTTGTATGGTTACGGCGGTTTTAACATCAGCCTCACTCCAATGTTTTCTGGCAATGTAGCCAACTGGCTAGAGTTGGGTGGTATATACGCTGTCGCCAACATGCGAGGCGGCGGTGAATACGGTAAAGCCTGGCACAACGCAGGCACTCAGCAGCAAAAGCAAAACGTGTTTGATGACTTTATTGCGGCGGCGGAATACCTGATTGAAAACGACTACACTAGCTCGGATCGCCTAGCGATTCGCGGTGGTTCTAATGGTGGTTTGTTAGTTGGAGCGTGTATGACGCAACGCCCTGAACTATTCAAAGTCGCGCTGCCTGCGGTTGGCGTGCTTGATATGCTGCGTTACCACACGTTTACGTCTGGAGAAGGCTGGAAGTATGACTATGGCACGTCGGAGCAAAGTGAAGCGATGTTCCAATACTTGCTTGGCTACTCTCCTGTTCACAATGTAAAAGAAAACGTGCAATATCCTGCTACCTTGGTGACAACCGCCGATCACGACGACCGAGTTGTGCCAGCACATTCGTACAAGTTTATTGCGGAGCTGCAAGACAAACAGCAAGGCGCTAATCCAGTATTGATACGCATTGATGTTAATGCCGGTCATGGTGCAGGAATGCCGCTGAGTAAGCAAATTGACCTCACCACAGACGTGTATGCATTTACGTTACATAATATGGGTATTGAGTCGATTTAATGCCCTAGTTGTTCGAAGCTTCTGAGAATAAAAAATGCCGCGACAGTGTCGCGGCATTTTTCATGGTTGGGGGAACTCAATTCATACTGTTTGCCAGTATTTGAGCCAGGTTGACTAAGTCTGACTCTTGAACCAACCAGTCTCGGCGGCCAAACCGAAAGGCAGCTACGCCATTCTTAAGACAAGATGAATTTATCACCTTTTCTTAATCCTAGTTTATGAATATGAAACTGTGATGAACCTAAGCCGCATTGTGCTGATTTTCACTGTTTTCAAGATCAAATGAGGCATCTATCAGTTTTTTCGTGTAGTCATTTTTAGGGTTTTGGAAAATATTTTCGGCTGTACCTTGTTCCATGACCTCGCCTTTTTGCATGACTAGAACACGATCAGAGAGCGCTTTAACTACTGATAGATCGTGGCTAATAAACAAGTAGCCAATATTATGCTTTTTCTGCAAATCTTTCAGAAGGTCAATCACTGTCAGTTGCACCGAGCGGTCTAATGCAGAGGTTGGCTCATCAAGCAGAATAAACGAAGGTTCAAGGATCAGTGCTCGCGCGATAGCAATACGCTGACGCTGGCCTCCTGAAAACTCGTGCGGATAACGGTTGATGGACGCGGGATCTAAGCGGACCTCACGGAGCACGTCGCGCGCTTTCTGCATACGTTCTTTTTTACTCAACATTGGTTGGTGGACAGTTAATCCTTCTGTGATGATCTCGCCGATAGTCATACGAGGAGAAAGCGAACCATAAGGGTCTTGGAATACCATCTGAACGTCTTTTTTCAGCTCAAAACGTTCTTTGTTTGTCAGCAAGGCCATATCTTGGCCTTTATATTCTATTTTGCCAGTTGAGGGCAGTAGACCTATCAAAGCTCGGCCGAGTGTAGACTTACCTGAACCGGACTCCCCAACGATCCCGAGGGTCTCTCCTTGTTTAAGCTCAAGAGAAATGCCTTTTACCGCTTCGAAGTACTCATTCTTGCTCGCAATAAAATGCGACTTTACCAAGAATTTGACTCGTATATCGTCGGCCTTTAAAAGCTGTGTAGCACTTTCGCTAATAGGCTCCTTACTGCCTTTAGGAATCGAGTTGATTAGCATACGTGTATATTCGTGCTTTGGGTCCTCGAAGAGTATTTGCGTTTCGCCTTCTTCGACGACTTCTCCTTTACACATCACAATGACACGGTCTGCAAAGTGTTTTACGACGCCTAAGTCATGAGTAATAAATAGGATTGCCATGCCCATCTGAGCCTGAATTTCTTTAATCAGGTGCAACACTTCTGCTTGAACCGTGACATCCAACGCCGTTGTTGGTTCGTCGGCGATCAAAATATCGGGCTCGTTAATCAGTGCCATCGCAATCATGATACGTTGCAATTGACCACCAGAAAATTCGTGTGGGTACTTGTTGTACGCTTTTTCTGGGTTTGGCATATGAACCAATTCAAACAGCTCTAACACCTTTTCTTTTGCTGTTCGTCTGTCGACCGGGCGGTGACACATTATGGCCTCAGCGACTTGGATACCCACGCGCATGTACGGGTTTAGTGAGGTCATCGGCTCTTGAAAAATCATGCCAATGCGATCACCGCGAATACTTTGCATTTCACGCTCTGTTTTATCCAAGATGGAGCTACCCTCAAACATGATGGATGAGTTTTCATGCAAAATAGCGTTGTCTGGCAGTAGTTTCATCAGTGCATTGGTTGATACTGACTTGCCAGAGCCAGATTCGCCAACGATGGACAGCGTCTCGCCTGCTTTTAAATTGAAGCTAACATTCTTTACTGCATCGACGATCCCATCGTTTGTCGTAAAGCTGACTGATAGGTTGTTCACCGAAAGAATGGTTTTAGAAGACATCACAGATCCTTGTGGTTGATAAAGCAAATGATACTCAAGCAATGGACAGCACAAACCTAGTAGGCCTCAATGCTTGAGCTTTAGATTAATTATACAGGTGAGAAGGCGAAGATTTTGCCGAACTCATTGCTTGCAAATGTAAGAACTGCTCATGCGCGCGCGTTACGTGCTCGAGTTCTATCATCCATTGAGCATTACGTTGGGCAGAGCAAAATGCCGCCATGTGGGCTAATAAGTCTTCGCTCTGTTGACCAAGTAGGTGACCTACGCGCTCAATCAGTTCATGGCTCTCTAGCTGCAAAAATTGAAATAGCGCGTAAGTTTGATTGAGTATTGAGAACGCATCATGTTGTAAGCCGAGTTTGTTGAGAATCTCTGATTGCGTCACGCTGGCATCTCTAAGCCCCGTAATGAGACATACAAACTGGCAAGGTTTAGTTTGTGCATTTTCTAGCGCTAAATGAATGTGGTTGGGTAGATTGTTGAGCACGTCGTCATATAAACGATGAGCTTCTGGCCAATGGCCTTGTTCCATCAGTTGCTCTGCTTTTAAGTAGCGCATCCAGCATTGCTCAATATTCATATCCATCTCCACAACATTTGATTTGTTTAGATATTAAATGAAATTGATTATCAATTGCAAGTGCGTGTTAATATCACTTATGTGTTCATAAAATGTCCAATCAATCTAGGGTAGAAGGTAAATCACTTAAAATTAAGCAAATAATCTCTACACTCAAATAACGAAAATAAGAAAAAAGGAAGTGGATATGGCAATACTAAGATTGAAAGCTAAGCAGCTATATTCTGTAGCAGATCTAGAGAATATGCCATGTAAGTCGACCAAGGAGTTACCTCCAATTGATGAAATCGTGGGCCAAGAGCGCGCGCAAAAAGCGGTCGAGTTTGCGATGTCCATCAAAGAGAAAGGGTATAACATCTACGCCATTGGTCAGAATGGGCTAGGTAAACGCACCATGATCTTGCGCTATCTGAATCGTCACCAGCACGATGCAGCAGCCCTGTTTGATTGGTGTTACGTTGCGAACTTTGAGGATACCCGTACACCAAAGGTATTAAAGCTGCCTTGTGGTATCGGAAATAAGCTACGTGTTGATATTGAAGCTTTAATGGGCAAATTATTGAATGCTTTACCCCTAGCATTCGACAATGAAATGTACTTTAGCCGCGCTGAGCGATTAAAAAATCAATTGGCAGCTAAGCAACAAAACGAGCTGGATCGTATTAGCCGAGAGGCAAAAGAAAAAGGCATCAGCCTAACACTGACTACACAGGGGGATTATCAGTTTGTCGCCATGAACGGTGATGAGCTTCATACGGAAGAGTCTTTTGATGTACTAAGCAAAAAAGAACAAGAGCAATTCAGCGATGCTATTGATGAACTCGAAGTGCGATTGCGCTCGATGGTTCGTGAGCTTACGGAGTGGGAAGAGACATACAGCGATAAAATCAAAAAGCTCAATGATGAAGTGACGCTTGATGTGATTACTCACTTCATCAAAAAACTCAAAGTGGATTACGCGCAATATTCCGAAATCAAAACCTACTTAACTGAGCTGCAAAAAGATATTGTTGAAAACGCAGATATCTTCCTTGACCAAAGTGGCGAGCAAGGCGAAATTGCGACGGCATCCTTGGATAAAAAATTGCCACGTCGTTATAAAGTGAACGTCTTGGTAAGCCGTAAAAGCAGCGAATTTCCTATCGTTGTTGAAGAAAATCCCAACTATCATTCACTCTTCGGGTCGATTGAGACTGCCACTTTCAAGGGAACGGTGTTTACCGACTTCTCGCTGATTCGCGCAGGGAGCTTGCATAAGGCGAATGGCGGCGTTCTATTAATGGATGCTCAGAAAGTACTTGAACAGCCTTACGTTTGGGATGGTTTGAAGCGCGCATTGCGTGCTCGTCAATTGAGTTTTACGTCTCTAGAAAAAGAAGTCACATTGACGGGGGCGGTATCACTCGATCCTGAACCGATTCCGCTTGATATCAAAATTATCTTATTTGGTGATTACCGAACTTACCAATTACTCCAACATTACGATCCAGAGTTCAGCGAGTTGTTCCGTGTGACGGCAGATTTCGAAGACGAAATGAAACGTACGCCGGAGTCTGAGCTGCATTACGCGCGCTTTATCTCTAGCGTGGTGCATGACAACAATATGTTGCATTGCGATCGCAAAGCCATTGCTCGGATCATCGAATACAGCTCACGTTTGTCTGGCGACCAATCCAAGCTATCTCTACATTCGGCTAATATCGCCAACTTGCTTCGAGAGTCGAACTACGTGGCTCGTCAAGCTAACTCTAACATGATCCGTATTGGGCATGTTGAAGAGGCGCTCAATAACCAAGAAATGCGAGTAAGCCGATTACGCGATAACGTAATGGAAACCTTTATTAACGGCACAACGCTGATTCGCACCGAAGGAGAAGCCGTAGGCCAAGTGAACGCACTTTCGGTATTGAGCACTAGTGACTACATGTTTGGTGCACCGAATCGCATCACAGCGACGACGTGTTACGGTGATGGGGATGTTATCGATATCGAGCGCAGCGTGGATTTGGGTGGCAGTATTCACTCTAAGGGCGTAATGATTTTGTCTGCCTACTTATCTTCCGTATTTGGTAAAACGGCACGAGTGCCATTAACGACAACCATTACCTTTGAGCAATCTTACGGTGGTGTTGATGGTGATAGTGCCAGCATGGCTGAGTTATGTGCGGTTGTGTCTGCTTTTTCAAAGCAACCAAACCGACAAGACATTGCGATAACAGGGTCGATGAATCAATTTGGTCAAGCTCAGCCTATTGGTGGCGTAAACGAAAAGATCGAAGGATTTTATGATGTGTGTGTAATTAAAGGTCGTCATGACGGGCAGGGGGTCATTATTCCGCGCTCTAATGTTCACAATCTAATGCTTCGTTCCGACATCGTGAAAGCAGTCGAAAAAGGCGAGTTTAATATTTGGGCGATTGACCATGTTACTGAAGCTATCGAATTGTTTACGGGGAAAGTTGCTGGTGAGCCAACCGATGAAGGTTCTTATCCAATCGATACTATTTTTGGCCTTGCTCAAGCTAAGCTCAATTCGTTGAGAAAATAGGCTAAAACCGTCCTAAATGTGAATGTATCTCATCATAAGTGAACATAATTTATCATAACGACAATATCCCGACGCCACTGTCGGGATATTGTCAATAACAGATTGAAAATGGAGAGTTTTTGCACTAGACAAAAGTGTGATCGACCTCTAATATTCGCCACTTGTTTATTCGTCTGGGATTTATCCCGTCGCAAGGAAGCATAGATATTCAAACTGCCGAAAAGTAACGTTGTTATAGGCACTGCTCGAGTTTGTTTGGATATAGACATCACGCATACAACTGAGGCCCTGTCATGCAGTTATCACTGAAAAATTTGTCAGTACGAACGCAAATTTTGGTTCCGGTATTATTTACCGCGATTGTTTTGTTTATTGCTCTTTGGATTACTAAAAACAATCTTCAAGCAGAGCAAGGTGTTATTGCTTCCAACCAAGAATCTTTGGTTTTTCACAAAGACACATTGGCGAGTATTGACGACCAAATTTACCCTCTGCGCATAAGCGCGGTTTACGCTATTTACGATGCTTCTCGTCGTGAGAATTTTCTAACCGAATTGAAAGAAGGCTTAAAGCAAGTTGATGCCGATTTAAGCGCAATTGAAGCCCGAAACCTATTCCGTGACGATGCCGTTAAAGTTCGCCAAGCAATTGAATCCTATGTGCGATATTCAGAGCGCTCAGTTGATTTCTTCAACCAATACGATCAAGGTTTGAAATCGGATAGCGAGTACCGTGCATTTGTCAAAGAGTATCGCAATGTTGGCCGAGAAATGGTCCAACAAATTAACACGCTATCAAAGCATGTAAACGAGCAAGCTGAACAATCTACTATCAGAAGTCATCAGCAAAATGAACGTGTGCAAAATAACGCTATGTTGACGGTTTTAGCGGTATTTGCTTTCTCATTGATAGGCGCTTGGTTCCTATCTGGCATGATTGTTACACCAATCCAAAAGCTGCAAGAAGTGATGCGTCAGTTAGCAATGGGTAATCTATCAGTACGTGCAGATGTCGATGGGGACAATGAGATCTCTAAGCTGAGCAAAGATGTAAACCAAACCGCAGAGCAGTTATACAACACTGTGGACCAGTTAACCCGTATTAGTGAGGAAGTTGCATCTGCATCGACCGAATTAGCTGCAGTAATGACGCAAGCGGAAGCGAACGCTCAACAAGAGTTGGCGGAGATCGAGCAAGTTGCATCTGCGGTTAACGAGCTTGCAAGCACTGCGAATAATGTGAGTGATAACGCGACCTCTGCTGACGCAACCGCGCGTGAAGCTGATGGACTTGCTCAATCAGGTTTGGCTATCTTCCAAGAAAGTGCGGAAGCAAGTGCGCAAATGTCTCAAGCATTGAACGATGCAGCGCAAGTTGTTTTGCGTCTAAAAGAGCAATCTGTACAGATCAACGATGTTATTGAAGTGATTCGCGGCGTATCTGAGCAGACCAACTTGCTAGCATTGAATGCTGCGATTGAAGCGGCGCGAGCTGGTGAGTCTGGTCGTGGTTTTGCGGTAGTAGCTGATGAAGTACGCATGCTAGCAGCGCGTACTCAAGACTCGACACAAGAGATCCAAACGATCATTGAAGAGCTTCAAGCGCAGTCTGGGCTTGCGAATGACAGTATGCAAGTCAGCCTTGATATGCTTAGCCGCAACAACGAGCTGACGCAACAAATGAATGAGGCGTTGGTTGGAATTACCGAGTCGGTCGCCAACATCAACGATTCAAACACGCAAGTAGCAACCGCAGCCGAAGAGCAGTCTCAAGTTACTCAAGATATCAATCGCAACGTGGTTAACATGTCGGAGCTTGTAAACCAAAACGTAGCGGGCATCAGCCAGAGTGCAAGTGCGAGTACTGAGCTTTCTTTACTTGCAGAGAAGCAGAAAGAGCAATTAAGTTTCTTTAAGCTTTAATTCATCATCTACTTATCAAATCTCTAAATCCCTGAGTGAATGCTCAGGGATTTTTTTGTTTGTAATAATCGGATTTATTATCAATAAGTCTATCTAAAACAGTCAGTTAACAATATTTTTTTGCGGGCAATATCACGTTTTGTGATATTGTTTTTACATTTTTTTCGTCAATTTTTTTTTGACGCGAACATTTTTTTTAACTCAACCGATAACTTGATGGTTGAGAGGTATTCATATCGTCATTTTAAGTGGTGTTTTCTTCTATAAGCGCTGTTTATTCAACACGTTGCGTGAAAAATAACAGCTGCTACTATGCCGCCAGTTTTCTCGTTGGTACAGAAAAGTCCTGTTTTTCTGGTGAGAAAGCACATATAAAACAATGATATGGAAAATAACAATGAAATTAAAAACTTTAGCTGTAGCAGTGGCGCTAATGGCATCAGGATCTCAAGTTGTCGCTTCAGAACTATACAACCAAGATGGCACTTCTCTTGAGATGGGCGGCCGCGCTGAAGCGCGTCTTTCTATGATGGATGGTAAGGCAGAAGACCGTACTCGCATCCGTCTTAACTTCCTAGGCAAACAGGAAATCAATGAAAACCTATACGGCGTTGGTTTTTGGGAAGGTGAGTTCAAAACAAAAGAAGAAGGTGCCGTAGATAACAATAGTGATCTTGAAACTCGTTACGCTTATGCGGGTCTGGGTGGCAAATACGGTGAAGTAACTTACGGTAAAAACGACGGCGCACTAGTGGTTCTTACTGACTTTACTGACATTATGGCTTACCACGGTAACACAGCAGCACTTAAACTGCCTGTTTCTGACCGTACAGATAACATGCTGTCTTACAAAGGCCAATTCGAGCAACTAGCTGTACGCGCAAGCTACCGTTTTGCTGATCGCACAACAGATGCACAAGGCTTTACAGACAACGAGGAAGATGGCTTCTCTCTATCTGGTGTTTACGCGTTTGCTAACACTGGTTTTGAACTAGGTGCTGGTTACGCAGATCAAAACGACAACGATGAGTTCATGCTGGTAGCTGCATACTCTGTAGGTGACTTCTACTTCGCTGGTAACTACACTGGCGCGGATATGGATGTTGCAGGTAAGACTTTTGATTACAAAGGCTACGAACTAGCCGCTGCTTACACTATGGGTCAAACTGTATTCACTTCTACGTTCAACAAAGGTGAACTAGAAGACGCAGATACTGTAGAAAACCTAGCTGTTGATGTAACTTACTACTTCAAGCCTAACTTCCGTGGCTACGCATCATACAACTTCGATCTAATGGATAACGAAGGCGCGGCTGAAAAAGATGAGCTAGCGCTAGGTCTACGTTACGACTTCTAAGTCATGACTCTTATCTAAGATACTGCCTTATTCTTAGTAAATAAAAACCCCTTACTGAAAAGTAAGGGGTTTCTTGTTTTCTAGCACTTCAAAGCTTCTTGATAAGCGATAGGGGTTATCAAATCTATCTTTTTAGTGTGAGCTTAGTCCCATCAAATTTGAGGTGACTGAGGAGGTTTTTAGCGTTGTTTTTACCAACCTCATCAAACTCCATTCCGTAGCGAGCATAATGCGTTGATTTTTGTAAATTACAAATACGACCTCGCAACGGCGCTAGCATACGACTTTCTCCGGGCATCGTTAGATCCAATGAAACGTGGTCACCAACCTGAAGTGGTCGGCTCATTGGTGATGTTACAAAACGACAGCCACTACGAGATAAATCTCTTATTTCGCATTCAGTTCGATAGGCTTCTAAACAAACACGCGCTCTCAAATTTACTTCGTAACGCACTTCTTTGCGAAGCTGAAAGACCTGCATAGTGTTGGGTAGGTCTAGCACCAAAATTGGGTACGGATCGCCTAGTCGATGCTGTAATTGGGCCCGAAATGGGATAACGGCCCCTTCACCTCGATGAGAGTAGGCTTTTACATTGATCCAAAAGCCTTCTTGAAAATAGAACTTCAAGTCTTCATCGGAGATGTTCGGAACCTCTATCAATGCAGTATTATTTGAGTGACAGCCAACAAATGTGCTGGTTGTAATAAACTTTGTACCAACGGGGGTGGTGACGTTTAAGCTCACTTCACTGCCGTGTTCGACCATTGCCATTGCATCGGTGCTATTTAATGTACTTGCCTGACGTTCTGGTGCCTTCTTGCTTTGCAGAGGTAGCTTGCCGTCTCTGGCAATTGGGCTCATATTTCTCATTATAATTGTCGTACCTGATGTAAGAAGGTAATCGCGTGAGGCGAAGCAGCACTCTCGCATGGTATCGATTTTATTCAGTGATATAGTTTGATTCAATCAATCTGTAACAAAAATTAGAGAGCAAGATATGCATAAAGTAACTCATGAGACCACGAATAGTACATTCTGGGTTGATTTAGAGCAGGGTTATAAAGCCAAGGTGATTTATCAGCTTAAGGGTAATGTCATGCACATTACATCAACGGTTGTTCCTGAAGCACTGCGAGGTAAGGGGTACGGAAAAGTGATGATGGAAGCGGTGTTGCCAGAAATTGAGTCACTCGGTTATCAAATCAAACCAGTTTGCCCATATGTTATTCACTACATGGAGAAGAACCAAACGTGGTCACATCTGCTCACATGATGAGTAACAACCACCAACGCTACCAAAATATTGGCCAGGAACTCAATCTCGGTAATTACCGCTCTGTAGAAGTCATACAATCGCTATGGGGAGGCTATGGGGAGTTAGTCCGAGTTACTTATTCTACTGGTTCAGTGATCATTAAGCATGTAAAACTCCCTAAGCCTTCAGAGCATCCTAGAGGCTGGAATACGGACCGTTCTCATCAAAGAAAGTTGCACTCTTATCAGGTGGAAGTGAATTGGTATGAGTATTTTTCCGGAGGGGTGGATACTCGCTGCCGAGTACCACAAGGTCTAAAAACGTTCCAATCGGAGAATGAATGGCTCATTGTGATGGAAGATCTCGCCGAGGTGGGCTTTCCAAAAGTCATCACAGATGCACAGCTAGAGCATCTACAAGCCTGCCTCACTTGGTTGGCGAACTTTCATGCGCGATACATCGATGTTCGTTCGGATAAGTTGTGGCATACCGGAACATACTGGCACTTAGCAACCAGACCCGACGAGCTTGAAGCATTGCAAGACACTGAGCTACAAAATGCGGCTCAATTGATTGATCAAACGCTTTCGCAAGCTAAGTTTAAAACACTAGTACACGGTGATGCCAAATTGGCGAACTTCTGTTTTGATGAAGAAGAATCAAGCGTTGTTGCGGTTGACTTTCAATACGTTGGATGTGGGTGTGCAATGAAAGATGTGGCACTGTTTATGAGTAGCGCCGTTAAGCCAGAACGTTGTGCAGAGATGGAAGTTTGGGTTTTGGATACGTATTTTGCTCAGTTGCAACACGCGCTAATTGTCTATCAACCGAATCTTGACCCTAATGAAGTCGAGCGTGAGTGGCGTCCTTTGTTTGCTGTGGCTTGGGCAGACTTTCAGCGATTTGTGAAAGGTTGGAGTCCCGACCACTGGAAGATCAATCCCTACACAGAAGCATTGACTCGCAGAGCGTTGGCTTACTTACGAAAGTGAGTCGAAGTTTAAAAAGAAAAGCCTCCAATTAGTAGGAGGCTTTGTTTTATCTTTGGCCTGGTCTGATGCGCGCCATGTAATAGGTATTGATGAATTCACCATCACGGAAGGAACCGTCAATCGCTTCACCCTCAATTTGAAATCCATGCTTTTTATAAAGCCCAATGGCGGCGTCGTTATCGGCATTGACCTCTATCTGAATTCTTCTCACATTTAACCAGTTATCTGCTAGTTCAGTGACTGTTTCTATCAATTTGCTACCAATACCGAGTCCGTGGAAACTATCATGTACTCCGATGCCAAACGATGCCGTGTGCATCGTTCTTGGACGTAGAGAGTGGTGAAAGCCAATATTTCCGACGACTTTACCATCAATTTCAGCGACATAGCTATAAACACCATCAGGTATGTTTGACAATCTTTCCACCCACATCGCGAGCGAAGGCTTTGGGAGTTGCAGGGTTTCACGTTGTGCTTTTGGTTGTGAATAGATTTCTACGAGTGCCGCTGCGTCTTCGACGGTCGTTGGACGTACGATAATTTCCATGCCTCTCTCCTTCGCTTTTTAGTTTTAATTTTTAATCTAACCACAGTTTTCTTATTTGGATAGTGTTTTTTTATGTTTAATGGATAAATGCCTTTTAAATTAGCTTGTTATGATGTCATTTTTTGAATTTTTAGTAGTGATTTATCATCGAATTGAGCGAGTAGATTGCAAAGGTGTTGAATTATTGTACTGAGAATGGCGCGTACTGCAGAGTATCGTGGTGAATTTCATGTCGCAGTAAATAAACGCATTTAGTCAAACTGTGACGACGGCACTGTGCGTCAGTTGACTTGAATCAATAGAGGATGGGGTTACCTCCTATGAGGTATAGGGAAACGACACGTTTAGGGCTATTTATGCTTAACTTGATAAGGGAGTTTTGTTGAGGAAATAGCATGAAATCCTCTCAGTCTAAAATATCGCAAAGTCGGCGCCGATTTTTGCGTGATACAGCTCGAACTGCGGCTGGTGTTGGCGCAGCTGCGTGTGTATTGGGCTTACAATCGCTACAAAGCCAAGCTCGAGAAACCAAAGGTGTGCCTATTCGTCCGCCTGGTGCACTGCCGGAAGGCGATTTCGAATCAGCTTGTATTCGATGTGGCTTGTGTGTTCAGGCATGTCCTTACGATACCTTGAAACTTGCGACATTACTTTCACCCGTCGCGACTGGCTCACCTTACTTTACTGCACGCGATATTCCCTGCGAAATGTGCGAAGACATTCCTTGTGTTGTCGCTTGTCCGAGTGGGGCGCTGGATCCGAAACTAACCGATATTGATGATGCTCGAATGGGTACAGCGGTTCTTATTGACCATGAAACTTGCCTTAACTGGCAAGGGTTACGATGCGACGTTTGTTATCGCGTTTGTCCGCTGATTGATGAAGCCATCACATTAGAGATGGTTCACAACGACCGAACCGGTTATCACGCCAAACTTATCCCAACAGTGAATTCCGAAGTGTGTACCGGATGCGGTAAGTGTGAACAAGCGTGCGTGTTGGATGTCGCTGCTATTAAAGTCGTCCCGACGGATTTGGCGAAAGGCAAAGTGGGCAGCCACTACAATTTTGGTTGGAAAGAGATCGACAAACCACTCGAAAATATCCTCCCTAGTGAGACGCCTGTACCGGAAGGTGCGCTTGAATCGCTAAAAGGAGGTAAGTAATGGCAAAGAATTTAGCTCAAAATGCTGGCAAAGAAGCGCTTGAAAAGCTTGGTTGGTGGCGCGCGCATCGGTTTTTGATTTTACGTCGGCTATGTCAGTTCACCATCATTGCGCTGTTTATGGCTGGGCCGACGCTGGGAATTCTAACTGGTAATCTGTCATCAAGTATGTTGCTCGATACCGTGCCGTTAAGTGACCCGTTAATTGTGCTTCAAGCTTTGGCGACAGGGCATGTTCCGGAGTTTAATGCGTTGTTAGGCGTAGTGATTGTCGTTGCGTTTTACGCGATTTTGGCGCCGCGCGCATTTTGTGCTTGGGTGTGCCCGTTGAACATCGTGACAGACTTGGCGGCGTGGTTGCGTCGAAAGTTCAACATTAAAGCGAGCTATCGTTGGTCTCCCATGATTCGTTATTGGCTGATCCCTGTTTTGATGTTGGGCAGTGCGCTATCTGGCGCGATTCTTTGGACATGGTTAGATCCAGTTGCGGCACTGCATCGCGGGTTGGTGTTTGGTATGGGCGCAGGTTGGGTGCTAATCGCCCTAGTGTTTGTGTTGGATTTACTCTTGGTTGAGCATGGGTGGTGTGGGCACTTATGTCCACTGGGGGCTACCTATGGCGTGATAGGCCGAAAAAGCCTGTTGCGCGTTACTGCTGTTCGGCGCGAAGATTGCACCAAATGCATGGATTGCTTTTACATTTGCCCAGAACCAGAAGTGCTTCGGCAGCCTTTGAAAGAGGGAGATCGTCGAGTTATGGATCAAAACTGCAT
>NZ_JAWOTC010000062.1:0-18691 GCF_033338675.1 Vibrio sp. Vb1574
TCTGGATTCATTAAGGCTCGAGATACCGTAGCCGTAGACACTCCCGCAAGCTGGGCAACATCCTTCATTGTCGCCATAGTTTTTAACCTCTCATTTATTTTTTGCCAAGATGACGTTATTCCGGTTTGAAATCAGGGTAATCAAACCGAGTGAGAGCTGTATTTGCTCTTCGCTCAGTTCGTGTTAACGAGTGGGAAAATGGATTCTTCACCGCGATATCAATTTGTGGGAATAGTCATTGTTTTAATCTAAGCCTGTGCAAACAAGTCACTTTAGACTTTTCTAATTTGGATAGTCTATTCATTTCTAAAGTGAAAGTTACGGTCTGTTTAACAAAAATTGTAATCTTGGTGTGATTCTGGTCACATTAAATGGTAATTCATTACATAGTTAAACGTTTGCTAGCTGAGATCTTGTGGTTCTATGTCTAAATTCCAGCGTACTTTCTTAGCATTTGGCAACAACTCAATAGCAGGTTTGGCACTGGTTAATAACTTTTGCATCAATGAACGATGCTGAGTTTGCAGTAATAGTTGCCAGCGGTATTTACCAGCCCGCTTAGCCAAAGGTGAAGGAGTAGGGCCTAACACCATGCAGGAATCATCGAACAGAGGGTGTGACTCTAACGTAAAGCGAACCTGACGCAGGAAGTCTTCAACTATCTCACTTTGGTTCGCCTCTGCTTTATACAGAGTCAAGAAACTATAAGGCGGAAGCTGAGCCAGTTTGCGTTCTTCCAGAGCAGTCATAGCAAAGTGGCGATAGTCTTTTTGAAGCAGGGCCTGCAGCAAGCTGTGCTCAGGATGGTGGGTTTGTAGGATAACCTCGCCAGGTTTACTTGCGCGGCCGGCACGACCTGCGACCTGAATAAACAACTGCGCTAGTCGCTCGGAAGCGCGGAAGTCACTACTATAGAGAGAGCCATCAACATCCAAAAGAGCAACGAGTGTTACATTTGGAAAATGGTGCCCCTTAGCCAGCATTTGGGTGCCAATCAGAATTTGATGTTCACCTTTACGAATCGATTCAAGGGCATCTTCCAAACTACCTTTGCGACGTGTGCTGTCTCTGTCGATGCGAATGGCGTTGTATTCTGGAAATAACTGAGCCAATTGTTGTTCGAGTTGTTCCGTTCCTACGCCGACGGTAACCAGTTGAGTTGAACCACACCCCTGACATTGATGAATCACCGGTTGTTGTGAGCCGCAGTGATGGCAGCGTATTTCGTTGCTGTAATGGTGGAACGTATAGTACGCATCACAACGTTTACATTCTGCAATCCAACCGCATTCATGGCACATCAAAGCGGGCGAAAAGCCTCGGCGGTTAAGAAACAACATTACTTGATTGCCCGCTTTTAAATGCTTGCGCATCTCGGCAATCAGTTGGGCAGATAAGCCACTTTCTAAATACTGACCTTTTACATCTAACACTTTATTAGTGGTTGGCACGGCAGAGCCAGCTCGTTGGGTTAGTGTTAAATGGTGATATTTGCCTGACAAGGCATTGTGCAATGTCTCCAGTGCAGGTGTGGCTGAGCCCAGAACAATCGGAACTTGTTCTTTATGAGCGCGCATTACAGCAACATCGCGTGCATGATAACGCAAGCTATCTTGCTGTTTGTAAGAGGTGTCATGTTCCTCGTCCACAATGATAATCCCGAGATCAGCAAAAGGCGCGAGTAGGGCAGAGCGTGTGCCGATAATGATTCCGGCCGCTTTGTCGCGTGCAGAAAGCCACGCATTCAGACGCTCCGTCTCGTTTAACCCGGAGTGGATGACGTCAACTGGCACATTAAAACGGCGTTTAAAGCGGTTGATGGTTTGGGGCGTTAAGCCAATCTCTGGTACTAAAACCAAGGCTTGTTTCCCTTGCTCTAAAACTGGCTTGATAAGGTTTAAGTAAACTTCGGTTTTACCAGAGCCAGTTACTCCCTCTAATAAATAGCAAGCAAAGCCTGTTTGGCTATTTACACTTGCAATAGCCAGCGCTTGTTCGTGGTTGAGCTTTGGCTTCTCGACGTCGCATTCAACGTGCTGTCCCCACTGGGTGATTACAGGCTTCTTCTCGATACGTTCAATCCAGCCTTTCTCTTCTAAAGACTTTAGTACTGTTGAGGCTATCTCTTGGTCGACAAATTCCTGGTGAGGCAAAGCGCCGTTAACCAACATTTGCAAGACCTTCTGTTGTTTGACCGCTCGACGATCAAGCCCTTGCATCAGCTTGTCTTTACCGGATTCGGTAATTTGCCACTCTTGTAGCGTCGCAAAATCTGCAGGCTTTCCTTTACGTAGAGCTGCTGGCATCGCATTGTGTAGCGTATCTCCAAGTGGGTATTGGTAGAACTGGCTGCACCAAGTCAGCAACGAATAAAGCTTTTCAGACCATATCGGCTGAGAATCAAGAACTGCTTTGATTGGCTTGAGTTGATCTTTGGGAAAGTCCGAGTGATTAACCATTGCGGTGACGATGCCGACTAAGGTTTGGCGTCCAAAAGGCACGGAAACGCGTCCACCAATGATCGGAAACAGGTGCCCCGGAATGGCGTAATCAAATTGTTTGTCGAGCGGAACGGGTAATGCCACTCTAGCAATGGTTGGACGCATAAATTCTTAGCTATTAAAAAGAGGGAAAGGAAATGAGAGTCTATTAAAATCGGTATGGAAATTCGAGTAAAGCTATGTGATTCAGCGTGAATCGTGCCTCTATGATTAGTCTGGCTAAAAAAGTGGCGAAAAAGTTGCCAAATGTGTTGATCCGAACAATGTGATTCTTTACTATATCGCGCCTTGAGATATGGCTTCGGCAATTAGTTGATGCGGTATCCCATTTTATTATTAATTGCGTGTGGTGTGCGGCTTAGATTCGTATAGCGACACGGCCTACTATTGAGGTTATCCCATGAAAGCTGGTATCCACCCAGAATACAAAGCAGTAAAAGCGACTTGTTCTTGCGGCAACTCTTTTGAGTTCAACTCTACTCTAGGTAAAGAGTCTATCCACCTAGACGTATGTGACAAGTGTCACCCATTCTACACTGGTAAGCAACGTATCGTTGATACAGGCGGCCGTGTTGATCGCTTCAACAAGCGTTTCGGTGCACTATCAAGCGGTAAGAAATAATAGCAGCCGCTATTACGATTACAGTTTAGAAAAGGACGCTTCGGCGTCCTTTTTGTTTAATGGCTACCAAGCGAAGAGGAATGTATGGGGTTTGGAATATTCCCGATTATTTTTCACGCAGCGCTTGCAACCTAAAGTGTGATCTGTATAATGCAGCGCACTGGTTAAGCCAGTTGTGAACCAATGAGCAGTGAGGAGCGAGCAAATCTAAGGATTTGCGAGGTAATGTATACTCAGCTTATGTTCGCGGTTAATACAATTAGCTATCTTTTCTTCGGAAAAACTATCCTCAAAGGTGACTTTGGCATATAGGGATAGTTAATCGAAAATTAACTGACAATGCGTCCTAATCTTGGATGCTACGGTTTCACATAAATCAATCGGCATTCTCTCGTCTTGACGAGTTTGAGTGGCGATATTGTTTGTGTAATTTATTAAATTTGGAGCTCTGTCTCATGCAGAACCAACGTATCCGTATCCGCCTAAAAGCTTTCGATTACAAACTAATCGATGCTTCTACAGCGGAAATCGTTGAAACAGCTAAGCGCACTGGCGCACAGGTTCGTGGTCCAATCCCACTGCCAACTCGTAAAGAGCGTTTCACAGTTCTTATCTCTCCACACGTTAACAAGAAAGCACGTGACCAGTACGAAATCCGTACTCACAAGCGTCTAATCGACATCGTTGAGCCAACAGACAAGACTGTTGATGCTCTAATGCGTCTAGACCTTGCTGCGGGCGTTGACGTTCAAATTAGCCTAGGTTAAGGGAGATTAGAAGTATGATTGGTCTAATCGGTCGTAAAGTGGGCATGACCCGCGTATTTACTGAAGAAGGCGTTTCTATCCCAGTAACAGTTGTTGAGGTTGAAGCTAACCGTGTTTCTCAAGTGAAAACTCTTGAAACTGACGGCTACGCAGCAATCCAGGTTACAGCTGGTTCTAAGAAAGCTAACCGTGTAAACAAAGCTGAAGCAGGTCACTTTGCTAAAGCTGGCGTTGAAGCTGGTCGCGGTCTTTGGGAATTCCGTTTAGAAAACGGCGAAGAGTTCGAAGTTGGTTCAGAACTAACTGTTGAACTATTCAACGAAACTAAGAAAGTAGACGTTACTGGTACATCTAAGGGTAAAGGTTTCCAAGGCGCTGTTAAGCGTTGGAACTTCCGTACTCAAGATATGACTCACGGTAACTCATTGTCTCACCGTGCTCCTGGTTCTATCGGTCAATGTCAGACTCCAGGTCGCGTATTTAAAGGCAAGAAAATGGCAGGTCACATGGGTGCTGAGCGTGTAACGACTCAAAACCTAGAGATCGTACGTGTTGACGCTGAGCGCAACCTGCTTCTTATTAAAGGTGCAGTCCCAGGCGCAACTGGCGGCAACGTGATCGTTAAACCAGCTGTTAAAGCATAACGTCTCAGGAGTAAGTAATGGAACTAATGGTTAAAGGTGCCGATGCACTAACTGTTTCCGAAACTACTTTCGGACGTGAGTTTAACGAAGCTCTTGTACACCAAGTAGTTGTTGCGTACGCAGCAGGTGCTCGTCAAGGTACTCGTGCTCAAAAAACACGTTCAGAAGTTTCTGGCGGTGGCGCTAAGCCATGGCGTCAAAAAGGTACTGGCCGTGCGCGTGCTGGTACAATCCGTAGCCCAATCTGGCGTACAGGTGGTGTTACTTTTGCTGCGAAACCACAAGATCACAGCCAAAAAGTAAACAAAAAAATGTACCGTGGTGCTATGAAGAGCATTCTTTCTGAGCTTGTTCGTCAAGAGCGTCTAATCGTTGTTGATAACTTCTCAGTTGAAGCACCAAAGACTAAAGAGCTAGTTGCTAAGCTTAAAGAGCTTGAGCTAACTGACGCTCTAATCGTGACTAGCGAAGTAGATGAGAATCTATTCCTAGCTGCTCGTAACCTATACAAAGTTGACGCACGTGATGTTGCTGGTATCGATCCAGTATCTCTAATCGCGTTTGACAAAGTTGTAATGACTGCAGAAGCAGTTAAGCAAGTAGAGGAAATGCTAGCATGATCACTGAAGAGCGTATCCTAAAAGTTCTACGTGCACCGCACATCTCTGAAAAAGCAACTATGGCAGCTGAGAAAGCGAACACTATCGTTTTCAAAGTAGCTAAAGATGCGACTAAAAAAGAGATCAAAGCAGCTGTAGAAAAGCTATTTGAAGTTGAAGTTAAGTCTGTAAATACTCTTATCACTAAGGGTAAGACCAAACGTCAAGGTCTACGCCAAGGTCGCCGCAGCGACGTTAAGAAAGCGTACGTTACTTTGAAAGAAGGTCAAGATCTTGACTTCGTTGGCGGCGCGGAATAACAGGAGTAGTTAAAAATGGCTATTGTTAAATGTAAGCCGACTTCCCCTGGTCGTCGTCACGTTGTTAAAGTTGTTAACGCTGACCTACACAAGGGCAAGCCATACGCACCTCTTCTAGAGAAAAACTCTAAGAACGGTGGTCGTAACAACAAGGGTCGTATCACAGTACGTCACATCGGCGGTGGTCACAAGCACCACTACCGTGTAGTTGACTTCAAACGTACTAAAGATGGTATTCCAGCGACAGTTGAGCGTCTTGAATACGATCCAAACCGTAGCGCAAACATTGCTCTAGTTCTTTACAAAGACGGTGAGCGTCGCTACATCCTAGCACCTAAAGGTGTTGTAGCTGGTGATGTTATTCAGTCTGGTGTTGATGCACCAATCAAAGCTGGTAACACTCTACCAATGCGTAATATCCCAGTAGGTTCAACAGTACATAACGTTGAACTTAAGCCTGGTAAAGGTGGTCAGCTAGCTCGTTCGGCTGGTGCTTACGCTCAAATCGTTGCTCGCGACGGTGCGTACGTAACTATCCGTCTACGTTCTGGCGAGATGCGCAAAGTTCTTTCTGAAGGCCGTGCAACAATCGGTGAAGTTGGTAACTCTGAGCACATGCTACGTGAACTTGGTAAAGCAGGTGCATCACGTCATCGCGGTATCCGTCCAACGGTTCGTGGTGTTGTAATGAACCCGATTGACCACCCACATGGTGGTGGTGAAGGCCGTACTTCTGGTGGTCGTCACCCAGTATCTCCTTGGGGTATGCCTACTAAAGGCTTCAAGACTCGTAAGAACAAACGCACTGACAAGTACATCGTACGTCGTCGTAACAAGTAATCTATATAAAGAGGAATCGCCATGCCACGTTCTCTCAAGAAAGGTCCTTTTATTGACCTACACTTGCTGAAGAAGGTAGAGAAAGCGGTGGAAAGCGGAGACAAAAAGCCTATTAAGACTTGGTCCCGTCGTTCAATGATCATCCCTACGATGATCGGTTTGACCATCGCTGTCCATAATGGTCGTCAGCACGTACCAGTATTTGTAACTGATGAAATGATCGGTCACAAACTGGGTGAATTCGCACCAACACGCACTTACCGCGGTCACGCTGCGGATAAGAAAGCTAAGAAGCGCTAAGGAGTAGATAATGGAAGCAATTGCTAAACATAACTTTGCTCGCATTTCGCCTCAGAAAGCTCGCTTAGTTGCGGATCTAATCCGTGGTAAATCTGTTGACCAAGCTCTAGAAATCCTAACGTTCAGCAACAAAAAAGCTGCTGCACTAGTTAAGAAAGTTCTAGAGTCTGCTATCGCTAACGCGGAGCACAACGAAGGTGCAGATATTGACGATCTGAATGTCGCAAAAATCTTTGTAGATGAAGGCCCAACCATGAAGCGTATTATGCCTCGTGCTAAAGGTCGTGCGGATCGTATCTTGAAGCGTTCAAGCCACATCACTGTTGTTGTAGCAGATCGCTAGAGACTAGGAGAGTAAGCAATGGGTCAAAAAGTACATCCAAATGGTATTCGTCTAGGCATCGTTAAGCCTTGGAATGCTACATGGTTTGCTAACACCAAAGATTTCGCTGACAACCTAGACGGCGACTTCAAGGTACGTCAGTTCCTTACAAGTGAACTGAAAAAAGCGTCTCTATCACGTATCGTTATCGAGCGTCCTGCTAAGAGCATCCGTGTGACTATTCACACTGCTCGTCCAGGCGTTGTTATCGGTAAGAAAGGTGAAGACGTTGAGAAGCTACGCGCAGCTGTAGCTAAAATTGCAGGTGTACCAGCGCAAATTAACATCGCTGAAGTACGTAAGCCTGAACTAGATGCGCAACTTGTTGGTGACAGCATCGCGTCTCAGCTAGAGCGTCGTGTTATGTTCCGTCGTGCTATGAAGCGCGCAGTACAAAACGCAATGCGCCTAGGCGCTAAAGGTATCAAAGTGGAAGTAAGCGGTCGTCTAGGCGGCGCTGAAATCGCACGTTCAGAGTGGTACCGTGAAGGCCGTGTGCCTCTACACACTCTACGTGCTGACATTGATTACGCAACTTCTTCGGCTCACACTCAATACGGTGTGATCGGCATTAAAACTTGGATCTTCAAAGGTGAAATCCTAGGTGGTATGCCAGCAGCTAACGCTGTAGAGCCTAAAGGCGACAAGCCTAAGAAGCAGCGTAAAGGCCGTAAGTAAGGAGTCGACAGATGCTACAACCTAAACGTACTAAGTTCCGTAAGGTTCAGACTGGTCGTAACCGTGGTCTAGCTAAAGGTACTGATGTAAGCTTCGGCGAATTCGGTCTTAAAGCTGTTGGCCGTGGTCGTCTAACTGCTCGTCAAATCGAAGCGGCACGTCGTGCAATGACACGTCACGTTAAGCGTCAAGGTAAAATCTGGATCCGTGTGTTCCCAGACAAACCAATCACAGAAAAACCACTTGAAGTTCGTCAAGGTAAGGGTAAAGGTAACGTTGAGTACTGGGTAGCCCAAATCCAACCTGGTAAGGTTATGTACGAAATGGGTGGTGTACCTGAAGAATTGGCACGTGAAGCGTTCCGTCTTGCGGCACGTAAACTGCCTTTCAAAACTACATTTGTAACTAAGCAGGTGATGTGATGAAAGCACAAGATCTACGCGAGAAAAGCGTTGAAGAGCTTAACGCTGAGCTAATGAATTTGCTACGTGAACAGTTCAACTTGCGCATGCAAGCTGCGACTGGTCAACTACAGCAAACTCATACTCTGAAAGCTGTACGCCGTGATATCGCACGTGTGAAAACTGTTTTGACTGAGAAGGCAGGCGCATAATGAGCGAAGTAAAACGTACTCAACAAGGTCGTGTTGTTAGCGACAAGATGGACAAGTCTATCACTGTTGCTATCGAACGTTTCGTAAAACACCCAATCTACGGTAAATACGTAAAACGTACGACTAAAGTACACGCACATGACGAGAACAACGAGTGTGGCCTAGGCGACACAGTTGAAATCGCAGAGTGTCGTCCACTGTCTAAGACTAAGTCTTGGACTTTGGTAAAAGTTCTAGAAAAGGCGAAGATTTAATCTCGTTAATTCTATGAAACTAAAGCGGCTCCAAAATATTTTTGGAGCCGTTTATTTTTTGACTACCCAATCACAAAAAAGGGTGGTACAATTCGCGTCCCTTTTAAAGAGGCAGCCCGACCCGTGATGGGTCTAGTTATTAATATTTAGCGGAGCACTAACATGATCCAAATGCAAAGTATGCTGGACGCAGCTGATAACTCAGGCGCACGCAGCGTAATGTGTATTAAGGTTCTGGGTGGCTCTCACCGCCGTTATGCACATATCGGTGACGTCATCAAAGTTACTGTGAAGGAAGCAATCCCTCGCGGTAAAGTTAAAAAAGGTGATGTTCTGAAGGCGGTGGTAGTGCGCACCCGTAAAGGCGTACGTCGTCCTGACGGTTCTGTCATTCGCTTCGACCGAAATGCTTGCGTATTGCTAAACGACAATACTGAGCAACCAATCGGTACACGTATCTTTGGTCCTGTGACACGCGAACTTCGTGGCGATAAGTTCATGAAGATCGTTTCACTGGCTCCAGAAGTTCTGTAAGGAGCACGTAGAAATGGCAGCTAAAATCCGTCGTAATGACGAAGTAATCGTTCTTGCTGGTAAAGACAAAGGCAAGAAAGGTAAAGTAACTAAGGTTCTAGCAACTGGTAAAGTTATCGTTGAAGGTATCAACCTAGTTAAGAAACATCAGAAACCTGTTCCAGCTATGGGTATCCAAGGCGGTATCGTAGAGCAAGAAGCAGCTATCGACGTTTCTAACGTGGCTATCTTTAACGCAGCTACTGGTAAAGCTGACCGTATCGGTTTCCGTTTTGAAGACGGCAAAAAAGTTCGTTTCTTCAAGTCTAACGGCGAAACCGTTTCTAACTAATAGAAGTAATTTGGAGTTCTACTATGGCGAAACTGCATGATTACTACAAGTCGTCTGTAGTCGCTGAACTGACCAAACAGTTCGGTTACACAAGCGTCATGCAAGTCCCTAGAATCGAGAAAATCACCCTAAACATGGGTGTTGGTGAAGCAATCAACGATAAGAAACTGCTAGAAAATGCAGCGTCTGATATGGCAACGATCTCTGGTCAAAAGCCACTTATCACAAAAGCGCGCAAATCTGTTGCAGGTTTCAAAATCCGTGAAGGCTACCCTATCGGTTGTAAAGTAACCTTGCGTGGCGAACGTATGTGGGATTTTCTTGAGCGTTTAATTAACATCGCTCTTCCACGTGTACGTGACTTCCGTGGTGTTAGCGCTAAGTCTTTTGACGGTCGCGGTAACTACAGCATGGGCGTTCGCGAGCAAATCATCTTCCCGGAAATCGACTTTGATAAAGTTGATCGAGTACGCGGTCTAGACATCACTATTACGACGTCTGCTGGTACTGATGAGGAAGGCCGTGCTCTGCTGGCTGCCTTTAACTTCCCATTCCGTAAGTAAGGTGAAGGGTTACTGTTATGGCTAAAAATTCAATGAAAGCACGTGAAGCAAAACGTGCGAAGCTAGTAGCTAAGTTCGCTGAAAAGCGTGCAGCGCTAAAAGCTATCATCAGCGATGTAAACGCATCTGAAGAAGATCGTTGGAACGCGGTTCTTACACTGCAATCTCTTCCACGTGATTCAAGTGCATCACGTCAGCGCAACCGTTGCAACCAAACTGGTCGTCCACACGGTTACCTACGTAAGTTCGGTCTAAGCCGTATTAAGGTTCGTGAAGCTTGCATGAAAGGCGAGATTCCGGGTCTTCGTAAGGCTAGCTGGTAATTGCCACTTAATCATTTGGAGTAAATCATATGAGCATGCAAGATCCGATTTCGGATATGCTGACCCGCGTTCGTAACGGTCAGGCAGCAAACAAAGTTGCTGTAAAAATGCCTTCTTCAAAGCTTAAAGTTGCAATTGCTGCACTACTAAAAGCTGAAGGTTACATCGTTGACTTCGCTGTTGAAGGCGAAGCAAAACCTGAGCTAGAAGTTACACTTAAGTACTTCCAAGCTAAACCAGTAATCGAGCAACTTAAACGTGTTTCTCGTCCAGGTCTACGTGTTTACAAGAAGAAAGATGAACTTCCTTCTGTAATGGGTGGTCTTGGTATTGCTATCGTTTCTACTTCCAAGGGTCTTATGTCAGACCGCGCTGCACGTAAAGCAGGTCTTGGTGGTGAAATCATCGCTTACGTAGCTTAATAAGGAGTAGACTATGTCTCGTGTTGCAAAAGCACCTGTCGCTATTCCAGCTGGCGTAGAGGTGAAACTAAACGGCCAAGAAATCACTGTAAAAGGTGCGAAAGGCGAACTAACTCGCGTTCTTAACAACGCAGTTGTAATCGCTCAGGAAGAAAATAACCTGACTTTCGGTCCTAAAGAAGGTGTTGCTAACGCATGGGCTCAAGCAGGTACTGCTCGCGCTCTAGTTAACAACATGGTTGTTGGTGTTACTGAAGGCTTTACTAAGAAGCTAACTCTTAAAGGTGTAGGTTACCGTGCTGCTATCAAAGGCAACGCTGTAGGTCTAACACTAGGCTTCTCACACCCAGTTGAGCACGAGTTGCCAGCGGGTATTAAAGCTGAATGTCCAAGCCAAACTGAAATCGTGATCACTGGTGCTGACAAGCAACTAGTTGGTCAAGTTGCGGCTGACATTCGTTCTTACCGTGAGCCTGAGCCATACAAAGGCAAAGGTGTTCGTTACGCAGATGAAAATGTGCGTACTAAAGAAGCTAAGAAGAAGTAAGGTAACACTATGGATAAGAAAGCATCTCGCATCCGTCGTGCTACACGTGCACGTCGTAAGATTGCAGAACTGGGTGCGACTCGCCTAGTTGTACACCGTACTCCTCGTCACGTGTACGCACAGGTTATCGCGGCTAACGGCTCTGAGGTTATCGCAGCAGCTTCTACTGTAGAAAAAGCGATCCGTGAGCAAGTGAAATACACTGGTAACGTTGATGCAGCTAAAGCAGTGGGTAAAGCTATTGCTGAGCGCGCTCTAGAGAAGGGCGTAACTGCAGTTGCATTTGATCGTTCTGGTTTCCAATACCACGGTCGAGTAGCGGCGCTAGCAGAATCTGCTCGCGAAGCTGGTCTGAAATTCTAAGGTAGGGTTGGAAGATGGCTAAAGAACAACAAGTTCAAGCGAATGATTTGCAAGAAAAGCTAATCGCAGTTAACCGTGTTTCTAAAACGGTTAAAGGTGGTCGAATCATGAGCTTCACTGCACTAACAGTAGTTGGTGACGGTAACGGTCGTGTAGGTTTCGGTTACGGCAAAGCTCGTGAAGTACCTGCAGCGATTCAAAAAGCAATGGAAAAAGCGCGTCGTAACATGACTACGATCGCTCTAAACGAAGGCACTCTTCACCACCCAGTGAAAGGTCGCCATTCGGGCTCTAAAGTTTACATGCAGCCTGCTGCAGAAGGTACTGGTGTTATCGCAGGTGGTGCGATGCGTGCAGTACTAGAAGTTGCTGGTGTACACAACGTACTATCTAAAGCGTACGGTTCTACGAACCCTATCAACATCGTTCGTGCAACGATCGATGCACTAGGTAGCATGAAGTCACCAGAAATGGTTGCTGCTAAACGTGGTCTAACTGTTGAATCTATTTCGGAGTAAGAACACCATGGCAACTATTAAAGTAACTCAAACTAAAAGCTCAATTGGTCGTCTGCCAAAGCACAAAGCTACTTTGCGCGGTCTAGGTCTTCGTAAAATCAACCACACAGTAGAACTTGAAGATACTCCGTGTATTCGCGGTATGATCAACAAGGTTTACTACATGGTTAAAGTTGAGGAGTAATCAGAATGCGTTTGAATACTCTAGCACCGGCTGCTGGCGCGAAAACTTCTGCGAAGCGAGTAGGTCGTGGTATCGGTTCAGGCCTAGGTAAAACTGGTGGCCGTGGTCACAAAGGTCAAAAATCACGTTCTGGCGGCAGTGTTCGTCCAGGTTTCGAAGGCGGTCAGATGCCTCTGAAACAACGTCTACCAAAATTCGGTTTCACTTCTCGTAAGAGCCTAGTGTCTGCTGAAGTTCGTCTAGCTGAGCTAGCGAAAGTTTCTGGTGACGTAGTTGATCTAAACAGTCTTAAAGCTGCTAACATCATCACTAAGAACATCGAATTTGTAAAAGTTGTTCTTTCTGGTGAAATCAATAAAGCAGTGACTGTTAAAGGTCTACGTGTGACTAAAGGCGCTAAAGCTGCAATCGAAGCTGCAGGCGGTAAAATCGAGGAATAATCTCGAGGAACGAGGTACAGATGGCTAAGAAACCAGGACAAGATTTTCGTAGTGCTCAGAGCGGCTTAAGTGAACTAAAGTCGCGCTTGTTATTCGTAATTGGTGCACTTTTAGTATTCCGAGCCGGCTCTTTTGTGCCGATTCCTGGTATTGACGCTGCTGTACTTGCCGATTTGTTCGAACAGCAAAAAGGTACCATCGTTGAAATGTTTAACATGTTCTCCGGTGGTGCTCTTGAGCGTGCATCTATATTAGCATTGGGCATCATGCCGTATATTTCGGCATCTATTGTTGTCCAATTGCTAACTGTAGTTCATCCAGCGTTAGCTGAACTCAAAAAAGAGGGTGAAGCAGGCCGTCGTAAGATAAGCCAATACACACGCTACGGCACGCTTGTACTTGCAACCTTCCAAGCTATAGGTATTGCAACTGGCCTACCAAACATGGTCGACAATCTGGTTGTTATCAACCAAACCATGTTTACGCTAATTGCTACCGTAAGTTTAGTAACCGGTACCATGTTCTTGATGTGGTTAGGTGAACAAATTACAGAGCGCGGAATTGGTAACGGTATTTCGATACTGATTTTTGCAGGTATTGTTGCTGGATTGCCTTCTGCAATCGGTCAAACAATCGAGCAAGCGCGTCAAGGTGAATTGCATGTACTTCTTCTGTTGCTAATCGCGGTATTAGCTTTTGCAGTAATTTACTTCGTTGTTTTCATGGAACGTGGTCAGCGCCGAATCGTCGTTAACTATGCGAAACGTCAACAAGGTCGTAAAGTATTTGCTGCGCAAAGCTCGCACTTGCCTCTTAAAATTAACATGGCAGGTGTAATTCCAGCGATTTTTGCATCAAGTATTATCTTGTTCCCAGGAACATTGGCTCAGTGGTTTGGTCAAAACGGTGAGAGCAGCGCGTTCGGTTGGTTAACTGACGTGTCTTTGGCTCTTAGCCCAGGTCAACCGTTGTATGTAATGCTTTATGCAGCAGCAATTATCTTCTTCTGTTTCTTCTACACGGCGTTGGTTTTCAACCCGCGTGAAACAGCAGATAACTTGAAGAAGTCTGGTGCATTCGTACCCGGTATCCGCCCAGGTGAGCAGACAGCGAAATACATTGATAAAGTAATGACACGTTTAACCCTTGCTGGTGCACTGTACATTACCTTTATCTGTCTGATTCCCGAGTTCATGATGGTCGCGTGGAACGTACGTTTCTACTTCGGCGGTACATCGCTACTAATCGTAGTTGTTGTAATTATGGACTTTATGGCACAGGTACAGACTCATCTGATGTCTCAACAGTATGATTCTGTGTTGAAGAAAGCGAATCTGAAAGGCTACGGCCGTTAATCCGGCGGTAGACTCAGTTTCATTTACGGAGTTTAGCAATGAAAGTTCGTGCTTCCGTTAAAAAAATCTGCCGTAACTGTAAAGTAATCAAGCGTAACGGTGTCGTTCGCGTGATTTGCAGTGAGCCAAAGCACAAACAGCGCCAAGGCTAATTAGCAGAAATTTTTACTTGAAAATGAAGGTTGGGTCGAGTATATTCCTCGGCCTACCTTTTGCGTGCAAAAGAAGTAGTATTCCGCAGCGTATCCATAACGGGCTTTGCTGCGGCTAATTCTTTTATAGAAACACTTAGGAGTGAATAATGGCCCGTATAGCAGGCATTAACATTCCTGATCAGAAACATGCAGTAATCGCTCTAACAGCGATCTACGGCATCGGTAAAACTCGCTCTCAAGCTATCCTAGCTGAAGTGGGTATTGCTGAAAATGTTAAGATCAGTGAACTAACTGAAGAGCAGATCGATCAACTGCGTGATGGTGTAGCTAAGTACACTGTAGAAGGTGATCTACGTCGTGAAGTATCTATGAACATCAAGCGTCTTATGGACCTTGGCTGTTACCGTGGTCTTCGTCATCGTCGCAGTCTACCACTACGTGGACAGCGTACTAAAACCAACGCTCGCACCCGTAAGGGTCCGCGTAAGCCGATCAAGAAATAATCGGGAAGGTAGAGTACAATGGCTAAACAACCAACTCGCGCTCGTAAGCGCGTACGCAAGCAAGTTGCAGATGGCGTTGCGCACATCCATGCTTCTTTCAATAACACAATCGTAACCATTACTGACCGTCAAGGTAACGCTCTTGCATGGGCTACTGCAGGTGGTTCTGGTTTCCGTGGTTCTCGTAAGTCTACTCCGTTCGCTGCACAGGTTGCTGCTGAGCGTTGTGCTGAAATGGCTAAAGAATACGGCCTAAAGAACTTGGAAGTTATGGTTAAGGGTCCTGGTCCAGGTCGCGAATCTACTGTTCGTGCACTAAACGCCGCTGGTTTCCGCATCACAAACATCGTTGATGCTACACCAATCCCTCATAACGGTTGTCGTCCACCTAAGAAACGTCGCGTATAACGTTTCTAGGACAATTGGAGAAGAATCATGGCAAGATATTTGGGTCCTAAGCTGAAGCTTAGCCGTCGTGAAGGCACTGACTTATTCCTTAAGTCTGGTGTTCGCGCGATCGATACCAAGTGTAAAATTGATAACGCACCAGGTGTACACGGCGCTCGTCGCGGTCGTCTATCTGAGTATGGCGTTCAGCTTCGTGAGAAGCAAAAAGTACGTCGTATGTACGGCGTTCTAGAAAAACAATTCCGTAACTACTACAAAGAAGCTGCTCGCCTAAAAGGCAACACTGGTGAAAACCTACTTCAGCTTCTTGAAGGTCGTCTTGATAACGTAGTTTACCGCATGGGCTTTGGCGCAACTCGCGCAGAAGCACGTCAGCTAGTTAGCCACAAAGCTATCCTAGTAAACGGTAAAGTTGTAAACGTTCCTTCTTTCAAAGTAGCGGCTAATGACGTTGTTTCTATTCGCGAGAAAGCTAAACAGCAAGCTCGTATCAAAGCAGCTCTAGAAGTTGCTGAACAACGTGAAAAACCAACTTGGATTGAAGTAGATGGTGGCAAGATGGAAGGTACATTCAAGCGTATGCCTGAGCGTTCTGATCTATCAGCTGACATCAACGAACAATTGATCGTCGAGCTTTACTCTAAGTAAGGTTTAAACTAAAGAGAGGACACAATGCAGGGTTCTGTAACAGAATTTCTTAAGCCACGTCTAGTTGACATCGAACAAATCAGCTCGACTCACGCAAAAGTAACTCTTGAGCCATTAGAGCGTGGCTTTGGTCATACTCTGGGTAATGCACTTCGCCGCATCCTTCTATCTTCTATGCCAGGTTGTGCTGTAACAGAAGTAGAAATTGAAGGCGTACTTCATGAGTACAGCACGAAAGAAGGCGTTCAAGAAGATATTCTTGAAATTCTTCTAAACCTTAAAGGTTTGGCTGTGCGCGTTGCCGAAGGCAAAGATGAAGTGTTCATTACTTTGAACAAATCAGGCTCGGGCCCTGTGGTTGCAGGTGACATCACCCATGATGGTGATGTAGAGATCGCTAACCCTGAACACGTAATTTGTCACCTAACGGATGACAACGCTGAGATCGCAATGCGTATCAAAGTTGAACGTGGTCGTGGTTATGTTCCAGCTTCTGCGCGTATCCATAACGAAGAAGACGAGCGTCCTATCGGTCGCCTACTAGTAGATGCTACTTACAGCCCAGTAGACAAAATTGCCTACGCTGTAGAAGCAGCTCGTGTAGAACAGCGTACTGATCTAGACAAGCTTGTTATCGATATGGAAACAAACGGTACTCTAGAACCTGAGGAAGCAATCCGTCGTGCAGCTACAATCCTAGCTGAACAATTGGATGCATTCGTAGATCTTCGTGATGTACGAGTTCCTGAGGAGAAGGAAGAGAAGCCAGAATTCGATCCGATCCTACTGCGTCCTGTAGACGATCTTGAACTAACAGTTCGCTCTGCTAACTGTCTGAAAGCAGAAGCGATTCACTACATCGGTGATCTAGTACAACGTACCGAGGTTGAGCTACTTAAAACGCCTAACCTTGGTAAAAAGTCTCTTACTGAGATTAAAGACGTACTTGCGTCACGTGGTTTGTCTCTGGGCATGCGCCTAGAAAACTGGCCACCTGCATCAATCGCTGAAGATTAATCGATACTAGTTAGAAGGATTAGGTCATGCGCCATCGTAAGAGTGGTCGTCAACTCAACCGCAACAGCTCACATCGCAAAGCGATGTTCAGCAACATGGCTAGCTCTCTAGTACGTCATGAAGTTATCAAGACTACTTTGCCAAAAGCAAAAGAGCTACGTCGCGTAGTTGAGCCTTTGATTACACTAGCTAAGACTGACAGTGTTGCTAACCGTCGTCTAGCATTTGCACGTACTCGTGACAACGAAGTAGTTGCAAAACTATTTAACGAACTAGGTCCACGTTTTGCTGCTCGTCAGGGCGGTTACACTCGTATCCTAAAAGCTGGCTTCCGTGCTGGTGATAAAGCTCCAATGGCTTACATTGAGCTTGTAGATCGCCCAGCTGCTGAAGAAGCTGCTGAGTAATCAGTTCGTAAGAACGAGAAAGCCGAGCATTAGCTCGGCTTTTTTGTATCTGTAATTCAGTAAACCTTTATATCCAGCCTGCATTTATTTCAACCCATGCCGACTGGCAATTTAAAAAGTGATTATCACTTACGCTTATTTACTAGTATTCCACAACCCGCCCAACGAACTTAGAAGCCCTTCGCTAGCGCCTTGCTTGTTCAAGTAATCCAAGATGACTGGAGCAAACTGACTGATCATAGATGGGTCTAAACCTAACGTATCGAATGCACTTTTGACTGCACTGATATTCTCAATATTTCCTAGTAAGCTTTGTGCTCCTTGCAAGTTTGAAAGTCCAGGAATCAAAGACTGTAATTCACTACTATTTTCTTGCGAAAGCTGGCTTTGAGCCAAAGCAAGTAGCGCACCACTGCCTCCGGCTGCTTGCTCAGTGGATACTGGTAATTGGCTAGTTAGCATGTCTGTTAATGGAGATGACTCGGTGTTCAAGCTGCTGCCGACCATGTCCATCAGGCCACTTTCTTTACTTTTTTGAGTGACTGAATCTAAGAATGCGTGCGCACTACCAATGTTGATTGATAGGAGTGCTAGAGTTAGGAGTGTTTTACGCATAGTACCTCCAAAGGTTGAGCGTTTTTTAAAAGTGATTTTATTTTTAAAGGCTATCAGAGTGAAAGGTTCAGAGGTGAGAAAGTCTATTCAGTTTAGACAAAAAAACGGCGCTAGTGCGCCGTTTTATTTAATCATAATTGAAAATGGTTTCAATTAGATAATATCTAATAGTTCTACTTCGAAAACTAAAGCTGCAAATGGAGGGATAGCCGCACCAGCGCCACGCTCACCGTACGCAAGATCTTGTGGTACGTATAGCTTCCACTTAGAGCCAACAGGCATTAGTTGTAGTGCCTCTACCCAACCTTTGATTACACCTGTAACAGGGAATTCAGCAGGTTGACCGCGAGATACAGAGCTATCGAATACAGTACCGTCAGTTAGCTCACCGTGGTAGTGAACGCGAACTGAGCTTTCTGCTGTAGGAACTGCACCAGTACCTTCAGAAATGATTTCGTACTGAAGACCAGAGTCTAGAACGTTAACTTCAGGTCGTAGAGCGTTGTCTTTTAGGAACGCTTCGCCTTCTGCTGCCGCAATTTTTGCTGCTTCTTGGCGAGCTGTTTCTGCACGAGTGTGAAGTTCTTGTAGTGCTTTGTTGATTTCATCAATTTCGATTGATGGCATGTCACCAGTTAGTGCTGTTGCAATACCTGCTGCGATAGCATCAACGCTAAGACCTTCAAGACCAGAGCCTGCAAGTTGCTGACCCATTTGCAGACCAATGCCGTAGCTTGCTTTTTGTTCTGCAGTTTCAAATTTAATTTCAGACATGAATGTCGCTCTTATTAGGAGTGATAAAGGTAACAGGATATCAGTTTCGAGCTTAGGTTTAAAT
>NZ_JAWOTC010000063.1:0-15063 GCF_033338675.1 Vibrio sp. Vb1574
TGGCGCTGGACTAAACAAAGGCCCCCTTTTAGGGGGCTCACACAAAGCCACCTTCTTTAGAAGGTGGTAATTTACTTTCTAAATTCGTATTCGAACCAATGATCAGTGATTGACTGCGATTGGCGTTATTTATTGAATTTCGCTTTTTCTTCTTTTTCTACTTGAGAGAGGCGTTTCAACTTAAGACCTAGCTCTTTGCCTCTCGCTCTAGCAAACAAAATATTACCAGCGAAACCGAGTGAAGTCAGTATCAGTTCCACTGCCGCAAGCCAGCGTTCACCCCCATCCACATAAAGGATGGTCAGCGCATGCAAGAAATACAGCATAAGAACAAAGTTAGCCCAAGCATGAGTGTAAGGCTTACCAGCTAAAATACCAGGCAACGGAAGTAGTAGCGGAATACACCAAGCAATAGCAAGTGTTGTGCTGCTGAGGTGAGGGTGAGGGGATAACGCAAGCTGCCAAATAGCGACCCAGGCTAATAAGGCTAAGTTGCCAAATAAAGCCAGGTAACGATAGGTTTTAGCCTGTGTACCGAGTGGTGTTTGGTCTAAAGAGTCAGACATCGATTAACTATCCTTGATTTTACTAACAGACTTTTAGTTTTAACGCTGCAGTTGCCAGCCTTTTGCCTAATTGTTGTGCCAGGCGAATCTCTTCACTGCTCAGGGTCGCCTCATGGCCTACACTGCTGGCGCCATACGGAGTGCCTCCGGACTGCGTAGTGTGTAACTCTGGCTCGGAATAAGGAATGCCCAAAACCATCATCCCGTGATGCAATAAAGGGGTCATCATGCTTTGTAACGTTGTTTCTTGACCGCCATGCATCGAGGACGAAGAGGTAAAGACACAAGCAGGCTTATCGATTAAGTCACCACTGACCCATAAAGATGTAGTCTGATCCCAGAAGTGCTTTAAAGGCGCAGCCATGTTGCCAAACCAGACGGGGCTGCCAAACGCTAGACCGTCGCACGTTTTCAGTTCCTCTAGAGTAACAATTGGATCAGAAGGGGAGTGTGAGTGAGGTGACAATTCTTCAACTGTACGCAAAATTGCTTGGCATTGAGGAGTCGATTCGACTCCTCTTGCTATTTGTCTTGCCAGTTGTTTTGTCGAGCCATGACGGCTGAAATACAAAATAAGGATCTGGCAATCCATTTATAAAATATCCAACACTTGCTCTGGTGGGCGACCAATTTTTGCTTTGCCGTTAGCAACGACTACCGGACGCTCAAACAACTTTGGATTTTTCGCCATTGCTTCGAATAATTGCTCATCGCTGACGGAGTCTTCGCCTAAGCCAAGCTCTTTATATTCACTTTCTTTAGTGCGCATCATTTCACGTACAGATGAAAAGCCAAGCTGGGCGTACAGCGCTTTTAGTTCATCCACGTTAAGTGGTGTGTCTAGGTATTTGACGACTTCCGGTGTAACACCATTTTGCTCAAGCAGTTCAAGTGTTTGACGGCTCTTTGAGCAACGAGGGTTGTGATAAATCACGACTGACATGGTTTTCTCCATTTCGTTATTGTAATGCCATGAATCGATCTCTTTGGATCATGAGTTGGTCGATACGGGCATCGTATCGCGCTTGCTCTAAGCTGCCCAACTTGGCCATTTTACTTGCTTCACTATAATATTGAATCGCTTTATTCCAATTTGCTCGCAATGCCAAAATTTCTGCTCGAGCAGCCAACTCTTCATCGCTACGCCCCAGCGCGTGGTAGCTCTTCGATATTAGGTGCCAGCCATTTGTATCTTCAGGATAGTCATGAGTGTATCTTTGAAGAACTCGCGTGGCTTGATCGTTTTTATTGTCCTCAAGTAGCGCATTGGCGTAGTTAATGGTCAATACTTTATTTTGAGGGTTACGAGATAACGCTTTGCGGAGCATCTCGGTTGCTTTTTCTGGCTGCTTCTTCTCGATATATAAATCCGTCATAGCGTCCAAGTAAAACGGGTTACTTGGGTCTTGTTCCAGTAACTTTTTCAAAATTGGTTCCGCTTGAGATAGGCGTTTATTGTCTAAATGCACGAGTGCTCGACCATAATCAAAAGCAGGTGTAATGTCCGCAGAGGCTTTCTTTTGGGTTCTCTCAAACCAGCTCAGGGCGGCTTGTCCATCAATGCCAGCGTAACGAGCCACAATGCGCGCGCGAGCTAGATGATAGTCTATTGAAGGCACAACACGCATTGGAGGATAGGTTCTTGCTCGCGCACGGCTATCGGTAATTCGATCTTCAGGCAGAGGGTGAGTCAGGAGCATTGGTGGCGGTTTACTTGCATAACGATACTCATCAGCAAGACGGCCAAAAAACCTTGGCATTGCTTGAACATCAAAACCGGCTTTTGCTAGTGTCGAAATACCAAAGCGATCCGCTTCTTTTTCATTCGCGCGAGTGTAGTTGATTTGACTTTGCATGTTGCCCGCGGTTGCTGCTGTAATTGCAGCCATCCCCGCTTCGGGTGAGGCAATTGAAAGCAGTAGTGCCCCCGCAAGTGCGGCTAATGTGGCCGGAGAGCGGCGTGCTTGTTCTTCCATACTCCGAGCAAGGTGACGTTGTGTGACGTGCGCTATCTCGTGAGCGACAACAGAGGCCAGCTCACTTTCTGAACGAGCATGAAGAAACAACCCAGAATGCAGCGCTACATAGCCACCAAAAAACGCGAATGCGTTGATATTACGGTCGCGAATCATAAAGAAGTGGAACGGCGTTTTTACATCATTCGCATTGGCCACTAATTTGTGCCCAAGAGAGTCAATATATTCATTGATGACAGGGTCATTAACGATAGGTTTACTGGCTCTGAGCATACGCATATAGGCGTCGCCATAAATCAACTCTTGGTCTATTGAAAGCGTGCCACCAGCAGCTGTGCCAATGTCTGGCAAGTCAATGCTATTGGCATAAGTTGTCGGCGAACTGATGGCAGCAGCAAGACATAAGCAAACTAGCGAGCGAGTGCGTTTTAACATACGTTTACAAGGTTCTCCAAAATACATAAGCATGTGGTTACAGGTCGAGAGCCTATTAACAGCGCCACATACGTTTTGGTTATCCGTGAGGATATAAGCTAACAGTAAGACCGGAAATAAATGAATTGGTTTCGTAAATTATTTTATATCCGAGCTATTTCAGCATGTGGTTAAATCATGTCAGAAGTGCTAGCACCAGCTCAAAAAGCCGTTACAATACAACCCTATCATAAGTGCAGAGCAATACAATGGAATCCATGTTACTTGATTTGCGTGAGCAACGTTGTCCTATGGCACTGTTACTTGCAAAGCGTCATGCTGCTGAGGTCTTTCAAGGAGAAGCAAAGCAGTATCATCAACTTGTCATTCAAGTGGTGGACAACAGCTCTAAACGAGACATTGTGAACTATCTTAGTGCCCAAGGGTACTCAGTTGATTGCCAATCTACATCAGAGCACTACACATTGACTGTCTTCAATAAGGAATCCGCATAAGATGTTTGAAATGGTTAGTCGTTGGTATAAACGACGTTTCTCTGACCCTCACGCAGTAAGTCTCGTCGCGATCTTGCTGTTTGGCTTTATCACCATTTACTTCTTTGGACACTTGATTGCGCCATTACTTGTCGCGATCGTTTTGGCTTATCTACTTGAATGGCCAGTTGTCAAAATGTGTCGTATAGGCGTGCCGCGCACCTTGTCGGTTATTATCGTTATCTTGGTCTTTGTCGGGTTGATGTTAATTGCGTTGTTTGGCTTGGTTCCGACGATTTGGACTCAGGTCGGTAATCTAATTAACGATATTCCGAACATGTACAACGGGCTACAAAAGTTTATTGTCACATTGCCAGAGCGCCATCCTGAACTAGCCAATTTAGAAATAGTAGAAACCGTGGTGACGAACGCCAAAAACCAAGCACTGGGGCTGGGTGAAAGTGTCGTCAAAGGGTCGCTTGCTTCATTAGTTAGCATTGCAACGCTAGCGGTATATTTGATCTTAGTGCCACTCCTTATCTTCTTTTTGCTTAAAGACAAAGAAGAAATGCTGCGAATCGCAAGCGGTATTCTGCCGAAAAACCGTAAATTGGCGAATAAAGTTTGGCATGAAATGAACGAGCAGATATCAAATTACATTCGCGGTAAAGTGTTAGAGATTTTAATCGTGGGCGGTGTGAGCTACGTGACTTTTGCCCTTTTAGATCTTCGTTACTCGGCGTTGCTTGCCGTAGCCGTTGGTCTGTCGGTTTTGATTCCTTATATCGGTGCGGCGGCTGTTACTGTACCTGTTGCTATCGTTGGTTTGTTCCAATGGGGTTTAACGCCTCCGTTTTATTGGTTGTTGCTTGCTTACGGTATTATCCAGGCGCTGGATGGTAATGTGTTGGTTCCTGTTCTGTTTTCCGAGGCAGTAAACTTACACCCAGTTGCTATCATTGTGGCTGTATTAGTCTTTGGTGGGCTGTGGGGTTTTTGGGGGGTGTTCTTCGCCATTCCTTTAGCGACATTAGTCAAAGCCGTATGGCATGCATTACCAAGCACGGAAGAAAACGAACCTGTCGAACAAGAGTAGTTGTTACCAAAGGTATGATGGTTAAAAGAAAGCCCAGCAGTTTGCTGGGCTTTTTGTTTGTAGAAAAACAATAGCGTTTAAGCGTTTTCGTTTAAGTAGTTTAATACGACTTCGTGGTGATCTTTGGTTTTGAACTTGTTGAACACATGTTCGATCACGCCTTCTTCATTGATCAGAAAGCTAATGCGGTGAAGACCGTCGTATACTTTGCCCATGAATTTCTTTTCGCCCCAAACGCCGAACTGGTCAGCAACGGCATGGTCTTCATCAGAAAGCAGAGTGAAGTTTAAATCATCGCGCTCGATGAACTTGCCTAGACGCTTTACAGGGTCGATGCTTACGCCGAGTACCACCACGTTATGTGCATCGAGTTCAGCTTTGATGTCACGAAGGCCTTTTGCTTGTGTAGTACAACCCGGCGTCATCGCCTTAGGGTAAAAGTAGAAAAGTACTTTCTTGCCTTTAAAGTCTTCAAGAGAAACGGTATTTCCGTCTTGGTCGAGCAAAGAGAAGGCTGGCGCTGGCGAGCCTGCTGTCAGCGTATTCATTTTGATTTCCTTTACTTTATAGTGTGTTTTTAATGAAATTCAGAGAACCTTGTACGTTGAGCGACTTACAAAGTTCATCGAAGTCTTCTTGTAACTGCATCAAATTAAAATCCGCGCTTACAGATGCAGTAATCGCAATGTGAAACTGGTCAGAATCGAGTTGAATTTTCGACTTGCTGATGGTTTGCGCGCTAAGAGAGTCTAAACCAATCTGCTGATCAGCGAAGAACTTAGTAAATTTTTCAGTTAACCCAGGGCGGTCTTCAGACTCAATAAACACTTCCATGGTGTAGCTGTTATCGAGCAGTTCGTGCGCCGCTGTGCGTTTCATGATCGTAATAAGGTCATGTTCTTGGCCAAGCAGGGGCAATTGTGTTTCAACTCGAGTCACGCTGCTGGCGTTCCCAGTCAGGAGCATGATCAGCGTAAATTCGCTGCCAAAGATAGCGATACGGCTATCGACTATGTTACAACCAGCTTGAGTAACGAGCTGTACGACTTGGTTACAAATGCCTGGACGGTCCGTTCCAACTGCTGTAAGTACCAGATGTTGCTTCATAAATGAGCTTCTTGTCCTTTCTTCAATAGAGAGATGTTAGCACAGATATTGCGAAGAAATATCGAGCCAGTTCTTTTTTAGTCCATAAAAAAGCAGTCGGAGCTTGAGGGGAGTGGTGGGAAATAAACAGTAAATGCAGGCTATAGGATAAACAAAACGTTTGCATGATGTGCTTGCCTATTGTCTGGCCGTTTTATTCACTTAGATCTGACTTGGCTAACAAGACCAAAGAGTATATTTTCCTTGCTTGTGCTCTTCAGTATTTTCCAAATCACTGATAGATTCTAAAGTCACTCGAAAGCCCAACACGATTATCAATATTGCCGTTAATCAAACCAAATAGAGCAATTAAGTTGCTAGACCTCTAACAACTGGTAATTATTCATTCATTTGTACTTTGTAAGCGAGTTTACGCTCTTGTGTTTTTCAATCGCATTACAGTACCATGCAGAAAGAGTTAAATGAGGGAGATAAACATGTTTTCAGGAAGTATCGTAGCGCTGATTACGCCATTCAAAGCAGATGGCGAAGTAGACTTTGACGGTCTGCAAAAGCTAGTAGAGTACCACGTTGAAGCGGGTACAGACGGTATTGTGGCAGTAGGCACAACAGGTGAGTCAGCGACACTGACCATTGAAGAGCATGTAAAGGTCGTTAATAAAACTGTTGAGTTTGCCGACGGTCGCATCCCTGTGATTGCTGGCACGGGTGCAAATGCAACCCATGAGGCAGTAACATTTAGCAAATTACTGGCTGATTCTGGTATTGCTGGCTTCCTGAGTGTGACACCGTATTACAACAAACCAACTCAAGAGGGTTTGTTTCTACATTACAAGGCAATTGCCGAAGCGAGTGATGTGCCTCTAATTTTGTACAACGTACCAGGCCGTACTGCTGTTGATATGCAGCCAGAAACAGTGGCACGCTTGTCAAAGCTTGATAATATCGTAGCTCTAAAAGATGCAACGGGCGATTTGGAACGAATTGCAATTCATCGTGAACTTTGTGGCGAAGATTTTATCTTACTAAGTGGCGATGATGCGACAGGGCTGGATTTTGTGAAACTTGGCGGCAATGGTGTTATCTCGGTAACGAACAATATTGCAGCTAAAGACATGGCAGACATGTTCCATTTGGCAAGTGAAGGTAAGTACGAAGAAGCAGAAGCGATTAACCAACGCTTGATGACTCTACATAAAAACCTTTTCATCGAAGCAAGCCCTATCCCAGTAAAATGGGCAGCGCAAAAGCTTGGTTTGATTGAAGAAGGTGGTTTGCGTCTTCCTTTAACTACGCTTTCTGAAAAATCGCAGCCGATCGTCGAGCAGGCGCTAACAGACGCCCATATTTATTAAGATTGAGCTATTAAGATTGAGTTACTAGGATTGAAGTTCATACTGGGGGCCAAAGCGCCCTCGGTGTTTTAGGAGTATAGATGAAGCTTTCAAGCCAGTTAGTGTTAAGTTCATTAGCTGTATTCGTATTGACTGCCTGTTCAGGTGGTGCCAATCAACGTCGTCAAGCAAAAGATGACTTCGAGTATTTGAACTCCCCAAATTTGGGTGAGTGGAATGTCCCACAGGGTGCACAGCCTCAGTTTTACCCTAACTACGAGATCCCTCAGGGTAACTACGCTGGTGGTGTAGGTAAAGATGTCGACATTCGTCCACCTCAACAAGTCCTAGAGCTTATTCCCGGTGCACGTTTGGACCGCAGTAGTGATGGTGAAGTGACACTTTGGCTACTTCGTAAAGATGAACTAGATAAAGTTTGGCAAACGGTGCAAAACATGGTCGCGGCTAACGAGATTCCAGTTGAAAGCCAAACAGACTCTCGCATCGAGACAGGATGGGTGACTTGGGATTCGCCAGATGAAGAGCTAGAAATTGGCAGCCGATATGAAATCGTACGCGCTGAAGCAAATGGTCGACACGGCTTTAAGGTGAGCCTTATTGACTGGCGTGAAGGCAATCAAGTGAAAGAAGTAACGGCGACCAACCGTGAGCGCTACAATGTATTCATGACGAACTTGGTCACCGCTCGCTACGACCAAGAAGTGCGTGAAGAAGCACAGCGTAAAGCGCAAGAGTTGGTTAAACAGATCCCAATCACAATGGGTAAAGACCGCAGCGGACTTCCAGTGATTATCGCGCGTGCGCAATACAACATGCTTTGGCAACGTCTGCCTAATATTCTACCTAAGATGGGCTTTAAGATTGAAGAGCGTAGCCAGTCGCAGGGCACAATCACTGCGAAATATGCGTCTCCGGATGATGAATTCTGGAACGATATCGGCGTTAAACCAGTGGAGTTAGCCGCTGGTAAGTACACATTCTTACTTGGTGATTTAGGCAACCGTACGTCTATCAATATCACCGACTCCTCTGGCAAGCCAGTAGAAGAAGAGTTTTTGAAATCACTAGCGCCTGTATTGGCTGCAACAGTGAAGCAGTAAACAAAGCGAGCTTAACGCGGCGTGTTTACTTAATGATAGAAAAGGGACCTAGTGGTCCCTTTTTTGATGTTTAGATTAAATGTGTCGAGATGAAGCTGGTGAGTAACTAACGAGGCTCGTTTTTGTTTTTATCTTCTTCAGCGTAGCGCTGTTTATCCAATGTGTTCAGCTTATCTAAATCGTTCTTACGGCTTTTATCCATCTGACCAAACTTCATTTTTGCGGTATATTTGAGTGCGGCAATATTACCAATGACCACGCTCAACACTACAATAATAATGACCCAAGGATTGGTTAGTATTTCTATCATAGAGCCTCCGGCGGCGTGATATTGTGAATAAATTTGGCAACGACGTTATCCAAATTATTCAGTATGACGTCAATCCCTGCAATGTTGTCGGTCTGATTTTGTTTAATCAACTGGCTTCTGAGTACATCAAGCGTCAACTGCTCGAGGCATTGCTGCCCGACAGCGCGGTGACTAATGTGCCAAGGCTCAATCGAAACGCCACCTAAATCATGCTGATAAGGAAAGAAGAAACCGAACCGACCAAGGTTGGCTTTTAACCATTGGTAGAACGCCTGCTGGTGGCCTTCAAGATACTCCCAAGGTTCCAACTTGAGTGTTGTGTCAGCAGGCAATAAATTGCGCGCATAGACATCAAAATCACAACCCCAATGATGACGACTTCCTCCGGGCAATGCCGACCAGCGCAAAATGGCCATCAATTTCTCTTCGTCATTTAACTCTGCTTTATTCAAAGGGCGGGAGTTGACGTCGATAATTGGCAACTCACCAGAAAACTTCCCGTTCCAGATGGCTTCTTGGCGATTAAAGTCACGAAAACCACTGGCGATTTCCATTTTGAAACCTGCTTCGGTTGCGGCATTAATCATCTTCAATAAGTCATTGACTACTTTAGGGTGAAGCATAAATGCCTTTTGCCCCACTAGTGTGGATTGAAGATGGGAATCAGTGATTCCGGTGAGTTGCTCTGGTGTCATTGTGTTCTCGCTGATTACTTCGCCAATAGGTGTTTCAACGTGTTTTCGTACATGTCCGTCAACTTTTCAAGATCGTCGACTTTCACACACTCGTTCACTTTATGAATCGTAGCGTTAACAGGACCTAACTCTACGACTTGACCTCCCATTCGAGCAATAAAACGACCATCAGAAGTACCGCCAGTTGTAAGTAGCGCTGGCTTCGTATCATTGACTTCGGCCACAGCAGCTACAACCGCGTCTAGCAGTGCGCCCGTATCGGTCAGGAATGGGTCACCGTTGAATGTCCATTTTAGGTCGTAGTCCAGCTCATGCTTGTCCAATGTTTCGGTAACACGCTGAACAATTGCGTCATTGTTAAGCTCAGTACTAAAACGTAGGTTGAACTGAACATGGAACTCGCCAGGAATAACGTTAGACGCACCAGTGCCAGCCGATACATTCGGGATCTGGAAACTGGTCGGTGGGAAGTAATCATTCCCTTTGTCCCATTCTGTCGTCGCGAGTTCATGAATCGCGAGTAGAGACTCGTGCACTGGATTGCTGGCTAGGTGAGGGTAGGCCACGTGACCTTGTGTTCCTTTTACCGTTAAATCACCAGTGATGGATCCACGGCGTCCATTTTTCACTACATCGCCAACCACGTCGGTGCTGGATGGTTCACCAACAATACACATATCGATGTTCTCACCACGTTCCATCAACGTTTCTACAACGCGAACGGTACCATTGATAAATGGCCCTTCTTCATCTGACGTAATCAAAAAGCCAATTGAGCCTTTGTGGTCTGGGTTTTCTTCAATGAAGCGTTCGACAGCAACGACCATAGCAGCTAGTGACCCTTTCATGTCAGCTGCGCCGCGGCCATGCAAGTAACCATCAATAATGGTCGGTTCAAACGGATGTGTATTCCAGTGTTCCAATTTGCCAGCTGGTACCACATCGGTGTGGCCAGCAAACGCAAATAGCGGCGCTTCTGAACCACGTCGAGCCCAGAAGTTCGTGGTGTCTTCAAATACCATCACTTCAATTTCAAACCCGAGTGCTTTTAAGCGCTCGATCATCAAATCCTGACAACCTGCGTCTTCCGGCGTTACGGACTGTCTACTGATCAGATCTTTAGCAAGTGCCAATACTGGACTGTCTGTCATCCTTGAGTATTCCTTTATTTAAGAGTTGAAAATGCTAGCGTATTGATCAGCTTTAAAACCGATATGAAGTTGATCATTCACTTTTAACATTGGGCGTTTAATCATCGCAGGGTTTTCTACCAAAAGAGCGATGGCGTTTTCCTCGTTAAGTGTGTCTCTCTGCTCTTGCGCTAATTGGCGGTAGGTTGTGCCACGTTTATTGAGCACCTGTTCCCAACCTAAAGCGCGACAAAATTCACTTACCATTTCTGCATCAATGCCTTGCTTACGGTAGTCATGGAAGTCGTAAGCAATATCCTCGGCTTCTAACCATTTCTTGGCTTTTTTGATCGTATCGCAGTTGGGAATACCAAACATGGTAATCGACATAGTGTTTCCTTTTTCTTTGTTCTATTTTTCACTGGCGCGGTTAAGACGCACTTAAGTGATTTGGGCTGTTAAAGCATCCTATCAAGAAGCAATCAAACTGACAAAATGCGGTGGAAAATATTTTCAGATAGATTGAGATAACTAATGTCACATAACTTATTTACGATGAATGCGCTATAAATCGAATAAAAATTCGTCTAAATCAAATGGAAAAGTCGAGTTATTGATCAAACGCAACACCTCGCTGAGCAAAAACGAAATAATGAATCAGCACAATTTTAGGAGGTGTCAATGGAATTGAGTCCTGTTTTTGCAAGGCGGCTATATTTGGCCTTGTTGGTGGAAAACCTAGAAAGGCCGAATGTGCCAAAGTTGATCGAAAAAACGGGGTGGCCTCGTCGTACTATTCAAGATGTACTCAAGGCGTTACCTGGGATCGGCATTGAACTCATATTCGTTCAAGATGGCCGACGTCATAATGACGGCTATTATCAACTTTCAGATTGGGGGCCTTTTGATAGCCAATGGGTTCTAGAGCGGGAGAGAGATATCGCTAGCAGTCTTGGATTTCGTGCATAAGCCAGCAATTGCTGGCTTTTTTCATATTCAGGCCTCATCCATTGCAGCGGTAGGCGGAACCCAGCACGCTAAATGAAGTGATAAAATCTTGTGGGGAAACCATAAAAACGGTGTCCGCATCGATAGCCGCTGCATTGTTTTTTAAATCGTTCATCGCGCCTTGCATCATCGCGTCATTAGTCATGAAAATGTAGTTATACCAATGGCCTTCACTTCCGGTGACTTCGCCTTTGTATTCGCATCGCTCAGGGTCGAATTGCGCGTCAATGCGAATATGAACATCTTGACTTTGAGCATGAGTAAGGTGAGAAGGCATCGTGCAACCCGTTAGAAGCACGACAAAAAGTCCAAGTAACAGGCGTTTCATTAGCTATTTCCCCAATACTATGTAAGCAGCAAAGCCAATCCAGCTCAGGACAAGTAGTGTCCAAGGCAGTTTGCTTGATGAATGGTTTGGCGCATCGTCGGTGATATTGTCTTGTTCGATAATCTCTTCATGCTGACGTTGTTTTTCACGTTGCTGTTTTTTCTTCGCTTTATCGGCTTGGCGGTTGCGCTCTTTTTGTTGTTTCTTATATTGCGCGATGCCTTTTTCGATACCTTGAGCGATGAGCTTGGTTTGCTCTTTGGTTTGGCCGGGCTTTTGCGTGGATTTAGCAGTTCTCATCGCTTCGGCTTGTGTTTCTTGAGAAGGCACAGGGGTGGCAGGAGTTCTTTTTTTCATGTTTCTCATCAACGTCGCTGTAAATCTTTGTTTAGTTTACCTGTGTAAGGTGCTGAAATGAACTTCAGTTCTCATCTTTGTTGGCTTGCAACTCTGAAACGATAGGTTAAAGTGACGTTTTTATCACATAAAGAAGAAGATGTTGTGCGCTATTCGTTTGACCAATATGACGCCCATGGATTTTTAAAGGCGCCGATCATTTTATGGGTGGGATGGATGTTTCTTGTGCGTTCATGGGTGGTGTTTGCCATGGCTGGTGTAAGTCGTGATAGTGGTAGTAAGCTACTCGCTATTGTTTACCCAGATTCAAGTACGTTGTATTTAGGTTTGGCGATGGGCATTCCAAGTTTGCTTCTTATGTGGTTAATGGGGCTTCGTCATCCCGACAGAGGATGGGTAAACAGAATTACTCGCTATGGTCGCGAGATCACTTTGATCTTGTGCGGTATTCAACTTGCTCAGACCATGTATCATGTGTACCTAGAACATGGAGTGTTTAATTGGGCAAACGCCCTTACCATTACCTTATTAGCTTGGTTTATGATCTATCTTCTAAATGGAAGATGGGTAAAAGACTGTTTTCATGTGCCACAATTGGCGCGCGATGAACAGCAGCATTCAAAGAATTAAAAACAATAACTTCCCACTCTGGGGCAAAGTAATAGAGGAAACCTCAATGTCACAAGCTCAAACGGCGATCGTGCCAGAAGCCGGGCCATTTGCACTGTACACTCAACTCAAAGTGAACCAAAACCGTGAAAACGTATTAGAAAAACTGAAAGCACTGCCAAAGTTGGTGGAAGAGTTAAACATTACCCAGCCGGGTGCAGCGCTGACGCTTTCTATCGCATTCACAAAATCGTTTTGGGAACACCTTAATGTAGACGCGCCAGAAGAGCTTATTGATTTTACTCAACTTGGCGAAGGTGACATCGTTGCTCCAGCAACAGACGTAGATGTACTGATTCACTGTCACTCGACTCGTCACGACTTGCATTTTTACGTGTTGCGTAAGTTCCTAGAAGAGACGGCACAAGATGTCACCATTGTGGACGAAACATATGGGTACCGTTACCTTGATGCTCGTGATATGACAGACTTTATTGATGGGACAGAAAACCCGAAAGGGGAGGCTCGCGCTGATGTGGCTCTAGTAAAAGAGGGCCCATTTGCTGGAGGCAGTTATGTCATGGCTCAACGCTTCGAACATAACCTTGCCGCTTGGAATCGCTTGAATGTCAAAGCGCAAGAAAAAGTGATTGGTCGTACCAAACCAGACTCTATAGAGCTAGAAGACGTTCCTGCTGCATCACACGTTGGTCGCGTTGATATTAAAGAAGAAGGAAAAGGTCTCAAGATTGTCCGTCATAGCTTGCCATACGGGACGGTAACAGGGCCTCATGGCCTGCTGTTTATTTCTTACTGCAATACACTTCATAACATTAAAGTGATGCTAGAAAGTATGTACGGCGTGACCGATGGTAAAACAGACCAAATGCTTCGTTTCACAAAAGCGGTAACTGGTGCGTACTTCTTCGCTCCTTCACAAGAAATGCTCGCAGAGCTAGCCATCAAGTAAGTTCTCAGACTTTATTTCTTAAGCCCTCCAATTGGAGGGCTTTTGTTTTCTATTTCTATTCCAATCTCTTTTCAAAAAACACTAAACTTTTCTGTTACTTGGTCGATAAGTACTCAAAGCCTTAATTTTAGGACTCTTTATTCGTGGCGATCACCGTTAATACCAATGTAGCAGCACTTGTCGCACAGCGTCATTTGACCAGTGCAACGGATATGCTGAACCAATCCATGGAGCGTTTGTCTTCAGGGAAGCGTATTAATAGCGCAAAGGATGACGCTGCGGGTCTGCAAATCTCCAACCGCTTGCAATCACAAATGCGTGGTTTGGATGTCGCGGTACGTAACGCGAATGACGGCATTTCCATCATGCAAACTGCGGAAGGCGCGATGAATGAGGTGACCAATATCATGCAACGTATGCGTGATTTGTCGCTACAGTCAGCCAATGGTTCAAACAGCAAAGCGGAGCGCAATGCACTGCAAGAAGAAGTCTCTGCTTTAAATGATGAGTTAAGTCGTATTGCAGAAACGACCTCCTTTGGCGGACGTAAATTGCTGAATGGAACATTCGGTACATCGTCTTTTCAAATCGGTGCAACGGCTGGTGAAGCGGTACAAATTGGCCTGCGGACCATGCAGCCGGAATCTTTAGGTAGCTTTTCAATGAGCTCATATCAAAGAGTCAGTTCAGATTGGACGGTTCAAAACGGAAATAATGAAATTGTTATCAGCTACCGTGATAACAATTTTGAAGAGCAGGAGATCCGTATTGAAGCTAAAGCTGGCGACGATATAGAAGAACTCGCGACTTACATTAATGGGCAAACCGATAAAGTGAAAGCGTCTGTTAATGAAGAGGGGCAACTGCAGTTACTCATGTCCCACAAGGACGCCATAAAATACCCTGGACCAACCTTCAGTGGTGGCCTGGCTGATGAGTTAGAACTTGGCAAGTATGTCACCGTAAATAGAACGGTAGATAGTATTGATATTAGCACGGTCGGTGGCGCTCAGATGGCGGTCGGAATTTTAGATGATGCTTTGAAAACGGTAGATGGCAGTCGTGCGGAGTTAGGCGCGTATCAAAACCGCTTTAATCATGCGATCAATAATCTCGATAATATCCACGAAAACTTAGCCGCTTCCAACAGTCGTATCCAAGACACTGACTATGCCAAAGAAACTACGCAAATGGTGAAGCAACAGATTTTACAACAGGTCAGTACCTCTATTCTGGCGCAAGCAAAACAAGCGCCAAACCTAGCATTGACCTTGCTTGGCTGATGAACGGCCTTGCCCGAATTTAACGTAAAACCTGCCTGTATCGACAATTCGAAAAGAAGCTTTAGCGAAAAATGAAAGTTTTTTTGCTTTTTTATCCGCTTTGTCACGATTACCCCTCCAAACGAATTATTTTCAAAAAAAATCCAAAATTTTCTCTAAAGAAAACAGGGCATGCGCCGTTAATAAAAGTAACTTTGAGAGAACTACTTGGTTTTCCGAGACGTCGGAAACCGCTACACCGGAAAATCAATTGGAGAAATCACCA
>NZ_JAWOTC010000064.1:0-13748 GCF_033338675.1 Vibrio sp. Vb1574
ACCTTTCAAAAAATTTGATTGATAACCAACAATTTTAGCGTTTTATTTTCTCAAAATCGAAAAATAGAATAATAAGGTAAATAAATCAGGGTTGGCGCCAACTGATTTTGATTAAAAAATGATTAAATAATTTGACTGGTTGAATCATGAAAATCTCAAAACTACAGCTCATTTATCTGGCAGCATTATCGATGCTTGGCTTCGTTGCTACCGATATGTATCTGCCAGCATTCAAAGCGATGGAAATCGACTTTGCAACAGGCCCTGAGCAAATTGCGCTCTCTTTAACGGTATTCCTCGTTGGTATGGCGATTGGCCAGCTAATGTGGGGATTGGCATCCGATAAATTTGGCCATCGTAATACACTCGCAGCCGGGTTGGTGCTATTTACTATCGCGTCATTCGGTTTGGCTTTCTGTGATCAAGTATGGCAACTACTCACACTGCGCTTTATCCAAGCTATCGGTGTGTGTGCACCAGCCGTGATCTGGCAGGCTATGGTCATTAAACGCTACTCAAGCAGTAGCCAACAAATTTTTGCGACAATCATGCCACTCGTCGCGCTATCACCAGCACTAGCACCTCAATTAGGGGTTGTGTTGGCAGATAACTTCGGCTGGCACAGTATCTTTATTACGCTAACACTGGTTGGTGTCTTTTTGGTCTTTGCGACCATGGCACAAAAAGACGAGAAAGCAGAAATCAAACAAACCAGTATGTCTGCCGACATCAAAGCGCTGCTGAGTTCTAAAAAATACCTTGGCAACGTGTTTATGTTTGCGACGGCTTCAGCTGCATTCTTTGCTTACCTAACAGGGATGCCAGAAATCATGGCGCAACTGGGCTACGAAGCAAAAGATATTGGTTTGAGCTTTATCCCACAAACTATCGCGTTTATGGCTGGTGGCTACTTAGGTAAAGTAGGCGTTCGAAAATTTGGTGATGAAAAGGTTCTGCGCCAACTTATTGGCCTATTTAGTGTCGCGGCATTAATGATTTTCATTGCTTCACAGTGGGAGCTGTCATCGATTTGGCCTATTCTTGCGCCATTCTGTTTGATTGCCGTTGCTAACGGCGCGCTGTACCCAATCGTGGTAAACCGTGCACTGGCCAGCGCACAACAGAGCCCTGCAACAGCAGCAGGTCTGCAAAACAGCCTGCAAATCTGTGTAAGTAGCTTCTCAAGTGCATTGGTAGCCGCAATGGCAAGCCAAGCTCAGATGGTTACTGGCATCGCAATCATCATCTGTATGGGTGGGCTGTGGATGGGATACATTCTGTCGAATCGCGAATTATCCAAGCACTTTACGACTCCTGACAACGCCCGAGTCGTGAGTGAAGACGAACTTTAATTGTTCAGATAATAAAAAGAGCCGCGCAATGCGGCTCTTTCTGTTTATAAGCTTTTCAACCCCCACTTCTTGGCAGTCTGCTTAAAAAAGCCTTGAGTCTTTTTCAACTCTACCCAGTGATTGATGTAATTAATCCATACTTGATCGTCTTGCGGCAACAACATAGCAATTGGGGTTGGTTTACGCGGTGCGGTCACTGGCACTATCGCCAACTGTTTAAACTTGTCCACTAACGTCGCTGCTTCCACATTGGACGTCACCGATACATCGGCCCTGCGAGCTAGTAGTTCTTGGAAGTCGCGCGCTGGCGCTTCAATAACAATATGCTGAGCAGACGGGAAGAACTCTTTCACCATTTTTTCTTGTACCGTACCTAACGTCGCCGCGACTTTTACTTCTGGTTTATTAAAATCCGCCCAATCAGAGAATTTGGCGAGATCTTTCTTTTGCACCACAGGTACAAAGGCAAGGTAGAAATACGGCTGGCTGTATCCAGCTACTTTCGCGCGCGACATGTTCAGAGATGCGCTGCCAGTAATATCGTATTTGTTGGCGGTAATGCCATTAACTAGCGTCTTCCAATCCGTGGGAACATACTCCACTTTTACACCGAGATCTTTAGCAAGTTCTGTTGTTACATCGATATCGAAGCCACGATAACTGTTTGTCGCGGGGTCTTTCATCGTCATCGGATTCCAATCTCCCGTCGTTCCAACTCGGAGTACGCCATTGTCTAAAATAGATTGAAGACGGCTTTCAGCGTGAGCGACTTGAGTCGCAGCAAGCAAACACATTCCTAGCACTAGTAAAATCTTTCTCATTTTTATTCCCTTAAAAATAATGACCTTATACGGTTTAATAATTAACCTTTATTAGAGCTCTACTGATAACATAGCAGCAACAAAGGAAGTTTTTTAGTTAATTCAGGGAGTAAATGTGACGTTTCGAACTCTATGGCTGTTTTCACTGCTATTACTCACTGGTTGTTCAGATTATCAATGGGGCTGGTATGTACTTGACCCTTCGACGGATCAAGGACTCACCAATCTAAAGTTTTTAATCGCTGGGTTTAATGACACCATTCAGGTATCACTCCTCAGTATGTTGTTTGCGATGAGCTTGGGTCTGATCGTTGCGTTACCCGCTCTGTCGGACTCAGCCTCTCTGAAGTGGATAAACCGTATTTACGTCGAGGTGATCCGTTCAGTGCCAGTTTTAGTCTTACTACTTTGGGTGTATTACGGCATGCCTACGCTATTGGATGTCTCACTCAATCACTTTTGGGCGGGTGTTATTGCACTGACTATCGCTGAGAGCGCGTTTATGGCGGAAGTATTTCGCGGTGGAATACAAGCTATCAGCCGTGGCCAGCATGAAGCGGCTGAATCTTTGGGCTTAAGCTATTGGCAAAAGATGCGCTTGGTAATTCTTCCCCAAGCGTTTCGGCAAATTCTCCCACCACTGGGCAATCAATTTGTCTACATCCTCAAGATGAGTTCTTTAGTCAGCGTGATTGGTTTAAGCGATCTCACTCGCCGTGCTAATGAGCTGGTGGTGAATGAGTACTTACCCTTAGAGATTTATACCTTCCTCGTTTTGGAGTACTTGTTACTCATCCTATTTGTATCTCAAGCCGTTCGTTGGCTCGAAAAACGTATTGCCATTCCTAGCTACTAGCGATGAAGCCTTAGCTAGAAACAACAAAGCCGCTCTTGTTGAGCGGCTTTGACAATATAGAGACAGAGTGTAGGTAATGCTTATTTCTGTTTTACAGGACGCTGCCAGCCAGTAATTTTGCGTTCTTTGACGCGAGTAATTACTAACTCACCTTCTTCAACATCTTTTGTTAGTGTCGTGCCAGCACCGATGGTTGCGCCATCAGCGATAGTGACAGGCGCCACCAGCTGGCTATCAGAACCAACAAAAACATCATTACCGATGATGGTTTTAAACTTGTTCGCACCATCGTAGTTACAAGTGATAGTACCTGCACCGATGTTAGTACGTTGGCCGATCTCTGCATCACCTAAGTAAGTTAGGTGGTTCGCTTTTGAACCTTCTCCGATGCGCGCATTTTTCACTTCAACGAAGTTACCCACATGGGAATCGTTACGCATTTCAGCACCAGGACGAAGGCGAGTAAATGGACCAACCGTACATTCTTCACCAACCGTTGCACCTTCAATCACACTGTAAGGGCGAACGATGGTGTTGTCGTCGATTTCACAATCTTTCAGTACACAACCCGCACCGATAACCACGTTATCACCCAGTGAAACTTTACCTTCGACGATAACATTCACGTCGATTTCACAGTCCATACCGCACTGTAACTCACCACGCAAATCAAAGCGTGCTGGATCGCGTAGCATGACACCTTGCTCTAGTAGCTTCTGAGCTTGCATTGACTGGAAAGCGCGCTCTAGACGAGCAAGCTGTGCGCGGTCATTGACCCCTTCCACCTCAATGGCATTGACTGGGTGTACTGCCTCAACGGCACGACCTTCATCGTGTGCAGCTGCAATAACGTCAGTTAGGTAGTATTCGCCTTGTGCGTTGTTGTTGTTTAAGCCAGACAACCAACGCTTAAGATCCCCACCAGTCGCAACCATCACGCCAGTGTTGATCTCTTTAATTTGTTTTTGTTCTTCTGTTGCATCTTTTTGTTCAACGATCGCCACAACAGGACCATTCTTACGGATAATACGACCGTAGCCTGTCGGGTTATCTAGAATCACTGTTAGTAGCGCAATACCGCCTGTTGGCTGTGCATCTAATAGGTTTTCAATCGTTTCAGCTGAAATCAGTGGAACATCACCGTAAAGCACGAGGATTTTTTCATCGTCTTCAAAGCGAGGAGATGCTTGATCAACCGCATGACCAGTTCCTAACTGCTCCGCTTGAAGCACCCAATTTACAGGCTCTTCTGCAAGAGTGGTTTGCATTTGATCACCACCGTGACCAAAGACCAAGTGGATATTTTGTGCACCTAGACCTGTACATGTATCAATCACATGTTTTGCCATTGGCTTGCCTGCCAAAGTGTGTAGCACTTTAGGCATGTTCGAATGCATACGGGTACCTTTACCCGCTGCAAGAATCACAGCACTGAATTTCATTGATAACCTATTGACGTTTTATGTTAATTGGCCGTTATTTTAAACAGCTCTTTTAAAATAGTTAATGGAGTAAGGTAAATTTCCAACTAAAATTAATCAAAAAGGCGACCAATTGGCCGCCTTTTTTCATGCAACGTTGCTAATTGAGCTTAGCGACGCTTTTTTGTCAGCTCGATAACTCGTAGCTGAGCAATGGCTTTAGCCAGTTCACTGGCCGCTTGTGCGAAGTCCATGTCACCATGCTGATTCTGGATTTGCTCCTCAGCGCGGCGTTTGGCTTCTTCTGCCTTCGCTGCGTCTAGCTCTTCACCACGGATAGCTGTATCAGCTAGTACAGTCGCTGTACCAGGCTGAATCTCTACCATACCACCAGAAACATAAATAATTTCTTCGTGGCCGTGCTGTTTCACAATACGCACCATACCAGGCTTGATAGCGGTCAGCAGCGGTGTGTGACCATGGAAAATACCAAGTTCACCTTCGCTACCGGTCACCTGAAACGTTTCAACACGACCAGAGAAGATTTTCTTCTCAGCGCTTACTACGTCTAGGTGAAAGGTTATTGCTGCCATATCGCCTCCTAGTTAGCCTTATAGCTTCTTCGCATTCTCAATAGCATCGTCGATGCTACCGCAGTACATAAATGCCTGCTCAGGAATGTCGTCGTATTCACCAGCTAGTAGACCTTTAAAGCCACGTAGAGTCTCTTTTAGAGGTACGTAAATACCAGGGTCACCTGTAAATACTTCTGCTACGTGGTAAGGCTGAGTTAGGAAACGCTCAATCTTACGTGCACGAGATACAACTTGCTTATCTTCTTCAGATAGCTCGTCCATACCTAGGATAGCAATGATATCTTTCAGCTCTTTGTAGCGCTGAAGAGTCTGCTGAACACCACGAGCAACTTCGTAGTGATCTTGACCAACTACTAGTGGATCAAGCATACGAGATGTTGAATCTAGCGGGTCGATCGCAGGGTATAGACCCATTGCAGCGATGTTACGGTTAAGTACAACCGTTGCATCCAAGTGCGCGAACGTTGTTGCTGGAGACGGGTCAGTCAAGTCATCCGCTGGTACGTATACCGCCTGTACAGACGTGATAGAACCTGATTTCGTTGACGTGATACGCTCCTGAAGTACACCCATCTCTTCTGCAAGAGTTGGCTGGTAACCTACCGCAGAAGGCATACGACCTAGTAGTGCTGATACCTCTGTACCTGCAAGTGTGTAACGGTAGATGTTATCAATGAACAGTAGTACGTCACGACCTTCGTCACGGAAACGCTCTGCCATTGTTAGACCAGTCAGTGCAACACGTAGACGGTTACCTGGTGGCTCGTTCATCTGACCGTAAACCATCGCTACTTTTGATTCTTCAGGCTTCTCAACGTTTACAACGCCCGCTTCCTGCATCTCGTAGTAGAAATCGTTACCTTCACGAGTACGCTCACCAACACCAGCAAATACTGATAGACCTGAGTGCTGTAGTGCGATGTTGTTGATAAGTTCCATCATGTTAACGGTCTTACCTACACCTGCACCACCGAATAGACCGATTTTACCACCCTTAGCGAATGGACAAATTAGGTCGATTACTTTAACGCCCGTTTCTAGAAGTGCAATTTCGTTTGATTGCTCTTCGTAGCTTGGTGCACTACGGTGGATAGAGTAAACCTCTTCCGCACCCACTTCACCACGCTCGTCAATCGCGTCACCTAGGACGTTCATGATACGACCTAGAGTTTTAGTACCTACTGGTACTGAAATTGGAGCGCCAGTGTTAACCACTTCAACTCCACGACGTAAACCATCAGAGCTACCCATTACGATACAACGAACTACGCCACCGCCTAGCTGTTGTTGAACTTCAAGAACTAGACGCTCTTTTGAGTCCGTTACGTTTAGAGCGTCATATACACTAGGTACATTGCTCTGTGGGAACTCTACGTCGACTACCGCACCGATGATCTGTACGATCTTACCTGTAGCCATCGTTAATCCTCTAAACTATTTCGTTTTACCTAAGCTTAAACCGCAGCTGCACCACCAACGATTTCTGATAGTTCTTGTGTAATCGCAGCCTGACGGGCTTTGTTGTACACAAGTTCCAAATCGTCAATCAAACTGGTTGCGTTATCCGTTGCAGCCTTCATCGCAATCATTCGAGCCGCTTGCTCACAAGCAAGGTTCTCAACCACACCTTGGTATACCTGAGACTCTACGTAACGCACTAATAGCGTATCCAGTAGAGGTTTTGGTTCAGGCTCATAGATGTAGTCCCATGAATGCTCACGCTGCATCTCTTCGCTGTCCGATTTAGGCAAAGGTAGCAATTGATCGATCGTTGGTTGCTGAACCATAGTATTAACAAACTTGTTGAATACTACATATAGACGGTCCAGTTCACCTTCATCGTATTTCTTCAGCATTACGCCAACAGAGCCGATTAGGTCTTGTAGGCTTGGATTATCTCCAAGACCAGAAACCTGTGCCGCAACTTTTGCGCCACCATGTTTAAAGAAAGCTGTTGCTTTTGAGCCAACAACGGCTAGCTCAATCTCAGCACCTTTCTCTCTCCATGCTTGCATGTCTGTAACGGCTTTTTTGAACACGTTAATGTTCAAACCACCACACAGACCACGGTCTGTCGAAACGATGATGTAACCAACACGTTTAGCTTCACGCTCTTCTAGGTACGGATGACGGTACTCTAGGTTTGCGTTAGCCACATGACCGATCACTTTACGCATTGTTTCAGCGTATGGACGAGAAGCTTCCATTGCATCTTGAGAACGACGCATTTTTGAAGCTGCTACCATTTCCATCGCTTTCGTAATTTTCTGAGTGCTTTTAACACTACCGATTTTATTACGTATCTCTTTTGCGCCGGCCATCGTTACTCTCCGTTAGTTGGTGGCAGAAACTGCCACCGACCTAATTACCAAGTTTGGGTTGCTTTGAAGTCGTCAGTCAGTTTCTTCAACTGAGCTTCGATTTCATCGTTGTAAGCGCCAGACTTGTCGATCTCAGCTGCTAGTTCAGCGTATTGACCGCGAGCGTACGATAGTAGAGCCGCCTCGAAATCTAGAACTTTGTTAAGTTCTACATCATCAAGGTAACCGCGCTCTGCCGCGAAGATAGTTAGAGCTTGGTCAAATACAGACATTGGAGCGTACTGCTTCTGCTTCATTAGTTCTGTAACTTTTTGACCATGGTCTAGCTGTTTCTTCGTTGCGTCATCAAGGTCAGAAGAGAACTGAGCAAATGCCGCTAGTTCACGGTATGCAGCTAGTGCTGTACGGATACCACCTGATAGTTTCTTGATGATTTTCGTCTGAGCTGAACCACCTACACGAGATACTGAGATACCAGGGTCAACAGCAGGACGAACACCAGCGTTGAATAGCTCAGTTTGTAGGAAGATCTGACCATCAGTAATCGAGATTACGTTAGTCGGTACGAATGCTGAAACGTCACCTGCTTGAGTTTCGATGATAGGAAGAGCAGTCAAAGAACCAGTCTTACCTTTCACTTCACCGTTAGTGAAACGCTCTACGTACTCTTCGTTTACACGAGCTGCACGCTCTAGTAGACGCGAGTGTAAGTAGAATACGTCACCTGGGAATGCCTCACGGCCTGGTGGACGTTTAAGTAGTAGAGAGATCTGACGGTAAGCTACCGCTTGCTTAGATAGATCATCGTAAACAATCAGTGCGTCTTCACCGCGATCGCGGAAGTATTCACCCATCGCACAACCTGCGTAAGGCGCTAGGTATTGAAGCGCTGCAGATTCAGAAGCTGATGCAACTACAACGATAGTATTTTGTAGTGCGCCGTGCTCTTCTAGTTTGCGAACAACGTTAGCGATAGTCGATGCTTTCTGACCGATTGCTACGTAGATAGAGAAAATACCAGAGTCTTTCTGGTTGATGATCGCGTCGATCGCCAGTGCTGTTTTACCAATCTGACGGTCACCGATGATAAGCTCACGCTGACCACGACCGATTGGGATCATTGAGTCAACTGACTTATAACCAGTTTGCACAGGTTGGTCTACCGATTTACGGTCGATTACACCTGGTGCGATCACTTCTACAGGCGAAGTCATTTTCGCTTCGATTGGACCTTTACCATCGATAGGCTCACCCAGCGTGTTTACTACGCGGCCTAGTAGTTCTGGACCAACTGGCACTTCAAGAATGCGGCCAGTACCTGTAACTTTCATGCCTTCCTTAAGGTCAGCATATGGGCCCATTACAACCGCACCAACCGAGTCACGCTCAAGGTTAAGTGCCAGTGCATAACGGCCACCCGGTAATTCAATCATTTCACCTTGCATCACGTCCGCTAGGCCGTGGATGCGGATGATACCATCGCTTACCGATACGATAGTACCCTCGTTGCGAGCTTCACTAACAACTTCGAAAGATTCGATACGTTGTTTGATCAGATCGCTAATTTCCGTGGAATTAAGTTGCATGCTCCAATCCCCATTAAGACTGCAATGCATCGCTCAGGCGGTTCAAACGACCACGCGCTGAGTCATCGATGACTAGGTCTCCGGCTCGAATAATAACCCCACCAAGTAGGGTCTCATCTACACTGCAATTCAGCTTCACTTTGCGTTCAAGACGCTTTTCAAGTTTGCTGCCAATGTTTGCAAGTTGTTCATCAGAAAGCTCTGTTGCTGAAATTACTTCAACATCAATTTCTTTCTCATGTTCTTTTTTCAGAGTAAAAAACTCTTTACAAACATCAGGAAGGGCCGCTAAACGACCATTCTCAGCCATTACCTTCAAAAGGTTTTGACCGTGCGCATCAACTTGTTCGCCGCAAACTGCAACAAAAATTTCTGCCATTTTATCAGCAGAAACCGAACCCGTTAGTAGTTCGTTCATTTGTTCGTTTTTGGCCACTTCAGCAGCAAAAGATAACATTTGGCCCCATTGGTCCAACTGGTCTTTCTCTAAAGCAAAGTCGAAGGCTGCTTTAGCATAGGGGCGTGCGATAGTAGTCAAATCAGACATATGCGCCCCCAGACTTAAAGTTTTGCAGTAATGTTGTCGAGAATATCTTTTTGCGCATCTTTATCGATAGAACGCTCAAGGATTTTCTCAGCACCAGCTACAGCCAGAGTAGCAACTTGTTTGCGCAGCTCATCGCGTGCACGATTGCGTTCAGCTTCAAGTTCTGCTTCTGCTTGCGCTAGGATTTTCTGGCGTTCTGCCTGAGCTTCCTCGCGAGCTTCATCAAGAATTTGAGACTTACGTTTGTTCGCTTGTTCGATGATCTCAGTTGCTGTGCGCTTCGCTTCTTTCAATTGATCAGAAGCGTTGGCTTGTGCTAGATCCAAGTCTTTCGCAGCACGTTCTGCTGCTTGAAGACCATCAGCAATTTTCTTCTGACGCTCTTCGATCGCTTGCATCAATGGTGGCCATACATACTTCATGCAGAACCACACAAATAGTGCGAACGAGATTGCTTGACCTAGCAGAGTTGCGTTTATGTTCACAACAGCTACCCCTCTATTTGGACTTAGTGTTAATCAGTGACAAGCGATAATCGCCCGTCCCGAGTTAAAGGTGATTAACCTAGTTGACCAACGAATGGGTTTGCGAAAGTGAATAGTAGCGCGATTACGATACCGATCATTGGAACCGCATCAAGTAGACCCGCGATGATGAACATCTTAACTTGTAGCATAGGAGCCATTTCTGGTTGACGTGCAGCACCTTCTAGGAATTTACCACCTAGCAGTGCGAAACCAATCGCTGTACCAAGAGAAGCAAGACCGACGATAATACCTACGGCGATTGCAGAAAAGCTCAGTAAAGTTTCCATTACTATCTCCAATTTATAGTTGTTGGCTTAGTGCCCAAATAAAAAGCTTTAAAAAAATTAATGATCAGGATCTTCGTGTGCCATTGACAGGTAAACAATTGTCAACATCATGAATACGAAGGCTTGAATCGTAATAACCAAGATATGGAAGATTGCCCACGGTAGTGAACCCATCCATTGTAAGTACCATGGTAGCATTGCCGCACAAAGAATGAATACAACCTCACCCGCGAACATGTTACCGAATAGACGCATACCAAGTGATAGAGGTTTCGCTAATAGCGATACCACTTCAATTAGTAGGTTAAACGGAATCATCAGTGGGTGATTGAATGGATGTAGTGCAAGTTCTTTTGCGAATCCACCTAGACCTTTTACTTTGATGCTGTAGTAAATCATCAATGCAAAAACGCCTAGAGCCATAGCCATGGTGATATTCACATCAGCAGACGGTACAACCTTAAGGTAAGGAATACCTAGCCAATGCTCTGCTGGGTATGGTAAGAAGTCGATAGGAACTAAGTCCATCACGTTCATCAAAAATACCCAACAAAAGATAGTCAGTGCTAAAGGCGCGATCAGTGGGTTGCGTCCATGGAACGTGTCTTTGACGTTATCGGCGACAAATTCAACGATCATTTCTACAGCACACTGAAGCTTACCCGGTACACCCGCTGTTGTTCTCTTTGCTACTTTGTAAAAAATTCCGAGGAAGATTAAACCAGTAAACCAAGAAAAAAACAGGCTATCGATATGTACGTTCCAGAAACTTGTCTCCGACCCTACTAAACCCAACTTGTATAGCGATAGGTTAGAAAGGTGGTGGGCAATGTAACCGGACGATGTTAGCGCTTCACCTGGCGCAGCCATAACTCATCCTATTTTTTGTTGTTAATGAATAGCACTGGTGCACAGATATTAATACCTAGTACCAGCAAATAGGTTAGTTTGAGGGGAACAAGTTCCACCTGCATATACATGTAGGCAACATAGAACAGTGCAACCGTGATGAGAATTTTCAGTACTTCACCCGTATAGAAGGAAGCAGCGATGCGCTTGGCAGCGCGAGCTCCACTAAACATGAAAGCACACAGCGCGAATACTGCATTGGCAACAACAAAAATGCCTCCGCCAATCAGCGCTGAAAATCCCCAGTCAGGATTTATGGCTACCGCCATTCCTGCTGCCACAAAAATAACCGCGCCAGACTGGATCATTAACAATTGCCTTGCGAGCTCTCGTCCTGGTCTAGCTAACGCAGCTACCATGTATTCGTACCTCTAGTAATATCCACTTCGCACTTAACTCTCTGTGCTGGGAAATTGGCGAAAATTATACGTTCAGTTCAACGTAAAGCAATTCGATTGCATCAAAAACTTACAGTTTTGTTTACAAAACGACAACTTTCGCACAAAATTCGATTAATTAGATTAATTGACCTAAATCAATTATCTCATCTAGGCCTCAAGCTTGGCAATTAGTTGGTCCAATTTGTGAGGCTCATCAAGACTTATCGTCAATTTCGCTTTTCCGTTTGCAGAACGGGTAAGAGAAACTTTTGCATCAAGCAGCTGACTCAATTTATGCGACATTTGCTCGGCTTCGGTATCCTCTTGTTGCCCTTTTTGCTCATTTTGTGGGGCTAAGCACTTTTTTACTAACTGTTCAGTTTGGCGAACAGTCATTTGCTTCTTAGCCACTTGTTGAGCTACTTCGACTTGCTGTTCGCCTTCTAACGCTAACAGAGCTCGAGCATGACCCATTTCCAATTTTTTATCTGCAACCAGACCTTTTACATCAACTTCCAACTGATTCAGACGTAATAGGTTACTCACCGTCGTTCTTGATTTACCAATCACATCGGCCACTTGCTGATGTGTCAGCGTGAATTCATCTTGTAGACGCTCAAGCGCTTGGGCTTCCTCAATCACATTCAAGTCTTCACGTTGAATGTTTTCAATCAACGCCATGGCGATGGCGGCACGATCTTCAACTTTTTTCACCAAACACGGCACGCGTTTTAAACCCGCCTGCCTTGCAGCACGCCAGCGGCGCTCACCTGCAATGATCTCAAACTGACCATTTTCGACCTGGCGAACCACGATTGGTTGAATAATGCCTTGTGATTGAATCGAAGCCGCTAGTTCTTCTAGCGCTTCAGGCGCCATATCTTTACGCGGTTGGTATACGCCCGGCTGCAATTGACCAATCGCTAAATCGGTTAACTCACCGTCTGCCGATAATTCTTGGCTATGCGATGCAATATGCTGTTTTTCACGAGCAAACGAACTGGTCGACAATAACGCATCCAGTCCTTTTCCGAGACCACGCTTAGACATGGGATTGAATTCCTTAGGTTAGAGTTAAACTGGGATTTCTTCGCGGCGGAGCATTTCGCCCGCTAGAGCAAGATACGCTTTGGCACCTGCGGAGTACTTATCGTAGTACATTGCTGGCTTACCGTGACTTGGCGCTTCAGCCAAACGAACATTACGCGGAATGACAGTACGGTAAACTTTATTCCCAAAGTGTTTTTTAAGTTGATCGGATACTTCATTCGATAAGCGGTTGCGTGGGTCGTACATGGTACGCAATAAACCTTCGATTTTTAGGTTTTCATTCACAACAGCCGCTAACTTGCTGATTGTATCCATAAGAGCAGTTAAACCTTCTAACGCAAAGTATTCACATTGCATCGGCACCAGCACAGAGTCAGCTGCCGCCATCGCATTGATTGTAAGAAGGTTTAGAGAAGGAGGACAATCAATAAAGATGAAATCATAGTTATCGCGAACTGACGACAATGCATTTTTTAGACGCACTTCACGAGCGAAAACTTCCATCAATTTGATTTCTGCCGCGGTTACGTCTCCGTTCGCCGCGATCAAATCATACTTCCCTGTTGTTTGGGTACAAACGACTTGATCGAACGGTGTATCTTCGACCAAAAGATCGTATGCGGTGGCGTCGACCATATACTTATCCACGCCACTGGCCATCGTAGCATTGCCTTGCGGGTCGAGATCGATCACCAAAACCTTGCGCTTTGTTGCCGCCATCGAAGCCGCTAAGTTAATGCACGTTGTTGTTTTGCCGACCCCACCTTTCTGGTTGGCGATTGCTACAATTTTACCCACGATTACCTCGCTAATTTTCCTTGCGCGATAAGATTACTAGATGACGATCACCTTCCAACTCAGGAACAGCCAAAGATATGATCTCTGTCACACTGCACCATTCAGGAAGCTGATCCATTTCATCTTTAGGGTGCTGTCCTTTCAGCGCTAGAAACACCCCGTGCTCTTGTTTCGGCAAATGGTGGCACCATTCCACCATGTCTGTCATTGAAGCAAAAGCTCGACTCAAAACGCCATCAAATTTTTCTTCAGGTTGGAATTCTTCGACGCGACTTTGAATTGGTGTCACGTTTTTCA
>NZ_JAWOTC010000065.1:0-11148 GCF_033338675.1 Vibrio sp. Vb1574
AGTTCTTTTAGTTGTTGATTTCATAACACTCTCCAATTTTGGGGTGGAAAGTGTCAACCTTATTTAGGACGGCACACGCTAGACGAAAAAAGGAGTGCTGTTCCGCACTCCTTTTTTAATGGGTATCAAACGATGATTAATTTGGTTGATACTTCATGTTAACAACCGACCATTCATAAAGTGATTTCGGGTAACCATATTCGCCTTTCCCGTAAATGACATTTGGGTCGGCATAGAATCCACCTTTATTCGTTGCTAAAAATTCACGCACCCCACGACGGTAAGTAATCACAGGTGCTACTAACTCATACTCTACCTTTTCCATCTTCGAGTCATCAATTATTAAGAACCGAGTCATACGAATCGTGCTGCCGCTGGTGCAGTACCCTGGGTCATCATAGTCAATTGCTTCAAAAGGCTTGAGATCATCTTCGAACAGCTCTGATGTACATCCATCAAATCGAGCTAAGTGTACCCACGCTCCTTTTATTAGAGTTTGGTCATCGTTACCCACCGGCTTGAATGCAAGTAGTGCAATCTTACCTTTGCCGTATAATTTCAATTCTTCGTCCGTTGGCTCACGCACTGAACGAACGTTCATCAAACCAAACTCACTTTCTTCTAAGTTAGAAAACTCACGTGCATTTAGCGTGCTAAACAATACTGTTTGTTCAGTTTCAAGCAATGTATATTGATCCGCAACACCTTCATCTGCAAAGCTTAGATACAGCTGGACTTTCTTACTTTCCAACGCTTTGTAATCTCGAGATTCTCCTTCCGAAACGTCGAGAGAAATCCAACGTCTTTTTACTGGTGGGAGGTCAAGTAACGTCAGCTCTTCCTTATCAACATCTAATGAAGCGACTCCTTTAATTGTTGAGCTGGATATTTGATAGCTGCGGTTTCCTATTGGTGTACCAAAGTCTAGCTTAACCTTTTTAAATGGTTCAAATTCCACCTTCATTGTATAAGCACTTAAACCAGGGTGATTCGCTTTGTTAATAGTGCCATTTACGACGATTGTTTTAGCTTTGTAGTTGCGCCCAGTAAGAGTAACCTCTAATTGGTACGTGCCTGCATGCAGGATTTTCAAACGCCCTGTATCAGGAGAAACTAGCTCGACCACAGGGTCTTTTTGGTTAATAAGACGGTAACTTGCCTTCGCAGTCCCACCACTCATCACTGGTGAGATAACACTACCAGCGGAGAATTCTACCGTTGGGTAAGTAACCGATACAGGGTTTGTGCCTTGTTTAATCGTGACCGAGAAACTACTTTCACCCGGATCCACTTTGTCGTCCCCCGCATCCGAAACAATAATTTTTGTGCTACCCGCGTTAAGAATTTGCATGGCACCCGTTTGGCTGTTTAAGGAAACCACATCTGTTGCTGCGTTGTCTGCAAATCGGTACGTAACTTCCCCAACCGTACCAGAGATTTTCGGCGCAACAAATGTTTGGCCAACCTTCCAAATCTCTTCCACATCGGATTGAACTTCAATTCGGCTCGGCGCACTCAAAATTGTCACGTAGACTTTTTGATCAGGACCAACGGTATAATTCGCGCTCTCTTTTCTGCGCACAGTTAGCGTCGCTTTACCCGCTTTATACACATGGAGACGTCCTTCACTAAAACCACCGACAACATCTGGTGCGGTGTTATCTACAATCTCAATTTGCTCGTCAGCACTCAAACCAAAATCACGGTGAAGATCAAAACTGTATTTGTTGCTGTATACAACGTCATAATCGTGCGTTGCCATGGGTTGGCCTTCAGCCTTTGCAACTTTAATGACGACATTAAATTGAATAGGTTGGTAGAACTCCCCACCATCGTCTTCAAACTTAAGGTCGTACTCACCCGCAGTCACTACCTCCAACTTGCCGTCAGTCATTCGTAAGCCATTAGGTAAGCTGCTAACTAGATTTACGTTACCTTTTTGCCCTTTAAACGCCAGAGAGATTGAAAGATTTGGTTGATAGGTAAGCGGCATTTCAATGTCTTTTATAACGGGATGAGGCGCGCGATTAACTTCAAGATCAAAGCGAGTTTTGCTTGCAGGATAATTACGCATGTCATGCTCGTAAATTTCCACTTCAGCAGCACCAACACCTTTGATCAGTAATGCTTCACCATTTTCAGTTTTAGCGACAACGTCTTCACCACGAATGATTCTCAGCTCATAGTCACCGTAGGCGTTCGTCACCTTAGGGAAAATTCGTCCACCTTCCTCATAAGTTGTGACGATATCCGCTGCCCTGATTTCTTGACGCTTGCCTTGTTTTACATCCACAAAAAATTGCGCTGTTTGCTGTTTATCCAGAAACGCGTCGCTGTAAGTTGCAGTCGCTTCAACCGTTAATCGACCAACATTATGAACAAGAAGTAAACCCGTTTCAGGGTCTAGCAACTCGGCCACCTTGCTGTCTGGTACGCTATTTATAATTTTGTAAGAAATACGTTGCGTTTGAGCTTTATCTAGACGCACTGGTTCTAACGTCAACCCTTCTCGATACTCGTCTTCAAGCAAAGCGAACTGTAATTGCCCCGGAGCTACTGCATGCAGCTTAACCGTAGCGCGAACTTGTTTCGGCAAGTAAAAGTCGTTACCTGAATCAGTAATCAGCACCGATGCCTGACCAACTGAACCTAATGAATATACCGAACCGTTCTCATCAACACGAATCAAGTTATGACCACTTTCTACCTCATAACTCAGTTCGCCTTTTTGGCCACGGACGATCAACGCTTTTCCTTCTGACTCAATCGCATTGAAATTCAGATCACTCACTGAAAGTTCAGTATTGATGCCTCGCTCTACAGTGACAGAAAATCTTGCTTCAGAAGATTCATAAGCAGAGCTACTATCTGTAGCAAGAATAGTCGCCGTTCCTGGGCGCAGAATTTGTAGTATTCCTGAGTCATTAATTTTCACGACATTTGGTGGATTAGAATCAATGACTTGGTAAGATACCGACCCATGTACATTGCTCAGTTTTGCTTCAGTAACCGTTCCCACTCCTTCAAACTTCAACACCGTGTCTTCCACTTTTAATTGCGGACGGTTCTGCTTTGTTATCGTAGTTGGTGTCTTCGTATTGTTCGGCTTAGAGTCTCCCCCACCGCCACAGCCAGCGAGTAAAGCTGCGAGAAAAAGCAAATAGTAATTTCTGTTCATTTTTAGTAATACTTTGTTACATACAAGATGGGGCGATAATAATACGATGTTTTATTAATCACTATCCCCATTTTTGAGTACTTTATTACTTAAGTAATTGCTACTGTATTAATCCTAAAAACAAATAATCAAAAATAGCGACCAAATTACATGAAAACACAAAAAGCAAACGTTTAAATCAAACTCTTCCATTAATTTAGTAAAAATTAATATTCAATAAAATAAAACATGAAAAAGAAAGAGAAAAAATTGCGTTATTTTTTCTTTCGTTATGATGTATAGGATTAATGGACTGCAAAAACAAATGGTTAATGAAAAATAGAAGAGAGAATAAATATCGTTTATATTTATAAAAATCTGGTAGGAAATAGTTTTAAAAGCATAATCAAACTACCTTTTAACATTTAAAATACTAAAAGGTAGAATTAACATTAGATAGAATTCTTATAGGGCGAGTTATTTTAGGATTGGTAACTCTGTTGTGTATTTAATGGACTCCATAGCAAATGTTGAAGTCACATTAGATAGCCCTTTTACGCTATTAACTAACCGCTTATAGAATTCGTCAAAACACTTCATATCTTTGACTAGTACTTTCATCATGTAGTCATACTCGCCAGCCATACGATAAAACTCCATTACCTCAGGAAAGTCACTCACAGTTGTAACAAAATGGTGATACCAACCTTCGGAATGATCAATCGTTTTTAACTGAACAAATGCAATGAAAGATAGCTCGAGCTTTTCTGTACTTAACAACGCCACGCGTTTTTCGATGTAGCCCTCTTCTTCCAACCTTTTCAAACGCTTCCAACATGGCGTCGTTGTCAGATTTACCTGCTCTGCTAACTCATTTAATGACAAGGTGCTGTCGGTTTGTAACAACGCAAGCAGCTGTTTATCGACCCGATCCAAACTCATCCTATAAAACCCACGAAGTGTAGAAAACTTTTCTATCAAAATAGTCATTATCGGCAACTATAGCAAAGTTTTTCTCTCGTATTATAGGTAAATTATTCCCATCTAATGCTTATCTATCGATTTCCAAGGAGAGACGCCATGTGTACTGACCACAACTGGATCAACAATGCAGTGCGTAAAATTGAAGCAGACTTTCAACGTTCTGCTGATACTCATTTATTTAAACTTGAACTGCCTTCTCTTGATGGTATCGATATCTACCTAAAAGATGAGAGCACGCATCCAACAGGCTCTCTTAAGCATCGATTGGCGCGCTCATTGTTTCTTTATGCTATTTGTAATGGATGGATTGGTCCTGAAACCACTGTAATCGAGGCGTCCTCAGGCAGCACTGCCGTTTCGGAAGCGTATTTTGCGCGTTTACTTGGCTTACCGTTCATTGCCGTCATGCCGAAAACCACTGCACGTAAAAAGATCGAACAAATTGAATTTTACGGTGGTAAAGCGCACCTTGTTGAACGATCAGATCAGATTTATGACGAGTCTCGACGCTTGGCTCAAGAACTAAATGGTCACTACATGGACCAGTTTACTTATGCTGAACGCGCTACTGACTGGCGCGGTAACAACAACATCGCGAACTCTATCTTTAGCCAAATGGAGTTAGAAGATCACCCGATTCCTAGCTGGGTAGTGATGAGTCCTGGAACAGGCGGCACATCAGCAACCATTGGCCGTTTTATTCGTTACCAAAAATACGACACTAAGCTTTGCGTGGTAGACCCTGAAAACTCAGTGTTTTACGATGCTTTCCAGTCAGGAAATCACTCATTGAAAGGCGATACTGGCAGCAAAATTGAAGGTATCGGGCGACCACGTGTCGAACCAAGTTTTATTGCTGGTGTCATTGATGAAATGCGCAAAATTCCAGACGCAGCCAGTGTGGCAACCGCCCATTGGGTATCTCAGCTGATTGGGCGTAAAGTCGGCGCATCAACAGGCACCAATCTTTACGGTGTGCTGCAATTGGCTTGTGAGATGAAACAACGCGGTGAGAAGGGTTCTATCGTGACGCTTCTATGTGATTCTGGAGAGCGTTACCTAGATACGTATTATGACTTAACATGGGTAAAAGAGAACATCGGCGATATTCAACCTTACTTAGCTCAACTCGAAGTCATTCAAGCAAAAGGTTGCGTTGAGCCAGCTTGTTGCGGCTCAACTAACGCTTAACGTGCAAACTGGACTTTAAAAAACAGCCCAACTTCATGTGGGCTGTTTTTATCGCTGGGTTTTACTTTTTCTGGCGCGCTTCAAACGCAGCCAATTGTTCTGGCGTTGCCGCTGGTTGATGATTTTGTTTCCATTCATCGTAAGTCATGCCGTAAACACGTTCGCGAGCGTCATCAATATCTAAATCCAAACCGAGATTTTCAGCCTCAGATTTATACCATTTGCTAAAGCAGTTGCGACAGAAGCCCGCAAGGATCATCAGGTCGATGTTTTGTACGTCTTTGTTAGCATCTAAATGCGCCAATAAACGGCGAAATGTCGCCGCGTCTAACTTATCTTGTTCTTCTTGAGTCAAGTTTTTGTATTTGAATTCAGCCACTTTCCTTTCCTTCTCTCTTATTTAGCTAGCTTTCGTCACCATATCTAGTTAGTCGGTAGTCATGAGTAAGAAGTATGCTTTAGCGCAACAATTCCCATTCTAAAATCACTACCTTTGATAAAAGCTGATATGATAATTACCATCCATCCTATTGATTAAATTAACATTTAAACAAATCATTACAACGGTCTTTTACCAAGGTTATCGTCTAGTTATGAAAAACGCCATTCTATTATTGTCTGCCTTGACCATTAGCGTGCCAACTTTAGCTGCTCAAGAACAAGCTCATCAATCTTATTTTTATCTGGGTACTGGTAACGTTGGTTTTGATACACCGTATTTCGGCTCGGATAGAGACAATGAGTGGTCAACACCACATATCACAGTTGGCTGGGGTTACCATATAAACCAATACCTCGCGTTTGAAGGGGTTCTGCGCTATTCACAAAATGAACTTAAGAACGATGCTCTAAAAACTGACTTAGATCTTCACTATTACCAAGCAGGTATGTCTGCTGTTGTAACAAGTGATAACTTAGGCGATACGCCGCTGTCACTGTTTGGTCGCGTAACTGCGCTTGGCACTCAAGCTGAAATGTATGTTCCAAACGAACAAAAAGTCACAGATGATTCAGGCGCGCTATTCAACATCGGTGCTGGTGTCCATTGGGATATGAGCAAAGATATCTGGTTACGCGCAGAGTACATTTATAATGTCGCGGATATGGGTTTTGAAGATTTTTACGACAGCTACGAAGGTGTACAAATCAGCCTAGGGAAACGCTTCTAATCGAACGCTTCCGAGCTAACTTTAAACCGATAAAGAGAAGCCGAGGTTATTACCTCGGCTTTTATGTTTTAACGTTTGATTTAAGGGTGCGCTATACGGCCCTTCGTATCATGGCTAATTGCTTTGTTTAACTCTGCTTCTACATGACCTGGTGCTTGTGTTTTCGCCGAAATCAATCGGTACATTGCCGGGATAACAAACAAGGTCACCAATGTCGCAAACCCCATCCCGAAAAAGATTACCGTACCCACGGCAATACGGCTCTCATAACCCGCCCCTGTCGATACGATCAACGGAATTGCGCCAGCAAGTGTGGTAAACGCAGTCATCAAGATTGGACGTAGACGTCGCGCAGCTGCATCAATGATCGCTTTTTCAAACCCAACGCCACGATCACGTAGCTGATTGGCAAATTCTACGATCAAAATACCGTTTTTCGTCACCATACCAATCAACATGATCATGCCGATCTGGCTATAAATGTTCATACCTTGGCCCATAATAACTAAACCAAGGAAGCCACCAAATACACCCATCGGCACCGTAAACATGACCACTAACGGGTTTACGAAGCTTTCAAACTGAGCCGCCAACACGAGATACGCCACTAGCAGTGCCAATGCAAACACAACAGCAACACTCGCTTGGTTCTCTTTAAAGTCTTTCGACTCCCCCGAATAACTCACCGAAATGTCACCCGGTAAGTTGTCGATGGCTTCCTGGTCTAGGTAATCCAGCGCATCTCCTAATGTATAACCTTCCGACAGGTTGGCAGTAATAGTGATGGACTTCTGTTTGTTGTAGTGAGAAAGACGAATAGAGGCCGCCACTTCTTCAATTTTTGTGACCGCATCTAACGTCACTAGCTGACCGCTATTCGTGCGCAGATAAATCTGACTTAAATCTGCAGCATTATTAAAGCTATTTTCATCACCGCGAAGATACACATCGTACTCTTCGCCACGCTCAACATAAGTCGTTTCGCTTTTACCACCGAGCATGATTTCTAGGGTGTCAGAAATGTCTTGAACACTGACTCCTAGCTCTGCGGCACGCTGTCGGTCAACTGTAACCAATAACTCGGGCGTTTTTTCCGAGTAATCTATCTCTGCTCCTTCCATCATTGGTGATTCTTCTGCTTTGTTCTTTAGCATTTCAGCCCAAACAACGAGCTCATCGTAATCAGAGCCGCCTAATACGAACTGAACTGGCTCACTCGAACCACCTTGGAAACCTGGCATAAATGGGAACACTCGAACATCTGGGATACCTGCCAATTCTTTCCGTACTTTGTTAAGGGCTTGCTGAGCCGTGATATCACGTTCGTTCCAATCTTCTAGAATCATGATCACAAAGCCTGTCTGGTCTCCTGCCTGGCCACCAAACGCTGGCGTTTGGATACTGAATGACTTCAGATAACCTTGCCCTAGTAATGGCATCAATCGGTCTTCGACAATATCCATATTGGCTGACATACGATTGTATGACGTAGCATCTGCACCGCGCACAAACGCGAATATAACACCGCGATCTTCTTGTGGGGTCAGCTGGGCCGGTACCTGATTCATCAAGAAATAGCTACCGCCCAAACAAGCTAGAATCACCAGCGGAGCAGCCCAACGTACTTTCAATGCGCCTTTCAATAATGCGCGATAACCACTCTCAAGCTTGCTAAACAAGCGATCAACCGCTTCATTGAATCGATTTGGTTTTACATTCGCTTTCAAAATCTGACTACCTAATACAGGAGTCAGCGTCAGGGCAATCAAAGAGGAGAATATGACCGACATAGCCAGCAATACAGAAAACTCTGTAAATAGTAGACCTACCATGCCATCCATAAAGGAGATCGGTAAGAACACCATCACCAACACTAATGTTGTTGCTATAACAGCAAAACCAACCTCTCTTGTGCCTTTATATGCGGCGAGTAATGGCGATTCACCGCGTTCAATATGGTGGAAGATATTCTCTACAACCACAATTGCGTCATCCACCACCAAACCAATCGATAATATCAACGCCATCAAGGTGATCAAGTTGATAGAAAACCCAAAGTAGTACGCGGCAATGAACGAAGAAATCAGAGAAACAGGAACCGTAACCGCAGGAATTAAGGTTGCACGAGCTTGGCCGATGAAAATGTACAACACCAAAATCACCAAGCCGCCCGTGATAAATAGCGTGCTGTACACCTCTTCGATTGAACGCTCGATAAATACTGTCGCGTCGTAATCTATCGCAAGGCGTGTACCTTCTGGTAAGAACTTCTGGATGTTATCGACTTCAGAACGAACCAGCTTAGCAACCTCTAACGGGTTTGCGTCTGACTGCGATACCACACCAAGACTGATGTTTACTACACCATCACTTTTGAAGGTTGAATTTTCGTTTTCTGCACCAATGAAGACATCTGCTACATCTTTTAAATAGATAGGTGTATTGTCGCTTGCGCGTTTAATGACAAGATATTGAAAATCTTCAGGCGTGTTATAAGTACGAGCCGTACGCACGGACATTACTGTTGAGTCGTTGCGAACTTCACCACCTGGGCTTTCTAGGTTCTCACTTCGTAAAGCTGATGTAATGTCCGAAGCTGTAACTGAACGTCCAGCCATTAGTTCTGGCTTAAGCTTCACGTACATGACCTTGTACAAACCACCGGAGAGATCAATGGAGCTAACCCCAGAGATCAGGCTAAAGCGGTCCATCAATACACGTTCGGCATAATCCGTTAATTGAGTACGGTCCATCTCTGCAGAACTGAGATTGATGTAGAGCGATGCCTCTCCCGAGCCATTGTTCTTATAAACAATAGGGTCATCCGCTTCATCAGGTAGCGAGCGCTGAGCACGAGCCACGGCATCACGCACGTCGCTCACACCTGTGTTGAGATCGTAACCTAACTCAAACGTGATCGTGATACGCGACATGCTGTTACGAGTAGTGGAGCTAATTTCATCAACTCCACTGTTCCCAGAAAGCTGGTCTTCCAAAACGGAGGTAATTTGGCTTTCAATAATAGTCGCAGATGCACCCTCATAACGCGTACTGATAGAAACGACTGGGCTTTCTATATCAGGCATTTCACGAACGGCTAATTTGGTGAATGACACAAAGCCAAACACACACAACAGCATGCTCAGAACTAACGCCGCGACAGGGCGTTTAACTGAAACGTCGGACAGTAACATTAGTTTTCTTCCTCATCCGATTCACTGTCATTGCGTGTCACATCCGTGGTGTTCGCTTTTAGTGGCGCGACAATTTCTTTCACTTCGACACCATCACGCATGTTAACAATGCCTTGAACCACAATCTTGTCACCAATCTCAACACCAGATTCGATCACCACCTCGTTGCCAACACGAGCACCTAGCGACACTTCTTGACGAGTAGCTTTGTTATTTTCATCAATTACATATACAAAACGTTTAGTTCCGGAGTATTCAAGTGCTTGAACAGGAATGATTGGCGCCTTAATAGCAGGAAATGCTAGTGAAGCGTTCATCAACATGCCCGGCTTCAATTGATTTTCTGGGTTATCAAACTCAATACGCACGCGAAGATTCAGTGTTTCGGCGCTGATACGCGTATCAATACCTGTGACTTGACCAGTAAAGATCTGGCTACCCCATGCACTGGTTTTAGCGATGACTTCCATACTAATAGAAAGCATCGATAAATAGCGCTCCGGTACTTGTAAATCCAGTTCCATGACGGAAAGATCATCCAACGTCAAAAGTTCAGTACCCGCACTGACCATTTTGCCGCGGCTAAAATCGATAAAACCAACAGTGCCAGAAAATGGAGCAGTAATATGGAGATCAGCTAAATTGGCTTGAGCAGCATCTAGCCTCGCTTGTGCTATTTCAACACTGGCTTTTTGTGCATCGATTTCAGTTTGAGTAATCGCATTCCGCTTAACCAAACGTTGGAACTCTTTTAACTTACGCTGTTCATCTTTTAGATACGCCTTTGCCTCAATCAAAGCGGCTTGAGCCTTATCGTCATCTAACTTAATTAATAACTGGTCTTGCTGGACATTTTGATTCGCTTTAACAGCGATTTGATTCACTTTGCCGGCGACTTCCGATGCGACAACCACAGACTCCGCTGCCTTTAATTTGCCGATAAGAGTTAAGGATTGATTGATCTCGTGCGTTTCTACTTGTTCAGTCACAACAGTAACCGCTGAGCCTCCTCGCATCGCAGCGCAAACCGATGGAGAACTCAGTAATATAGAAAGCGTTAAAACAGATAACGATAACGTGGCTTTCATGCTCATGATATTGACTTCTAAACGAATAAACTTATGTCATTAAACTGCTTACAGTTTATCAGTAGATACGGTGTTTAACGTCAAGTAGTGTAAATTCAAGTAAAAAGTGCGCTTCTCTTCTGTTCAAAGGACAAACAAAACGCTGACTTTCTACCATCTTTGCCCAAAAAGACAGCATTCAACGTAAAAACGTAAGAAAAACGCTTTACAGCCTGAGCGAGTTTGCTATGATTCGCTCCGCACTTGGGAGATGAGTTGGGAAAACATCTTACTAAGTATAAAAATCCTCTGGAGGGGTTCCCGAGTGGCCAAAGGGAGCAGACTGTAAATCTGCCGGCACTGCCTTCGATGGTTCGAATCCGTCC
>NZ_JAWOTC010000066.1:0-9358 GCF_033338675.1 Vibrio sp. Vb1574
ATCACTCAATAGCCAAGAATGGATCAAGTGCTGAGTGTCACACTTTTTCTGTCAATAGGGGCTTGGTGAACACTTACGATGGTAACACCACCCTCATCGGTCTTTGCCGTGAGAACGAGGCGTACTTTAAAGGATAATAATCTTAGGTCAACAAAAAATATTTTATTTATCAACTGAGTGGAGATAAATTCACCCATTTGTATGAATTAATATCAGAATTGTCGATTCCTACTCCATTTTTGTACTAGCAATTTGTTGCCTGCAAACATATCGTAAACGCATACCGCTATCTTGGGTCTATTGACCTTTCGCGGTGATTTTTTTCAGCTATTTGTGGGTTCTTTATACAAGGCAGAGGCTTTGAAGTATAGCTAGCCTACATGAAGAGCCGATAACGTCATAGAAATGAGCCACAAATGCTGCCCGAAGGGTTCAGCTAAAAGCGTTTTATCTCGAACAAAATTTAACCACGAAAGATAAAACAGTCCCTCGTATGTCTTTCATTCTTCTTTCGCTAAAGCATCGAAACCTGCTGCTAGTTTATAAATCAGACATTTACAATAAGTAAAATATTCATTATTCGCTGACTTTTAACCTCAATAAATACAACTTGCTTTATATCAACCTATTGCGAAAAAACGGACTCATTTCTTTTAACCAAACTCATACCAAATCTCCTACTTTCCTTTCAGAATCAACTTTTTTTACTACTACGCCAAAGTCTTTAGTTTCTATAGTTTGAATTGTTCAACAACGAATGTGAATGTAATTGAATAGATGAGGGCGAGTAAATGACTGAAAATTTTTTTACTCTTCGTGGATTCGTGACAACATTTATGTTTGTGTGCCTATCACTCCCTTTCTGTGTACGTTCAAACACTCTAACCATGGGATTGGCAGGACAGATTAAAGATCGTTGTGAAATTAATTTTTTATCAGGCAATGTGATGGCCTTTTCTGAGCAGAAGACGCAATCATTGCCCTTCTCACTATATTGCAATCGCCCTTTGGGGATCACCATCAATTCTCAATATGGTGGCCTTAAATATGAACATCAGGGCGTTGAATTAATTGAAAATTACGAACTATCGTTGCAAGTCGATGAGCTTCAATTAAATGAAAGTCGGCTTAGTAGACAATTGCTGTCGCCCGTAATGATAGACAGTTCTGGTGTTATTCCCTTTACTCAACGAGGAGTACTTAGGGTAACGCTCGAAAATAACTTGCTTTATGCCGGTTATTATCAAGACGTTATTGAAATTGAAGTCTACCCTTCAATTCATAGCGTGACAAAGTAGGAACTCTGCAAATAACTGCAGGGCAACATACGCTCAGCCGTAATCGAGCCAACAATTAAAAGTTAAAGGAATTTCTTATGAAAAAGTTAACACTCTGTGCAGCTGCTGTTACCGCTATTTTTGGTGCTAACACCCACGCTGCTCCTGGTGATGTTCAATTAGTTGGTTATGTATCACCTGTTTGTGAAGTGACTGGCCTTGCCACACAGTTAATTGACTTTGGAAACGTCTCAGCAATTCAAAGCGTAACTGTAGGTGGTCTGAATTTGAAATGTAATGATGCAGATGGTGCCACCGTTACTATGACCAGTGCTGAAGGTGGTTTGGAGTCGGATGATAATGAAGACTTTGCTCTAAAATATGATGCAACATTTAACCCTGGTGGTGGTTTAGCATCCTTTACATTGAACGCACCGGGTGGCCCTGGTCTAAACGATGTTTCAGCCTCTCAATCTTATGGCGGTTCAGGCACTTTGGCGAGCGGTGTAGGTGCATCGATTGACATTATTACTACTGAAACATCCCCTTGGGCTGGTGGCTACTCTGACACATTAACTGTGAATATCACCTCAAACTAAACGTACAAAATGAGGGGGCGCATTTCGCCTCCTCCTTTCTTTTCATGTAAGATTTTTTTGATGGAGCTTACTACTATGACTCGTTGGTTCACATTTTTCGTTTTGTCCTTTACGTGTATGTTCGCACATGCGTTTAAAGTAGAACCGATGTCTGCCGAGATGGCACCATTAGGGAAACGTGCTCAAATGACAATGCGGGTAGAGAATACCTCTACCGTGCCATTGACGGTAGAACTGCAACCCTACTTTATGACCATGGATGAATATGGTAACGAGACCATCGAACCAGCGGATGAAGAATTATTGGTCATACCCGTCACTGCCATTATAGAGCCAGGCCGTGCACAATCGGTTATGATTCGGTACTTAGGCGACCCTTCCATCACTGAATCTAGAGCGTACCGGGTTGCGGTTAAACAAGTTAAAGTGGAACGAGCGAGCAGCAACCAAGGCCAAGTGAGTTTGCTTCTTCGGTTTAACACGCTCATCAATGTTCGCCCGCAAAATACCTCGCCCCAGTTTGCCGTGACAAGTATAAAACAAAACGACAAAGATAATTGGGTTCTAGAAGTACTGAATAACGGTAACAGTTACGGACGATTAACTAACACGACCTGGAAAGTGTCCGATGGCACTCAGTCAACGTACTTGAAAGGAAACGAAATCGCACAACGTATCCCAGGGACGTTAGTGCTGCCCCACTCCAAACGTATCCTTGAAATGTTACCACTTGAGAATTTCAATATTCGTACACTATCCATTGATATTGAACAGGAGAAGTAGCGATGCAATGGCGTTTATTAGCCGGTGTGATGGTGTGCTTTATCTATACTAAAGCGTTTGGAATTACGCTTTCTCCAACTGTCATTGAGCTAAATACGGATCATCAGCTAACTTCGCAATTGGTAGTTTCCAATAACTCAACTAAAACGCTCGCACTTGAAGCCAACGTTCGGCGTTTGACGTTTGCGCCTGATGGTACGTTTGAAACGTCTAGTTCACCAAATGAAGACATTTTGGTGTTTCCGCCCGCAGCAATGCTTGCGCCCGGAAAGCGTCAAACATTTAGAATACAATGGCTAAGCAAAGTGGCGCTCGACGTGTCCCAAAGTTACTTTATTCGCTTTAGCACCGCCAATATTGATCGAAAGAGTACGCAAGTCGAAAAAGTGAATGGTTTATCTACTGGGATTAATCTAAAGATCCACTACAACGCACTATTACACGTCCACTCTTCTTCTCTTCAACCGGACGTAAAGTTACATATTGGTGAACATGGTAGTTTAACGCTCACTAACTCAGGGAATCGATTCACTTTCACCTCATTACTCAGGTTTGACAGTCTTCATGGTGACTTTAATCAAGTCGTGCTTGAGACGTTAGGTGAGCAATTTGTCCCACCACATTCTACTATTACTGTACATTCTTCTTCGAATCAATTACCCGTTGGCGTTTATCATGGTTATGAAAACTGACTTTTTAAAGATTTTTAAGTTGATGCGCAGGTTGAATAGTCTCACATTCATGTGCTGCTCTGTTCTATTCATAATAATTCCTGCTGCCCACTGCCAAGAAATGGTGCTTAATCCGACTGGCCGAGATATTCAATTAACATCTTTGCTTAGGGTCAGTGATACCATATTAGGTGAAGCAGACATCACCATTACGGCAGACAACCAAATTTTATTACCCAAAGAGGACACCCTATCTCTCCTGACGTCAGTTGTAACGCAAGAGGTAATGAATGCGTTGAGGGAATCTAGTGGTAATAACGTATTGTCTCAGCAGCACTTCGCACAAACAGGGCTAGGTTTAACCTTCGATTTTGCTTCATTAGAATGTGTTTTGACGATCCCACCACAATTCAGCCTGACTCAAAATTTATCAATGAGCGAAGCGGGAAATTTATATAATTATGCGCAGCCAAGCCTTTTAAGTGGCTATGTGAATGTGTCACTTTCTGCAAATGAAAGTCAGTTTGTCGACGAAGACTCTGCTCGAGAAAGTCTATATCGCAGCCGATTCGACTCAGCATTGAATGTAAGCATGCTTAATTTTGAATATGAATCCTTTATAGAAAATGGTTCTCTAACTGGTTCAAGCTACGTTAGGGAGGGTACACGCCTTAACATCGATTACCCTCAACAAGGCACTCGAATAGTAATAGGTGATATGTACAACAGTGGTCAAGCCTTTCAAGATGGAACTGACATTTTAGGAGTTGGTGTGACGCGTGACTTCACGCTTATACCAACCAAAAATGTACGCCCTCGCGCAAGTCAAACCTTCACACTCCAACGTACATCTAATGTCGATGTGTATATCGATGGCATCCCTGTACAAAGGTTAACCCTTGGGGCAGGTAGTTATAATCTCAGTGATATTCCACTAGCACAAGGAAGCAATGATATTGAGCTTGTTATTACTGATCGTTCAGGAAATGAAGAACGCATTGAATTTTCGATTGCGACCGGTAATGATTTATTAAACAGTGGCGAATTCGAATATAGTATCATGTATGGCGTTCCATCAGAAATCCAAAATAGACAATTAGAATACCTCACGGATGAGCGTATTTTTCATGGTTATCTCGATGTTGGTGTCTCACCTTGGTTAACCTTAGGAGTTAATTCTCAAGTCCGTGAAAACCTATACCAATATGGTGCTAGCGCACTTTTCGCTTCTAAACTAGGCATTACTGAATTAAACGCTTCACAGAGTGATCATCCGATTTATGGCCGCGGTGACGCTTATAAAGTGGCATTCGATGCCGAATTTTCTAAATCAAACTCACTAGAGCCACAATTAAGCTTCAGTTATGAATATTTAAGTAATAGCTTCAGTGGAGTGTCGGCCTATGAAGCATCAAGCAGTGATATTAATTTAACGACTCATTATGCTAGTGCTTTTGGATCCATCTATCTTTCACGTTCATTACGCGCGGCTGTTACTCTAAATTATCGAGCTGGCGTTGATAAAAAAAACGATTATTGGATTGTAAGTCCCAGCTTATCAGCAAGATTATTCGATACACCCGCCACGTGGAGCGCTCGTGTTAATTATAAGAATAACGAGAGGGGGAGCGATGACATTAGCACGACTTTCACCTTAAGTTGGCCACTCAGCAAACAAACACGTGTCGTTGGTCGTTATTCAACAGAACTCAATGAAAGTGCCTTAGATTATAGTTATCAAAATAATATTGGAAGCACTGGCGGTGTTTCTGCATTTGCCAGTACCATTAATAACAAAGAGACTGACGCAGATGTTAATCTTGGGGTTAACTATACGGCAAACCGCTACGAATTAAGCGCGAGTCACACCTCTCGCCTTGAGAGCATCAGTGATAATACGAGAAATCATAGCACCGATCTTAAGCTTAGTAGTGCGGTTGCATTTGCAGGGTCATCAGTGACACTAGGAAGACCCGTTCGAGAAGCGTTTGCCATCATTAATAAACATGAAAGCCTTGCAGAGAACGACGTTGCCATCGACCCTACCCGAGACGGTAAGCAAGCACGCGTCTATCTTTATGAAGACGCTTCTGCGTTGGTTCCTGACCTTGTGGCCTATAACAGCCAAGTGATCGGATACGACGTGGAAAATTTACCACCCGGTTACGATCTCGGAGAAGGCGCTTTTTGGGTTAAACCTGGCTATAAAAAAGGATTTCAACTTCAAATTGGTTCTGATGCGGTATTAACCGTCATTGGTAAGCTGTTCGATCGTCAAAGTAACAGCCCTATTTCACTTGTTGCGGGCTTTGCCCAGTACCTTGGTAAAACACAGCAAGAACCGATTGAATTCTTTACAAACCGTAGTGGGGTTTTTGCTATTTCTGGATTAAAACCGGGACAATACAAACTCGTTCTTGATACTAAAGAGCAAGAGTCGGTAGTTATTAATCTTAGTGAACGAAGTGACACCTTGATCAGATTAGGAGAGTTATATGTCGATTAAACAACTAAAGCGGAGCGCATTGTTCTTGCTACCATTGGCTAATATACCTTCTGTTTGGGCTTGTGAAGCTAACTCTCTGTCTATCCAACCAGCATCAACACAAGCAAAATACGATGTCTTCAATAACAGTAGTTTTGCAACTATCAATACCTATCGCGTGAGTGCAAATATTATTGGTGAGGGCTGCGAGCTTAACTTAGCTTTACAGCTTGACGATACAAGTAAATCACTGAAAAGTAGCCGTCAAGAGCCGCTTTTTTTCGAGTGGAGTGGACAATCAGGTAACACAATAGCTAATCAATGGCGCTTTACTTTGACCGAGAACCAACCTACTGCAACCGTACAAATGCGCTTTCCCGGTAAACAATGGTTAACGTCAGGGAGCTATCGAGGAGTTTTAGAAGTTGCAACGTCTTATGCACAAGGAGACAGCAAGATAGAAATAAGTCCTACCTTGCTTCCTGTCACTGTAGATGTACCATCCGCGGCGAAAATTCATTTTTACGGATTATCACAACCACACTATGACCTTGACTTAGGAACGTTACATTCAAACAAAGTGATCAACTCCTCGCCAAATCTATGGGTACAAAGTAACTCTGCCTACACAGTTGTTTTGGAGTCATCACATCAAGGTGCATTGCGCCACGAATCAAATGACCCCAGATGGGACATCCCCTATCAGCTTATCTTCGACAACGATAATATAAACCTAAAACATACTGATGCACGTATTCAACGTGATGCTGCGACGATCGGGCAGCCCATTCCTTTGAGCTTTATTATTGGTGACGCGACGGAAAAGCCAGGAGGTCAATACAAAGATATGTTACAGATATTTATCGAACCTAACCTATCACAACAACCATAGTGTGTGCTATCTTTAAAATTATTAATAATATATTGGAAAAATTCGGCACTGTTATCTACATTTGATATATTGAAAATAAGTATAATAAATGTCAATGGTAGTTTATCATGATAAATATCGACTCAAAAAAGAATAGTAATAGAAATAGCAAGCATATACTTCTAGTTAGTGATAACGGAATTTCCAATCAGTTTATACAACAAGAAATAGAAAAAACTGGCTATTTTTCCTTAGAAAAAAAATGCTCGAAAGAGATCACTAAATCTGAAGAGATCATTAGCTCTGATCTCGTTCTTATTAGTTATCAAAACATAGTGGAGTTTAGTGGTAACAATGTAAGCTTAACAAACATATTGTCCAACAAATGGATAATTTACGATGTTCCTAAAGAAATTGGAGAAAAGGCATTAGCAGAAATGCAATTAATGCATTTCTTGAATTTGAAAGGACTTATCTATCAGGATGCACCTATAGAGCACTTCACACGTTGTCTAAAAACTGTCAGTGACGAAGATCTGTGGCTACCAAGAAAAGTAATGACACAGATGCTCTTCGAAATTCGCCCTTATGCACTAAATTTACAAGTGACACAGGCTAGTACTAATCTAACCAAAAGAGAAATTCAAATATTTAAACGCCTCATCAAAGGTGCATCAAATCTTGAAATATCTGAAGATTTATTTATCGCAGAAAGCACTGTGAAAACACATCTTTACAACATATACAAAAAAATGAATGTAAACAACCGTAAACAGGCCATTAAGAAGGCACGTTTTATTTATGACTATTCTTCATATAATAGCTCTAAGCACTAACTTATCACTGCTCATATGCTAATTTCAAGGAGGAAAGGCCTAATCTTCGAAATTTAATAGCTATTCTCCAGACAATTAATTTTGAGTTACGCGGTTCTTGTTTATCATTGCTTTATTCACTATCGCAACAACTGCGCGCTATTGCTGCAATTTCTCTTTTACTTCAACCACTTTTGAAAAATCTAAACCTAATTCTTCTACTGCTTCTTTGATAAGCACAGGATTTTGCATTACCTGCCCCATCAATGCCTGAAGCTTATCTTGTGGTAGCCCCAGTTGACTGATTGTTGCCATGGCTGCCAAAGGGTTTTGAGTTAACGCATGAAATAGCTCGTTGATTTTCTCGTCACTGATATTATTGTCTTTCAACATCGCAAGAATCGGGTTCATCAAATTACCTTGAAATACTTTTAAAATGGGCTAGGGTCTGTTTATCTTTCGCGGTTAAATTTTGTTCGAGATAAAAGCATTTTAGACGAGGCGAGGTGTATGTCGCCTAGTCACTCTAAGCAAATACACCTCAACAAAGGATAAAACGCTTTTAGCCGAACCCTTCGGGCAGCATTTGTGGCTCCTTTCTACGGCGTTATCGGCTTTTCATGTAGACTAGCGACACATCAAAGTCTCTGCCTTGTATAAAGAACCCATAAATTGCTGCAAAAATCAGCTCGAAAGGTCAACAGATCCTAACAGTTTACCACTGAGCACGACACCCACGTAACTCGTTATTTCATTTTAGGACAAATAAACTTACCTTTGGCCGTTACTCTCACGACATTGTCGACTTGTAACTGAGCGACTAGCTGATAAATACCATGTCTTTCACGCTCACAGTGAGCCGTTATTTTGATTCGCTCATCTAGCTCAATAGGAGCATGATAGCGAACATCTAACTGTGCGGTAAGTGCTTCAACGTCTTGAAACAGCAGACAATGCGTCATCGCGCCATCCAGCAGAGCACTTGCGATGCCGCCATGTAATAATCCGGTATACCCTTGATGACGCGGCAGAACATGAAATTCTGCGACAACGGAATGATCGGGTAAACATTGATACGCAACGGCTAAAGAGTTCGGATTCGCGTCGGTTGCAGAACACACTGCACATTGATAATGAGATTGGTGGGTAATGTGAGACATGCGATTTCTGGACATAATGACAACTCATATTCAAACAAGTAATTAGCATATGCCAATTACATTTAAAGAAATGATGAGTAATCTTTGTTTGCACAACACTGTGGTTACCAATGGTCATCAAGGTGCGGGATCCAGGGCATATACGGTCTGTTTTATCTTTCGAGCTGATTTGGGTACGTGAATACTTGGCGTACTGCGCCCTACCGTCTTTGACAAGAGGTACAACCACGGCACGCTGAGCGGGTGGTTTTACTTAACAAACTACGTTGGACTTTACAGTAGGCGCTCTTCAGTGCGCGACGAGCAGAAAACCAGTCATCTGGCTTTTGCAGGATTAAGTAGCCGTTAAATCGCTTGACGAGTTCGGTTCGATGATTATCAATGAAGCGGCTGTCGAACTCGATCTCAAAATAGTCGAACGCTTCTTCTATGCAGCTAAAGCTAGCGATTTTGTCTTGAATAGAATTCTCAGGCATTCTATTTTCACCTCTTGAATCACACCTTTCATTTTCATCTTTTCTACTTAAAAATGCGAGGATTAAACGCGAAATCAAGCTTTTCAGCCTTCTTGACGATCTCTTTCTTCTTAGGATGATTGGGAGTCACAACGTCGTTTTTATGTAAGCGTTCACCGAGGTATCTTGACTTACCAGATCTGAAGAAACATATGCAGTTTATAGATCAAAAACGTTTGGGT
>NZ_JAWOTC010000067.1:0-8794 GCF_033338675.1 Vibrio sp. Vb1574
TGTTGGCACAAGCAACGGATGTAGAAGGTGATGCACTAACCGCTTCTAACCTAGTGGTTGACGGTGATGCGACGGTTACGGCTAATGACGATGGTAGCTTTACCATTACGCCTGACGCGAACTTTAATGGCGACATTGATATCACGTTCGATATCAACGATGGCAGCGATACTATCGTTGCAACGGCGGACCTAACGGTTAATCCAGTTAACGACCTACCACAGCCAGAAGATCAAGCGTTCACCATTGGTGAAGATGGCGTCTTGTTGTTCACTGATGAAGATCTGCTTGATGGCGCAACAGATATCGATGGCGATGACCTATCGGTTGCAGGCGTGAGCTACACAGGCGCAGATGGTGTCCTAACCGACAATGGTGATGGCACTTACAGCTTCGCGCCAAACGAGAACTTCAATGGCGATGTGAACTTTACCTTCGATGTTTCTGATGGCACGGATACAGTGACCGCAAATATCGATGTAAGTGTGACGCCAGAGAACGATCCACCCGTGGCAGGTAGCACGTCTTACACCGTACACGAAGACAACTCGATCACAATCAGCGATGAGCAATTACTAGCGAATTCGTCAGATATTGAAGGCGATGTTTCGGTTGATAGTGTGAGCTACAGTGGCGCAGATGGCGTGTTCCAAGACAATGGTGACGGTACGTACACCTTCTCGCCAAACGAGAACTTCAATGGTGAAGTCAGCCTAGATGTTGTCGTAGTCGATGAAGACGGGGCGACGGATTCAACTACCGCTGGCATTACTGTTCTTGAGGTGAACGACCCACCAATCGCAGGCGCGACTAGCTACTCCGTTAACGAAGACGAAGTCATTATCTTCACGGAAGAGCAACTGCTAGCGCAATCAAGTGACGTGGAAGGCGACGTGAGCCTAGAAAGCGTCTCTTACAGTGGTAGCGACGGCATTCTAACGGCGAATGACGATGGCACTTACAGCTTCGCGCCAAATGAAAACTTCAACGGTGGCGTAAGCCTAGACGTAGTAGTCGCTGATGAAGACGGTGCAACTGCGACAACCAACGCGAACATTGATGTATTGCCAGTCAACGATGCTCCGGTATCTGGCGATTTGGCTTACAGCGTCGATGAAGACGGTTCAATCACATTGAGTCAAGAGCAGTTACTGGCTCAAGCGGGTGACGTCGACAGCGACAATCTAGAAGCGGTGAACTTAACCGCGGTAACCAATGCAACCGTTGTTGAGAACCAAGATGGTAGCTTTACGATTACGCCTGATGTGAACTTCAATGGCGATATCGACCTAAGTTTCGACTTGATTGACAACGATGGTGCGAGCGTGGAAGTGGGCGTTGACCTAACGGTGAACCCAATTAACGATGCGCCGCAATCAACGCCAGTGAATATTGCTGGCACCGAAGATACCACCATTCTTATCACGCAGGACATGTTGCTTGCTAACGCGACAGACATCGACAACACCTACGACGAATTGTCTGCTGTCGACCTAGTGATTGATGAGCAATACGGTGACTTGCTAGACAACGGTGATGGTACTTGGTCATTCACTCCTGCGGAGAACTTCAACGGTGATGTGCCATTGTCGTTCGGTGTCAGCGATGGTGATTTAGTTACGCCGGTTGAAGGCAATCTAAACGTCGAAGCGGTTAACGATGCACCAGAAGCGCCAACCATCCAGATGCAAGGCGAAGAAGATGTGGTCATGGTGATTGACCCAGCTTACATCGCTGATCAAGTTACGGATCTTGATGGTGACGAAATCAGCGTAGAAAGCATCACGGTTCGTGCTCCTGCAAACGCGACATTAACCCAGCAGCCAGATGGTATGTACCACTTGGTGACCACTCAAGACTTCAATGGTTTGGTGGAACTGGGCTACACCGCGACGGATGGTGAAGAAGTGGTTGAAGGCTCGTTGAATGTGGATGTTATTCCAGTCAACGATGCTCCATTCAATGTGGGTAATGCCTTTATGGCAACCGACGAGGATGGCGCATTCACCTTCGACGCTGGCGACTTGATGAACTTGTTCGGCGATATCGACACTGAAAACCTAGTCGTATCACGCATTATCACCGCAGAAGGTGAAGGTGGTGGTGAGGTAACGGACAACGGTGACGGTACTTGGACATTCACACCGACTGGCGATTTTGCAGGGGTTTCTGACTTGCAAGTTGTGGTAAGTGACGGTGAGTTTGAGACGGTACTTGATGTACCAGTGTTTGTTCGCCCTGTTGCCGATGGCGCAGTCATCACAACCGACCATGATGGTCCGTTAGTCTTCGGTGAGGACGAAACAGGTCACCTAGGCTTGAATGTCGGTCTAATCGACGATTCAGAAACGTTAAGTAACCTAGTGATGACTGGTTTCCCTGTTGGCTTCGAAGTTACGGATGGTGTGAACACCATTACCATTACGGAACCGGGTCAATACATCGATTTGAACGAGTGGGATATTTCAGACCTGCAAATGACGCCTCCGGCTGACTTTAATGGCGAGTTCTTCGTAACCGTGACCGCAACAACGGTGGATTATGGTGACGAGCCAGAAGAGTTCGAAGATGGCATCGATTCAGGTGACTTCGAAACCCTAGCGGGTGAACCTGTTATCCTAACCGCAGATGACCTAATCGGATTGGCAGAAAACGTAGACGCTGACGCGGGTGATGAAGTGAAATTCGTTCACCTAGCTGATCGCAGCCAAGGTGAAATTGTCGATAACGGTGATGGCACATGGACATTCAATCCAGCACCTGGCTTTACTGGTGAAGCGGATATCGCTTACGTGATTGATAAAGACGGTGTGCTGCATGATGAGCAAACAGGTGTGGTCGTGAAAGAAGATGCACCACAAGAGAATGCTTCTCCAGAAATCGACAGCATTTCTACCACAGAAATGGCAGCGGATGGCACCTTGTCGTTCACCAATGATGACATGCTATCGACCTTGAGCGATGCAGAAGGCGACAGCTTGAGCATTGAGTCAGTGAGCCTAATGGAAGGTCAAGGTGTGATAGAGACCGATAACCAAGGTAACTACCAATTCACACCAGCAGAAGGCTACACCGGAGATGTTCAAGTTGGCTTTATTGCCACTGACGGTGAAAACCGCATTGAGAGTTTCTTTAATGTCGACATCCAAGGTGAAGGTGAAACCACAACCAGTGAAGGCTACGCACTGGCTGATGATGGTTCACTAACACTAACGGAAGCACAGTTGATTGATGAGCTTGGCATTAGCCCTTCAGCAGAAGTGTTGGATGTCGCCGATGCAAACGATGCAGGTTTCTTCGCGAAATCAGGTGATGAAGAGTGGACATACTGGCCGAACGATGACTTCGATGGCAATTTGGCTATGGATGTTCAGGTCAACGACAATGGTGAAGTATCGACTCAGAATCTGAGCATCCAAGTTGCGGACGATTCAGCGCAAAGTGACGAGCCACAAATTCAAACTGCTCAAGCATCATCAGAGCAGCAAGTTGGCGAAGCGCAACAGCCTGAAGAGCAAGCAGCAAACGGTGCAGACAGTGAAGAGGAGAGCGCAGCTGATGTGACTGCAGCACCAGGCGATACCATTTCTATCTCGGTTCCAGATGAGGTCAGTGGTAACGAATCGGTGGATTATGCAGAAATGTCCGGTCTACCTGATGGTGCATCAGTAAGCAACGCACTGGATAATGGCGATGGCAGCTTCACATTAAGTGGCAACCTGAACCAACCAGTATCGGTTGACTTACCAGAAGGTTACGAAGGTACGAGCGAAATCCAATTCCAAGGTTACGACGAATTGGGCAGCGCAGTAGAAGGTGCGAGTGGCACAGTTGAAGTTGAAGTCGATGATCAATACACCATGCAAGGTTCTGCTCAAGATCAGCAACCAGACATGGCGGGTATGGAATCTGGCGGCAGCGACTGGACAAGTGCGGGAAGTCAAGATCAAGGTGTTGACTTCACGGATGACTCTGGCAGCTTCGACTCGGATACTCAAACGGGTACTGACCAAGGCAACGATTTCGATCAAAGCTCAATGTAACCAGTCCTAGACGAGGGCAGTGTCATTGCAGCCCGGACCAAAGCCATGCAGGTTCTACTTGCATGGCTTTTTTGTTGGTCTTCTTTCTATGAGCTCTAGAAAAAAACTTGGAAATTGAAAAAAGTATTCTTAGCTAGTTTATACCCAAGTAACCTCGAGATGTTAGGTTCAGCGAGAATGGCTTGGTTTGTAGACGCGGCGGCGATTTAAAGGTCTAGTGGGTCTAAATCAAGAATCGACAACAAAGTATACAAACCAAGACAGCTCGCCCTTCGGGAGCGTGTCATTGACTCGGTTTCTGTGTCAAACAACTTGGAAAGAGCTGACTATTACGCTGCGTTGTTTTCCTTGACCCCGAATCAATGACAACGCTCTGAATCCTGCATCTTGAAGTCACTTGGGTATAAGAGTCATTTACAAGGAGGAGCGACATGTACCGTTATGTCAGTTCGCCAAAAGCATCGAAGTACATAGTGCCACCACCACAGCATCGAGAGTTGTCGAGTATCGATGTGCCGGAGTCAGAGCTTGAGATGCGTGAAATTCTGAACAATTGGTTTGCTGATGGATTGGCGCCCATCATTCAGAATGAAGACAATTACATCTCTGCTAATGAGCAACAGCGCTTTGAGCAGCTCAGCCGTACGGTGGGCGTGCTACTGCGTAATAAAGATTACTACTTTGCCACCAAGCGGATTCTCTCGTTGTGGGAGCAAGACTGCTTAGAAACCACTTACGTTAATTATCTGATTTTACGTAGTGAGCGCATACCATACTTCGAATAAGTCCCATTTCTTGGCTTGAAATAGTGGTTTACATGGTTTTCTTAGTAACTTTTGATACCCGTATTTAACATTTTTGTAAACATCGTTATATTTAAGGCTCATCGTTGTCAGGAGTTTATGGATGAACCTTACGATATCAGGGAAGTTGCAGCTCAGTTTTGTGCTGCTAGCCGTACTTTTTATGGCATCAGCGGTATTCACGTATCGCAACGTCACTACCGTAGAGCAATACGCCTCTTCGTTACTTAAATCCGATTTACCGACCGTCGACACCAGTCGCGGTATCCAACAGTCCGTTCAAGCGTCGCTGTCCTCGATTCGAGCCTACATGTTGCTAGGTGGCGATGAAGAGGCGAGTGCACGTCTGAGTGAGGACGTACGCAATATCATGGCATCTACAGACGAGTCACTTCCGACGTTGCAGGTGTTGATCTCTGAACAGGATTTTCAAGCGATCCAAAGCCAGTGGGACGCGGTAAAAGTCTCTTTGAACAAGCTGATTGAACTTAGCCACAGTGATGAGAACTTACCCGCACACAACCTCTTTATTAACGAAGCGGCACCCATTGCAGAAGTGGCACTTGACCAGCTTCAAAGCTTAATCAATGAAGAGTCGGGAAATCCATTTGGTGGAGACAGAAAGCGTTTGTTTAAAGTCTACGCCGACAGTTATACCTCCCTTGCCAATGCACTGTCTGCTTTGCGAGATTTCCTGTTGTACGGGCAGCAAGAGCATTTGGACAAATACCACGACTTGATTAAGTACCACAATCAGTCCGTGGCGGAAATCGACAGCAAACTCGACAGACTTACCGATAACGACCAATCACTGTGGTCACTGTTTAAAGAAATGCAGCAACTGTACTTTCCTTTAGCAGAGCAGGTGATTGCATTGCGTCAATCGCCAGAATGGAACGAATCAAACTTGTTAATGGCGAATGAACTGTTGCCAGCAGCGGATGCACTAGACCAAAGTTTAGAAACGATTGTATTGGCTCAGCAAAGTCGTGCTGATCAAAGTGGACAGGGTATTAATCAGTCGATCAAGAACGTACTGACCACTATGTTGATTGCAGCAGCATTAGTTTTGTTTGCCGCAGTAGCGATTTCAAAATACATGGGCAACACCATTGGTCGCCGAGTGAAAAACTTATCGGAGCGTGCAAAGACGATCGCTTCAGGGGACGTTTCTCAGCCTCCGCTCACCGTTGTTGGGAAAGATGAATTGGCAGACCTTACCGATTCGATTAACCGCATGAACCAATCGTTAGCGAGCATCGTGGCAGGGGTGAGTGAGAAAGCGCACCAAGTGGATACCAGCATGGGGGCTTTATTGGAATCGGCGCAAGTCACTTCATCGAATGTTGAACAGCAACAGACCAGCATTGTTGAAATGGGAAGCCAATTGGATGAAATCGCTTTAGCCGCGCGTAACACCCTAGATCAAGCCAATCAATCGGTGCAGAAGCTTTCTGATTCAAAAGGCGAGATTGAACAAGGTCGCGATGCACTAGAGCAAAACAGAGTCACCATGGAAAGCTTACATGGCAGCATTGAAGCCGCGAGCACGCAAGTGACGCAGTTAAGCAAAGAGAGCGAAGCCATTGGTCGAGTGACGGAAGTGATTGAAGGCTTAGCAGAACAAACTAACTTACTGGCATTGAATGCCGCGATAGAAGCAGCGCGTGCGGGTGACCAAGGACGAGGCTTTGCGGTTGTGGCGGACGAAGTACGCATGTTAGCGACGCGCACTACTCAATCGACGACAGAAATAAACGGCATTATCAATGCGATTCAACGCTCGACCAATTCGGTGGTTGAGGAGATAGAACACAGCCAATCACTTGCGGGGCAGGGCGCTGAGCACATTGAAAAAGCGGTAACTCGTTTGCTTGTCACGACCGAGCAAATTGGTTCTTTGAATGAACAAATGGCAGAACTTGCGGCAGCGGCAGAGCAGCAATCTCATGCGACCAATTCGATCACTGGATTGATGTCCGGTATTACTCAATCAGTGGATGAGGTTTCGAATAACAGCCAACGCGCATCAGAGACATCATTGCAAGTAAAAGAGCAAGTTACCGAGCTGAATCAACAGATGGCAACTTTTAAAACGGCGTAGTTAAGGTTTACGTCTGTTCATCTACTTTTGAACGTTAACCAAATAGTAAAAAAGCCCCAATCCTTTTTACACAAAAAGGGTTGGGGCTTTTTGTTGGATGATACGCCGATATTCGTCTACTTGCTCATTGGATTTAGCTATTTAAATCATAGCTAAAACCAAATTTTCTTTACCGAGCCGGAGTCGTAATATGACTCCATCGGCAGCAAATACTGCAAAAGAATTTTTAAACTTTATACCAATCCCGGTAAGAGAATCGTTCGTTACTACGATTGGTATCATCCTTCTAGGAGCAAGATTATGAACAAACAAGTAAGCCTAATTGGTCTAGACAGCGAACAATCAGCACAACTAGCTCAACAGTTAAATCAACTGCTAGCGTATTACCAAGTGTTGTACATGAACTCTCGCGGTTACCACTGGAACATTAAAGGTGCGCAATTCTTCGAACTGCACGTAAAATTTGAAGAGATCTACACGGATCTACAAACAAAAATCGATGAGCTTGCAGAGCGTATTCTAACTCTGGGTCACACGCCAGCGCACGCATTCAGCAACTACTTGGAAGCAAGTGAAATTAAAGAACATCAAAACGCGACTTCTGGTGAGGAGTGTGTACAAGGTCTGGTTCAAGGCTTTAGCGTTCTACTTCTAAAACAGCGTGAGATTCTACAAAACGCGGGTGAAGCAGATGACGAAGGTACAGCGGCATTGATGGGCGACTACATCCGTGAGCAAGAAAAATTAATGTGGATGCTTAACGCTTACCTACAAGGCTAAGTGGCGCATCACCCAAGTAATCCTTGGGAACGCATGAAACAATCGGGAATAAGTCATAAGGGGCACGTTGGTGCCCCTTTTTTTGTTTGCGTATTTTATATGTGTGCTTTATTTGCGTGGTAAGGATTCGAAACGGCTCAATAAATCACTGAGTTCATTAAGCGCCAATGAGGCTGAATCATTGAAGGTTTCTTGATTACCGTGATGAACAAGGCAAGAGGGCATCTGCGCGTTATACGCTGCCTGCAAGTCGTAAAGGTAATCGCCGACATAAAGCACTTCATCAGGCATCAAACGCCACTCTTTCGCCAACACCTGCAAAGACAATGGGTCTGGCTTGGGCGGGAAGCATTCACGAGTGATGACTCGCTCCACAGAGATTTGGTTGTGCTCTAGTTTGCGCTGCGTGGCGATTTGGCAGTTGCGTGTCACGATAGCGGTTTTGATTTCATTTTGATGCAAGTGGGCGAGCAACTCATGGCAGCCAATCATTGGAGCAGACTGCTCAGCATCAGAAATCTCGTAATCAAATATCACGTTATGAGCGTGCTCTCGATGATGAGGGTGCTCAAGTGCGTCGACAAAATCCAATAGATCTTCACTCTGCGGACAACCTAGCTGTTGTCGCAATTCGCCGAAGTTCATATCAGAACTCACCAAGGTGTTGTCTAAATCAAACACCACGGCTTTAATTTTATCGAGCTGTAAAGGGAATGGAATCATAATGACCTCGTACAACTTAACCGAACTATCGTTTTAAAAAACAAAAGGTTATTGTTAAGTTTAGATTCTTCTGCTTAGATTGTACGAAAATAAATCAACCATGTATCACAAAACAAGGACGCGCATGATCATTCCTAAACCATTACAAAAAGGCGACACCATCGGCTTTTTCTCGCCATCCTCTCCAGCCACGGTATTTGCGCCAGCGCGTTTTGAGCGTGCCAAAGCGTATGTGGAATCCCATGGTTACCAGCTAAAAGCAGGCTTGGATTCAAGTACGAAGTGCGACACCCCTGAAATTTAAAACAGTGAGATGTGCTATTCATAAATTTTACTCCCGC
>NZ_JAWOTC010000068.1:0-8625 GCF_033338675.1 Vibrio sp. Vb1574
CGCGACGCAACCGGTTACGATATCACTAAAGAATTCTCTGCTAGCATCGGTTACTTCTGGAAAGCAAGCCACCAACAGGTGTACCGTGAACTCAACAAAATGGCTGAGAAAGAACTGGTTACTTGCGTATTAGAACCCCAAGAAGGCAAACCAGACCGCAAGGTTTACTCCATTACAGACGCTGGTCGCAGCGCTTTAGGAGAGTGGTTTGATCAACCAACTGCACACCCAACAGTTCGTGATGAGTTTTCAGCGAAATTGATGGCATGTGCCGTTCAACCTGCAGCTCCATTCCGTGACCAACTCGCCGAGCTAGTTGAAGAGTCTCGCAAACTGGTTTCTCACTACAAAGAAATTGAAGCGGCTTACTACGCAACGCCGTCAACTTTAGATAAACAAGCTCGCCTAGAACGTCTAACGCTTCGCCGTAACCTTCTGTTACGTGAAACTTGGATCACTTGGGCAGAAGAAGTTCTAACTGAACTTGAAGTGATTGGTTAAACTCCTTTTGCTTTGATAAAATGAAAAAGGCTTGCCACTTGGCAAGCCTTTTATCCTTTTGAAACCAGATTTACGCACCGACTACTGCGCGAGGACGAACACCCAACGTATGGCATAACGCGTAAGTCATCTCTGCACGGTTTAGTGTGTAGAAGTGAAAGTCCTTAACCCCTTCACGACTCAGTACACGCACCATATCAATAGCTTGGCTAGCTCCTACAAGCTGGCGAGTCACCGGATCATCATCCAAGCCATCGAATTGTTTGCTCATCCATCCTGGTACTTTCACATTGTTCTGTGCCGCAAAGCGAGACGCTTGCTTAAAGTTCGATACAGGCAAAATTCCTGGCACAATTTCTACGTCAATTCCTGCTGCGACACAACGGTCACGGAATCGCAGGTAAGACTCAACGTCAAAAAAGAACTGAGTAATAGCACGGTTTGCACCTGCATCTACCTTACGTTTTAGGTTCAATAAGTCAGACTGTGCGCTTTTAGCTTCAGGGTGAACCTCAGGGAATGCAGCAACGGAGATATCGAAATCGTGGCGTGATTTCAGCAGCTCAACCAAATCCGAGGCATACATATCAGGCGCACCGCCACCTGGAGGAATATCACCACGCAGAGCGACGATATTTTCAATACCATTGTTCCAATAGTCATCGGCAATATTAATCAGCTCTTCACGAGTCGCATCAATACAAGTGAGATGGGGAGCGGCAACCAATCCGGTTGTTGCTTTAATTTCTTTAATGATGGAGTGTGTTCTGTCACGCTCGCCGGAGTTCGCACCGTAAGTCACAGAAACAAATTTAGGTTGAAGCGTTTTAAGACGGTGCACTGAATTCCAAAGTGTTTCTTCCATCTTAGCGCTGCTTGGCGGAAAAAACTCAAACGATACATTGATGTTATCTGATAACTCAGCAATATTCTGGTTCAAGGCGTCGATATGGCCTGCGTGCGTATATCCCATCTTACTCTCCCTGCGGCACTCCGCCACGAAAACAAATCCTTAAAATCGACGTTTAGACGTCTATATGTCTACAGAATGTATTGAATACGATTTAATGTCAACCTTGTAATTATGAATTTTTCTCAAGTTAATAATGAAGATAGTTCAAGTTTCTACTTGAGCATCATCTCACCATTTTGCACGGGTTATGACTTCAGTATGGCACTGATAGGGGAATAAAAAACCCTGGATTAATTCCAGGGTTTTTAGGTCAATCGCAACTTTAAAATAAACCAGCCAATCGGTTGAGGTCGGATTGAATAGCGCCGGCTGTCACTTCTCTGCCTGCGCCTGGTCCTCGAATGACCAGAGGGTTATCTTTGTACCACTTGCTCTCTATGGCAAAAATGTTATCGCATGGCAATAAGTTGGCGAGCGCGTGCTCACGAGATAACGCTTCGACTCCCACCGTTGCTTTACCATTTTTTTCTAAACGCGCCACATAGCGAAGCACTTGATCGTTTCTCTGTGCTTTTGTCAGACGCTCTTGAAGTATTTCACTCAACAACGCTCCATTATCGAAGAAATCATCTAAGCTCAGTTCTCTTAATTCTTCTGGCACCAAAGACTCAACTTTAACGCTGTCTGGTTCTATATCTAGGCCCGACTCTCGAGCCAAGATGACTAACTTGCGCATTACATCAGAGCCATCTAAATCAGAACGAGGATCAGGTTCGGTTAAACCTTGCTGCCAAGCAAGATCGACTAAATCATTAAATGGCACAGAACCATCAAACTGTTGGAACAGCCATGATAGCGTCCCCGAGAAAATACCCGATAGAGCGACGATTTCATCCCCACTTTCACGAAGATCTCGCACGGTATGGTTTATCGGTAACCCAGCACCAACCGTTGCGTTGTATAGCCAATGACGACCAATTTTAGCGAATGCATCTTGAACCTGATGGTAGTACTGGCTATCTGCGGAACCGGCCACTTTGTTAGCGGAAATCAAATGAATGCCTTGCTGTGCGATTTCTACGTAGCGCTGAGCTAACTCTTTACTCGCGGTAACATCAAGCACGACGGCTTCATCATAGCTTTTAAGCGCTCCCAAACGTGCCAGCCAATCCCCATTGTTTGCTATGCTTTCATCATCAAATCGTTCAGCAACACTCGCCGCCTCAATACCTTGCTCATCGAACCAATAGGTTTGGCTATCCACAACCGCGACAAGATCAAAGCTCATACCATGACGTTTTTCGAGCTCACTTTTTTGCGTAGCAAATAAATTTAGCCAACTAGAACCAATATTACCCTTGCCACATAAAGCCACTGCCACGCGTTTTTGCGCTTGGAACAACTGGCTATGAATCGTTTGAACCAACGCCTCGGTATCAGTACGGCGCAAAACAGCGACTAGGCTCAGCCCTGAGTCTGTTTCAGAGATAAATTCTACCGGAGAGTGCTTTAGCTTCTGATAAAAGCCAAAGCAATGATTGGCGTTTTTCGTAACGCCTGCACCTACCGCAGCTAAGAGCGAGTAACCTTCTTTTAGCTTAATTTCTGCCTCTACCGCAAGCTCTTGCAAGTGTTTCAATGCACCACCGGCGATTTCTGCGGTGTAAGCCAAGCGTAGCGTGTGCTGATCGGATTGAGCTTCAAATGCCAGTGGCTCTAATTGCGCGCGCTGCAACGCTTGTAATACATCACTCTGTGTTTTTTCGAAGTCGTGCCCATGCATGAAAGACAACTGCACCAATAAAACATCATCCAGTGAAGTAATAATTTTAGCGCCACGACCAGATGCCAATACACGCTCAATACGAGTAGAACCCGACTCTGGCAGATAGCTACACTTGAGATTAAGGTCCATGGTACTTTGCGCCACAGGCTGAAGCGTACGACTGTGTAGCACTGGGGCAGCTAAGCGAGCAAGTTCACTGGCTTCATCCAATCGAAGTAACGGTAATAAACAAGCGTCAGACACCAAACGTGGATCGGCACTATAAACACCAGCAACATCACTCCAAATCGTGACAGTACTGACTTCAGCAAGCGCGCCTATGACCGTTGCAGAATAGTCAGAGCCATTACGACCAAGTAGAATGGTTTCTCCTGCCTCGTTCTGAGCCATAAAGCCAGTAATTACCACACGTTTATGGTTATGCTGCGCGAGGATCTCTTTAATTAAAGGGTATGAACGAGCGCGATCAACCTCTGGTTGAGTTCCCGCTTCTGCACGTAAAAACGCTCGTGCATCTTGTGCAACCGCAGGGATAGAACGTTGAGATAATAACGCGGCCAATAGGCGAGCAGACCATACTTCTCCGTGTCCCAGTACCGCAGCTTTTTGCGCATTAGTGAGTGGTGCAGTCAGCTCCGAGAGAGTACTGAACTCATCATGTAATAAAGCTAACAGCTCTTCTTTTGCTTCACTCTCCAACAAGCTTTCTATTAGCTCAGTTTGGAACTGTCTCAAGCTTTGAAGCGCTTCATGCGCAATTCGGCCATCTTTATTTAACCCTTCCAAAAACTCAATCAAGCGATTAGTGGTTTTTCCTGCAGCAGAGACGACCACAAGATCATTTTCTGTCGAATACTCTTTGAGAATACCCACAACGCGTAAGTAGCATTCTGGGTTTGCTAAGCTACTGCCACCAAACTTATGCAGCTGACGTTGTACAGTCATTGTTATCGTCTCCTATTACTGGGTAGCTTTAGCGAACGCTTGTTCTAAATCTGTGATGAGGTCTTGTGCATCTTCCAAACCGACAGACAAACGCAATAGTTGATGAGAGACCCCAGCCTCCGCCAGTGCCTCCTCACCCATTGCACGGTGAGTCATGGATGCCGGGTGGCAAATCAAACTTTCTACACCACCTAATGATTCAGCTAATGAAAACAGTTGGAGCTCTTTCACAAACACCTTTAGCTGCTCAAACGAACCAGCAAACTCAAAACTCAACATAGAGCCAAAGCCCGTTTGCTGCTTTTTAGCAATGTCGTGACCTGGATGTTCCGGCAGGCTTGGATGATAGATAGTTTTAACTAACGCTTGTTTCTGTAGGTAAGCCAGTACCTGCTGTGAGCTCTCTTCATGTACTTTCATACGAGCACCAAGCGTACGAATACCTCGCAGTGTCATGTAACTATCGAAAGGTGTGCCCGTTGCACCAATACAATTGCCCCACCATGCAAGCTCTTCTGCATGCGCTTCTGTGTTGGTGATGATTACCCCACCAATTACGTCCGAATGACCGTTGATGTACTTTGTTGTGGAGTGGATAACAAAATCCGCACCTAGCTCTAAAGGTTTTTGGTACACGGGTGTCAAAAAGGTATTGTCCACCGCAACTAACGCGCCGACTTGTTTCGCTTTTTCACAAGTAGCTGCAATATCCACTACGCGAACCAGAGGGTTTGACGGAGTTTCTAGCAAAATGAGTTTTGGTTTTTGTGCCAATGCAGCATCTAAAGCCTGTTCGTCTGATTGATCGACAAACTGAACCTTAAAATCGCCTTTGTTAGCTCGGGTATTAAAAAGACGATAGGTACCACCATAACAATCGTGAGGAGCAATAATGAGATCATCTGGGCCGAGAAAAGCGGAAACCCATAAATTTAATGCCGACGTACCGCAGTTAGTAACAACCGCTCCTTTTCCAGACTCAAGTTCAGATAGCGCACTTTCCAACAGTCCGCGGTTTGGATTACCAGATCGTGTGTAATCATACTTGGGCACTTCACCAAAAGCAGGAAAACCATAGTTAGTGGAAAGATAAATAGGTGGAACGACAGCATGATATTGGCTGTCTGATTCAATACCAGTGCGTACTGCAATGGTCGCAGGTTTGCGAGTGCTCATGGGTGTATCCTTTCACGGGTAATGACTTCTAAATAGGAATGCGCTATATCTAATGAGTAACATAAAGTGATCAACACGCTTCCTTTGCTGTTATGTTCACTTTACTCGTCAAAAAATGAGACGTCAACACTTCTAGACGTCTATATGTCTTTGCTTATGGCGGTAAATGCAGCTAAAATCAGAACCTAAATTATTTTTAACCGATTACATAAATGAAGGTGTGCAATGGCTGACTGGAATGGCGAATACATTAGCCCATATGCAGAGCACGGCAAAAAAAGCGAACAAGTAAAAAAAATTACCGTCTCTATCCCGCTAAAAGTTTTAAAGGTGCTAACTGATGAGCGTACTCGCCGTCAGATCAATAACTTACGCCATGCAACCAATAGCGAACTGCTATGCGAGGCATTTTTGCACGCGTACACAGGTCAGCCACTTCCGACAGATGAAGACCTTCGTAAAGACCGTCCTGATGATATTCCAACAGAAGTAAAAGCGCTGATGACGGAAATGGGCATCGAATTTGAGTCATTCGACGAAGAATAAAAAAGCCTGATAAGAGGTTTCAGGTAATAACTCTTGCCTCGAGCCAAATGAATGACATAAAAAATGGGACGCAATAGCGTCCCATTTTTTATGTATCACATCTGAAAGATATATTACTCTGCCATGTAGTTTTCAGGCATCTCGATACGAGCTACACCTGAATTAACCGCCGCCTGAGCAACCGCTTTTGCAACACGTGGTAGCAAACGTGAATCCATTGGTTTTGGAATAATATAGTCCGCACCAAACTCTAGCTTATCAACACCTGCAGCCTTCAATACGGCTTCAGGTACAGGCTCTTTTGCTAGCTCACGAATCGCCTCAACGGCTGCAAGTTTCATTTCATCATTGATTTCACTTGCACGCACATCAAGAGCACCGCGGAAAATGAATGGGAAACACAATACGTTGTTAACTTGGTTAGGATAATCACTACGGCCAGTACCCATGATCAAGTCATCACGAACTGCGTGAGCAAGTTCCGGCTTGATTTCAGGATCCGGGTTAGAACATGCGAATACGATTGGCTTATCTGCCATCAACTTCAACGCTTCCGCTGGCAATAGGTTTGGACCAGATACACCTAGGAACAGATCTGCACCTTCAATCACGTCTTCTAGTGTGCGCTTATCTGTATTGTTCGCAAATAGCTGCTTATATTCATTAAGATCATCACGACGAGTGTGAATCACACCTTTGCGATCTAGCATGTAGATTTTTTCGCGCATTGCGCCGCATTTGATCAGAAGCTCCATACACGCTACAGCGGCAGCGCCAGCGCCAAGACAAACAATTGTTGAATCTTCAAGTTTCTTACCTTGAAGTTCGATTGCATTCAGCATACCCGCTGCCGTTACAATAGCAGTACCATGTTGATCATCGTGGAATACTGGTACATCACAACGTTCAATCAGACGCTTTTCAATCTCAAAACAGTCTGGTGCTTTAATATCTTCAAGGTTGATACCGCCAAAAGTGTCTGCAATGCTCGCAACAGTATCAACAAATTCATCGATCGTGCGGTGCTTAACTTCAATATCAATAGAGTCAAGACCTGCAAAACGCTTAAACAGTAACGCTTTACCTTCCATCACTGGCTTAGATGCAAGTGGACCTAGGTTACCTAGACCTAGAATAGCGGTACCGTTAGAAATAACAGCAACCATGTTCCCTTTTGCAGTGTACTTGTACACGTTATCCGGGTTTTGTGCGATTTCACGCACTGGCTCTGCAACACCAGGGCTGTAAGCAAGGGCAAGGTCACCCGCCGTTTCCGCAGGCTTTGTCAGTTCGACAGCAATCTTTCCTGGAGTTGGATAAGCATGGTAATCCAATGCTTTTTGGCGATGTTCTTCTTCTGGAGTGGCTGCTTGGTGGTTGTCTTCAGACATGGACGTTTCTCTTTTTTATTTTTAGGTAAGGGGGCATAAATTCTATCGGATAGAAATCAAACTTCATAGGCAAGATTGCGAGCAATATCCTTAAAAAGCCGATAATAAAAGAGATTAGACCAGATAACGGGGTTAAGCACCCGATTTTCGAGTCAGGTGCTCTTTCTTCTTACTATTATTGGAGTATGCAAACTCAGAAAGTATCGTTACTCTTCGTCCACGTATTGCGCTTGGAGATAATTCTCAATACCAGACATTTCAATCAAGCCAAGTTGCGTCTCTAGCCAATCAACATGTTCTTCTTCATCTTCAAGAATATCTTGGAAGAGATCTCGAGACACATAATCTCGAATGTCTTCAGCGTAGGCAATCGCATCTTTTAAATCTGGAATAGCCGCCATTTCAAGCTTTAAGTCACACTCGAGCATTTCCTTGGTATCTTCACCAATCATCAACTTACCTAAATCTTGTAGGTTCGGTAAGCCTTCAAGGAACAAAATACGCTCAATTAGATGATCGGCATGCTTCATCTCATCGATAGATTCGTGATATTCCTTGTCTGCTAGGTGCTTTAAGCCCCAGTCTTTATACATTCGGGCATGAAGAAAATACTGATTAATAGCGACGAGCTCGTTACCGAGCACTTTATTGAGATGTTGAATGATGATTGGATCGCCTTTCATGACAAAACCCTCCTCTTTGGCTTCATTTAAATGTAGAAGCAAATGAGAAGGTGTCAAAATGTAAGGCAAATAATTACTGCATACTTACAGCAATTAGCTGGCTTGTTTAAATTCCGTGTAACTAGTTTCCGCTAAAATTTCCTTGGCCTGTCTGATGCACTTACCACATTGGCTGCCCAATGCCGTGCACTTTTTGATTCCTTTAATATCTGTTACGCCTTCATCTATCGCCAACTTCCTGATTTTTTTGTCGGAGACACCATGGCAAAGACAAACGTACATACTCAAAAAACCTATAAAACTAATCTGTGACAAACAATATAAACAAGAATAGTTCTTGTTACCAGTCGCATTATGGTGTCCGCTCAGAATATTTGGTTATAACGATTTTACCGCTGCAGGAAAAGATCAAAGGGTTAAGAGGGGTGAGTAAAAGCGTTAAGAAATAAAGTCGGTAAAACTCTGTTTTTAAATCGAAAAAGTGACGTCTTTTATTTCAACACTTATAACTAAATGTAATCTAGAAATGAAAAAGGGAAGCCTAAGCTTCCCTTTTCGATGCGCTTTCTTCAAAAAGAAGAACAGTGCAAGATTTCGTTTAATTCGTTATGAATTAGTCGAAGATCTTAGCAACAACACCAGCACCTACTGTACGGCCACCTTCACGGATCGCGAAACGTAGAC
>NZ_JAWOTC010000069.1:0-8476 GCF_033338675.1 Vibrio sp. Vb1574
GAGTTCTTTTAGTTGTTGATTTCATAACACTCTCCAATTTTGGGGTGGAAAGTGTCAACCTTATTTAGGACGGCACACATACCTAAATAAAAAGTCGGCTTACAGGCCGACTTTTTTTAACTCTTCTTCTGCAAAATCTGCCGTAATTGGCACATAACCATCTTTCTCAACCAACGCTTGTCCCTGAGCAGAAAAGATAAAGCGAATAAATTCAGCTTCAATTGGTGTTAATGGGTAATCAGGGTGCTTATTCACGTAAACATATAAGTAACGTGATAGTGGGTACTTACCACTAACAATATGTTCTCGCGTTGGAGTCACGTAGTCATTTCCCATTTTAGCCACAGGGACTAAGCGCACGCCTGCCACTCGATAACCGACACCGGAATAACCAATTCCACTGATGGTTGACGCTACAGCTTGCACAACTGACGCGGAGCCTGGCTGCTCGTTAACTCGAGTCTTGAAATCGCCGCCACACAAGGCATTACTTTTGAAGTAACCATAAGTTCCAGAAACGGAGTTACGACCAAACAACTGTACGTTTCGCTTTGCCCACTGTGATTCAAGACCGAGTTGCTGCCAGTTTGTTACAAATTGACTTTCGCCACAGCGTAGCGTGGCGGAAAACAAAGCATCTAATTGACTAAAGTTAAGACCTTGAATTGGATTATCTTGATGAACAAAAATACCGATTGCATCGATGGCTACCCTAAGCGCCGTTGGCTTGTAGCCATGTTCACGTTCAAACGCTTCTATCTCTCTTAAACGCATAGGGCGACTCATGGGACCAAACTGAGCTGTTTGTTCGGTCAATGCTGGAGGGGCAGTAGAAGAGCCAGACGCTTGGACTTGCGCATTAATATTCGGGTAAATGGATTTAAACTCTTCAACCCAAAGCGTTGTCATACCCGCAAGTGTATCGGAGCCAACAGAGAGCAAGTTCCCGACAATCCCCGTCGTTTTATGATAAGTCGGCAATGGTTTATCTTGAGCGGCAGCAATAAAAGAACAAACAAGCGCGAATAAACTGAATGTTTTTGCCAATCGTAAAGCCATTATTTCACCACCAAACGTTCAGGCAATACAAAAGAAAACTTACTGCCCACACCTACTTCACTGTGAATTTCTAAATGAGAGTCATGGTGACTCAGCGCGTGTTTTACAATGGCAAGCCCTAAACCACTTCCACCAGTATCACGTGATCTTGCTTTATCCACTCGATAAAAACGCTCAGTAAGTCGATGGAGGTGCTGAGGTTCAATACCATCACCACTATCTTCCACCTCTAAGCATGCGCCTTGAGAGGTCTGGAACCAACGAACATTAATGTTCGCACCAGGCGGTGTGTATTTGACGGCATTATAAACGAGGTTAGAGATAGCACTACGTAACTGGTCATCATCGCCCAGCACGCGTAGGCTAGCATCAACATCAAATTTCAATTTATGTTGGTTGTCCCCACTAAGGCTAACCGCCTCTTTTTCTAACACTTCAAGCATCGCGGGCACATTCACGACTTCCTCAAGCTCATGCATAGGTGCCGCTTCAATTTTAGATAGTGTCAGTAGTTGGTTCACCAAACTGTTCATGCGGTTAAGCTGCTCCGTCATGACACCATGAGCTTTGCTCCACATTGGACCTACGACCATATCAGGGTCTTCTGTCATCTCAAGATAACCTTGTAGCACCGTCATTGGTGTACGTAGTTCATGAGATACGTTGGCGAAGAAGTTGCGACGCATTCCCTCAAGTTGTTTTAACTGGCTCACATCACGCACTACCATCAAGTGCTCACCCTCGGTATACGGTACGATACGTAATTCCAGCATGCGTTCGACGTTGAGTGGTGAACGCATTTCTAATGGCTCAGAAAAGTCTTTCTTGTTGAGGTACTTGATAAAATCAGGTGTACGAATGAGATTCGAGATAGGTTGACCTGAATCTTCTGGCCAATGGAAGCCCAGTAAGTGCTGAGCCAGCTTGTTGCACCAAACAATATTGCCTTCAGCACGGAATACCACTACCGCATCGGGTAGCGATTCTGCACCATTTCTGAATCGACGAATAAGATTAGTAAGCTCTTTTCGTTTGCGGCGTTGGCGCTGTTGTAAGCGATACAACCCATTGAACAAAGATTCCCAGTTACCGCTACCAGATGGTGGCGTGAGGCGTTTTTCATCCCATAACCAAGAAGATAAACGTACTTGGTTATGCAAATGCCACACAAGCTGCAATGCCGTAGCAGCCAAAAGCAACCACGGCATATAACCGAATATCCAACCTACTATCACCCATGGGGTGTAAAAAAAAGCCAGCTCCCAGGCCAGCTTTTTCCACGTTAATCTTTCAACCACTCATAACTCCAGAAATGGTACCGATAAGCTGCGTGTTAATTTATGCCTTCGTCGAGAAGCGGTATCCAGCACCACGAACAGTTTGGATCAGCTTATCATGCCCTGCAGCTTCCAATGCTTTACGCAGGCGGCGAATGTGAACATCGACCGTACGGTCTTCGACATACACGTTGGTGCCCCAAACATTGTTTAATAGCTGCTCACGGCTGTATACGCGTTCTTGATGCGTCATGAAAAAATGAAGCATCTTAAATTCTGTAGGGCCCATGTCTAATGGCGCATCATTAGCCGTAACACGGTGCGATACAGGGTCAAGCTTCAATCCCTGTACATCAATTACATCTTCTAGTGCAGTAGGGGTAACGCGACGAATCACCGCTTTTAGGCGTGCAACCAACTCTTTAGGAGAGAATGGCTTAGTAATGTAGTCATCCGCACCGACTTCTAAACCGCGCACTTTATCTTCTTCTTCACCACGAGCGGTAAGCATCACAACTGGAATGTTGCGCGTTAATTCCTCTCGCTTCATATGTTTGATGAAGTTAATGCCACTACCGCCTGGTAACATCCAATCCAGTAAAACTAAATCAGGGAAGGGTTCAGCCAGTTTGGTTACTGCAGTATCGTAATCTTCCGCTTCTACCGCTTGGTAACCTTTCTGCTCAAGTACGAAGCACAGCATTTCGCGAATAGGAGCTTCGTCTTCAACAACCAGAATCCTTCTAGACATAATTGAGTAACCTTATGTTCGTTGAGCTAATGAATTTAAGAGACAAAGCGCCTCTCTTTGCATAAGCATTATCACTACCAATTATGACACTTTTGTGACCTTTGAAAACAAATTTTCATATAACTTTCTTTTGAGGTTCATTCGGATATTTTTCATTTCTATTAAGACATCAGCACAAAAATTCCCTATGATTAGTCCCTTGTCATCAAGCCTAGAGAAGATTTATGTGGTTTAAAAACTGTCTGGTATACCGCGTTAACCGCGAGGTTACTTTTAACGCCGAACAACTAGAAACTCAGCTGTCTGAATTCCGATTCACCCCGTGTGGCAGTCAAGACAAACAGAAATTTGGCTGGGTCAGTGCAATGGGTAGACATGGCGATATGATGACTCACGTGTCAGAAAACCGCATTCTGATTTGCGCCAAGAAAGAAGAGAAAATGCTACCTGCCTCTGTGATCAAAGAATCATTGAATGCAAAAGTAGAAGCAATGGAAGCGCAAGAAGGTCGTCCTCTGAAGAAGAAAGAGAAAGACAACCTGAAAGATGACATCGTAATGGATTTACTGCCGCGCGCATTCAGCCGCAGCAGCCACACTCACGTGCTCATCATGCCAAAAGAAGGTTTTATCCTTGTTGATGCAAGCAGCTATAAAAAAGCAGAAGATGTATTAGCATTGCTTCGTAAAACCATGGGTAGTCTACCTGTTGTTCCTGCTATTCCAGAAGTGGCGATTGAAACTACGCTAACCGAGTGGGTGAAAAGCGGTGACACACCTCAAGGTATCAGCATGATGGACGAAGCTGAGCTAAAATCCGTACTTGAAGAAGGTGGTGTGATTCGCTGTAAGAAGCAAGAGCTAACCACTGATGAAATCCGCAACCACATCGCTGCGGATAAAGTCGTGACGAAACTTGCGCTTAATTGGCAAGATCGTATTGAGTTCATTATGACGGAAGATGCAGGCATCAAACGTCTAAAATTCTCTGATGAATTGAAAGATCAAAACGATGATATTCCACGTGAAGATCAAGCAGCTCGATTTGATGCAGACTTCTCTCTAATGTGTGGAGAGTTCAGTGCTTTCCTTCCCAACCTATACGATGCGCTAGGCGGCTTACCGAATCCTAACGCTTAATTTTGTATAAAGGTTAACCATAACGCCCTCACTTTTTTTGAGGGCGTTTTTCTATCTGAAGCACAATTACCCTAGTCACAGTTCACATTTTGACGTAAAATTTGCGCCCCATTTCCATTAGGTGGAATTGGCCTGACTTGTGATCAGATAAAAGAGAATTGAGCAATGACAACTGAGAAAGCATTCGTGCCTGAGCTACTATCTCCAGCGGGCAGCCTGAAAAACATGCGTTACGCATTCGCCTACGGGGCAGATGCAGTTTACGCTGGCCAACCTCGCTACAGCCTTCGCGTACGTAACAACGAGTTTAACCACGAGAACCTAAAAATCGGTATCGATGAAGCCCACGCCCTAGGCAAAAAGCTTTATGTGGTATGTAACATTCAACCACACAACTCGAAGCTAAAAACGTTCATCCGTGATCTTAAGCCAATCGTAGAGATGGGTCCTGACGCATTGATCATGTCAGATCCAGGCCTAATTATGATGGTTCGTGAAGCTTTCCCAGAAATGCCAATTCACCTTTCTGTACAAGCAAACGCTGTAAACTGGGCGACCGTTAAGTTCTGGGCAGCGAATGGCGTGGAACGTGTGATCGTTTCTCGCGAGCTGTCACTAGAAGAAATCGAAGAAATTCGTGAGCATTGCCCTGAAACTGAGCTTGAAGTATTCGTTCACGGTGCATTATGCATGGCTTACTCAGGTCGTTGCCTACTTTCTGGCTATATCAACAAACGTGACCCTAACCAAGGCACTTGCACTAACGCATGCCGCTGGGAATACAAAGTTGAAGAGGGTAAAGAAAACGACGCTGGTGATATCGTAGAGAAATTCGACCCGACTGAAGCACAGCCTGTCGAAGTACAAGACGAGCGCCCTGAAACCACAATTGGTCGCGGCAAACCAACAGATGAAGTCGTTCTGCTTTCTGAAGCGCACCGTCCAGAAGAAAAAATGGCGGCCTACGAAGATGAGCATGGTACTTACATCATGAACTCTAAAGACCTACGAGCGGTTCAGCACGTTGAACGCTTAACTAAGATGGGTGTTCACTCATTGAAAATTGAAGGTCGTACTAAATCGTTCTACTACTGCGCACGTACCGCTCAAGTTTATCGTAAAGCAATTGATGATGCTGTAGCAGGTCGACCATTCGATGAAAGCCTAATGGGTACACTAGAAAGCCTAGCTCACCGTGGCTACACTGAAGGCTTCCTACGCCGTCATACACACGACACTTACCAAAACTACGATTACGGTTACTCAGTCTCTGATGCTCAACAGTTTGTTGGTGAATTCACTGGCCAACGTCGTGGTGACATGGCTGAAGTAGAAGTAAAAAATAAGTTTCTTGTCGGTGATAGCCTTGAACTAATGACGCCAAAAGGCAATATTGTTTTCACGCTAGAGGCAATGGAAAACCGCAAATCAGAGTCTATTGAAGACGCGAAAGGAAACGGTCACTTTGTATTCATTCCAGTACCAGCAGAGCTAGATTTAGAATATGGCCTATTAATGCGTAATCTAAACTCAGGGCAGGACACCCGTAACCCGACTGGTAAGTAACCATGGCCTTGCTCATTACTGATAAATGCATTAACTGCGACATGTGTGATCCCGAATGCCCTAATGGGGCAATCAGTATGGGAGAGAGCATTTTCGAAATTGATCCAGCGCTATGTACAGAGTGTAAGGGGCATTACGAAAAGCCGACCTGTCAGTCAGTGTGTCCAATTACAAAATGCATAATCACTGATCCGAACCATGTCGAAACTGAAGAGCAGTTGCTTGAAAAATTCGTGATTATTCAAGGGTTAGCATAAGAGCAATTAGGTTCAACTTTGACATCAAAGTTGAACCTTTTCTCAACCTGATTTTTCAATAGGGATAATATTGCAGAATAGCTCTTTTTCAAAATGATACTCTAGTCTCTCACGCCAATTCTCCGCTTGAGAAACAGGTATTAAATAAAAGTTTTCTCGGCTCGTATCAGTAACGAAAGCCATCCCATATTGCATCAGCTCATAATGCACATCATTAACAAAACCCGGATCAAGGCGTTGACGCCCAGTCAGGTGATTCACATCCTCTCGAGTCAAAGAGACTCCTTTAGTATCACTGCTAAATCTGTGTCTTAACCACTCTGCAAATTCTTTTGCACAAATCATAGTCATGGTTTTGTCCTTGATTTACTCTTCTAACAGGAAAAGGGCATATCCCTGCCTTACACACTTGTCTGCGTTGTTATCGCTTTTTAGCCAACTGACAGACATATTGCTAAGAAACCAGAGTATCGTGACGAAAGATCTTTTTCTAAACAAAGAAGTTACAACTTACCCATACTACAACTCTTTGTTTAATTTAGATTTCTATAATATGTCCCCAAAACTAATTGGGTTAGTTTTTGTATTGGTATTATTCAATGTAGACAAAAGTATGATGTTTCTCCAGTTTCATAAAAGAGATCACCAAGTACAGATAAACCTGGAGAGTAACACTAATTAGGATTGATAAGCGGCAAGCATTGAGGTGGAACGACTTTTTTTCGTTTGGGCTTAGAGGTTGTTTTTACCCGTGGAGGGGTATCAATAAGTTTCGCTTTCGGGGCCCAACTTGCGAGCTCAACACCGCAGCCATCGCCTACTGGAGGTGGTGCTTGATCAACACAATAGTCGCTCGAATCAGGACAAGACAACCTGACGTGAAAGTGGTAATGATGCCCCCACCATGGACGTACTTTACGTAACCAAGAACGATCTTTGCCGTTTTCTTGCAAGCAAAGTTGCTCCTTAATAACAGGATGTACAAAAATTCGTGCAACATCCTTACTTTTTGAAGCGTACCGAATTAGCTTAAAGTGCCGTTCTTCCCAGCGATGATTAAGTATGGAATAACCTTTTAAATCCACCACACTCATGGGCTTAGGAAGTTGTAATTCGTTATAAGAAAGCGGTTGGTCAGCAAGTCTTAACCAGATATCGATATCTAACCCGGTTTGATGACTAGAATGACCAGAGGAGAACCTTCCACCTCTAGGTAAAGATAAATCACCAATTAGCAGAGTGGTGTTGAGATTTTGATGAGCTTTAAGCGCCAGATTTTCAATAAACTCTATCGTTTTAGGGTGCCCATAGTAGCGCTTCGTTTTACTACGTAAGACTTGATAACCAACGCCATCGAGAGGCAAGGGTAATGCACCATCTAAACAACCGTTAGCATAACTACCAATAGAGGAGGAAGAGTTTCGGGTAGGATTAACCGCAGACTCCCAAGGAGTAGAACATACTGAAGCTGAGAAACATAAACCCAAAGTTACAATGAAACTCAGCCTCATAGCCTTTAACCTTTAGTAGTGTTCGCCATTATCGTAATAAGCTTTAGGAGATAAGGCGGAAAAGATAACTGCAACATCAATATCGGCACCAGCGATACCGCGCACTTGTTGCGTAATAAGCTTGGCAACTTCATCTTGCACTTCCTGGCCACGGTCGAACCAAAGCACTTCGACAAAAGGATATGCAGCACTCACCTCACCCTCATTGAAAAACGTAGTGTAGATATACTCAAAAGTAAAATCCTCACGCGGACAGTCCATTAGAGGCTGAAGTTCATCCGTAAGGGGTTTTGATAATGCCTGAACAGCTTGTGGCTCTACAGCACGGAATCGAAAATGTGGCATAAACTTACTTCCTAATTATTAGCATTAATGCATGATGATAACAGGAACCAAGTCAGTAATCATCCAAGTCAATGTAACCACTAACCTTTCAATAAATTGTGAATCAGATGTGCTCGATAACGAAGAAAAAGTGTTATGAAATTCGAAGGTAAACCAGAAAGAACAAAGCGATACATCAACATTTAGTAATTACATTACTAGAAAATAAATCTACCTGAAGCAAAGGTATGCCATATTCGTTGGATAAACATACACCTGACATCGGAACTATACGTTAGGAATAAAAGACATATTCGTTAGAAATAAAAGAGCCCCTGACCTAAGCCAGAGCTTATGAACATGGGGGATAGGTGAAGTGGACCAATATCCCGGAGATATGAGCTTTCAATCCCCCGATACTTTGGTATCAGAGGAGTCGACAACTCTTCCAACTAGTCAGCTTCTCTTTTCTTCAGATGCAAAAAAGCCCCAGCATTACTGCTGAGGCTTCAGAGTATGGCAGGGGTGGAGAGATTCGAACTCCCAACACGCGGATTTGGAATCCGCTGCTCTGCCAATTGGAGCTACACCC
>NZ_JAWOTC010000070.1:0-8072 GCF_033338675.1 Vibrio sp. Vb1574
TGGCGCTGGACTAAACAAAGGCCCCCTTTTAGGGGGCTCACACAAAGCCACCTTCTTTAGAAGGTGGTAATTTACTTCATGAAGATTCTTGTTTCGGGAAGAAATGGTCGCCAATCTTTTCTAAACTTCTCGTGTCGTTCTGCTACTTTTTTTAGATTTTTTCCACTCAACTTCACCCTACCTTCTAACTCATTGTCGATTCTGTATTTGGAATAAGATAATAACCATTTGTTTTTAGTGGTTATTTTTTAGCATTACATGCTTAAAAATCGTCACTTTTAAGTTTAATATTTTTATTTGCTGTTCGTCTTTATCCTTATCCTGCTTCTTTTTATTGTTTTACATTTTATATGCATTTGGTTTGTCATAATTGAGCTATAACTAATAAAAAGGTTACCGATATACAGTGGAATGTAAAAATGGAGCTTTATATGAAAAGATTTTATCTGATGATGCCTCTGCTCTTAACCTCATTTAGTTGGCAAGCGAGTGGAGCGTCAGTGAGCGGTACGATTGATGTTTCAATTAACCTTGTACAAGGTTGTGTGATTAATGGAAACAATGCGGTAGATGCAGCTTCTGGCGTTGGCTTTGGCTCACTCGCCTTTGGAGACGTGCCTGCAATCTTCAGTGAACAAGATGGTGTCGTAAATGGTGGTAGTGCGACGGGTATTGAAGTGCTTTGTAGTAACGGTGTGACACCGACGTTTACATTGGGCACCGGATTGTATGATGCAAGTGCGACCGTTGGTACCTATGCGATGTCAAATGGCGCGCAATTTATTGATTATACGTTGTTTACCGACTCAGACCGAAGCACACAAATTATACAAGGCGGGACGGTAGCTCTGTCTGAATTTACTAGTGCAACATCGCAAACTATTGAGCTTTTTGCGAAAGCTTACGGTACGAGCAGCATTGCCGGTACATACTCCGATACCATCAGTGTGACGCTAAGCTGGTAAAACGTGACGCTGGTTGTTAGGAGCTTTTCACTTGTCGCGATGAGTTTGTGTTCTTTAACTGTGCTGGCTGATGCGACACAAACTTTTCAGGTGTCTGCCATCGTAGATACAGGTTGTTTGATTAACGGCGCAGTACAAGAAGAAAGCCCAACCCAAGCCGGGCAAATAGGTACGTTAGATTTTGGTGAGCATTCTTCAGTTTACGTGACGGAAGTACAAGGCAGCATCACTTACAGTTCATCACTCACATTAAGTTGTACTCCGGGTATTACGATGAATGTTTCCGTAAATGGCGGGATGAATGCATCGGATGGTGTACGTAAGTTAAAGCACAGTGAAGAAGCGACAACGGTAGATTATTTTTTGTTTCAGGATCTAAATTATACGCAGGTGCTTGATATTGACACGCAATATTCCGTCGATACTGACCAAGACCCAGATAATATTCAGTTTCCTATCTGGGCAAAGGCGACAATAAATGGGAATGAAATGGCTGGAATTTATATGGATACGCTTACGCTGACATTAGAGTGGTAAGTGAACTTTGGAGGGGTGAAATGGAATTCATACTCAAAAAACTATTATTAATAACCTTCCTTTTTGTTTTTTTCTCAAATGCCAACGCTAACTCATTATTAATTTGGCCGATTTACCCCAAAATATCAGAGGAGAGTAATGCAACATCACTTTGGATGGTAAATAAAGGCAGTGTTGATTCTTATTTACAGGTGAGAATTTTTAAGTGGGAACAAAACGAAGGAGAAGATAGTTATTCAAGTCAAAGCCAGTTAATTGCAACTCCTCCGTTTGTCAAAATTGAACCAGGTGAAAAGCAGTTAATCCGCATCATCAACCAAGATGAGGCCTCTGCGGGTAAGGAGTATGCATACCGAGTGATCATAGATGAATTACCGCCAACTCAAAACCCTCAAACAGAATTGACGGAAAATGAACTCGCTGTCAAAGTCCGAATGCGTTACTCGATACCTTTGTTTATTTACGGGAAAGGGCTGACTGATACTCAAAAACCAAACCGTGACAGTGAATTATGGGGTGATTTACAGGCACAGTTTATTAAGAAAAATAATCAGCGTTTTGTTCACATTAAAAATTCAGGAAAACACCATGTTCGCTTAGTGAATTTACAGTTGAATCTACCAAATAAAGATCCTGTCGTTATTTCCGATGGACTAGCTGGCTATATTCTTCCTGAACAGTATAAGGTTTGGTCTATTCCCCATAGTAATGTCAGACCCTTGAGTTTGAGCGCGAATATTGGAGGTAAACGTTACCAAATATCATTGAAGCAATAATGAATAGATTTAATACAATGAATGCTTTCTTTTGGTTGGTATTACTTAGCGTAACGTGGAGCAGTATTGGTCTTTGTGCAAATTCAGCAAACCACTTCTCTGAGCTACCGAGTCCTGAAAATTTCTCATTAGAAAAGTTTGAGAATATTAGCCTCAATCTGGAGTTGGTGATCAATCAAAGAGCAACAGGGCTTGTTGCGAAAGTTGAGCGAGTTGGCGATCAGTTCTTTTTGCTCCGGGAGGACCTCATTTCAGTTGGGGTTACCGCCACGTCGTTGCCTGGAACCGAAGAGAGACTTGAGGTTACGTCTATCCCAGGTGTTAACGTGCGTTACTTGCAATCGTCATTGCAACTTGCAATTGACGTACCGCCTAATTGGTTACCGATGCAGAGCTTATCAGCGCAGGATATGGGGCGATTTTCCCCGGCTCAGTTTGGGCGTGGTGGCCTGCTTAACTACAACGTATTTGGTGTGTACGAGAACGAAAGCCGACAAAAGGAGGTTTCTATAAATCATGAAGTCAGAGCCTTTTCTGAGTTTGGCGTTTTTTCTACTACCGGGATATTTAAATCTAACTTTCATCGCGATGTTCAGTCCCAGCAAAGCAGCCAGTACACTCGTTTTGATACGAGTTACGAGTACGTCAATCAAGAGAAGCGAATTCGTATGGAGGTAGGGGACTATATTGTTCGCCCTTTATCTTGGAGCCAACCAGTAAGACTGGCGGGTATTCAGTTGTCGCATGATTTCTCTATGCGTCCGGATGTCGTGACGACGCCGTTACCTGCATTTTACGGTGAGGTCACAGCGCCCACTACGTTAGATTTGTTTATCAATGGCTTTAAAACTGACTCAATGAATGTTGGGCCCGGTCCTTTCATTATTAACGATATTCCAATGCTCTCTGGTGCTGGGGAAGCAACGGTAATTGCAACGGATGCTCAAGGTAAGCAAACGGTCATGACCAGCCCATTTTTTCTCTCTTCCGATCTACTCAAGACCGGATTTACATCTTACAGTGCGAGTATTGGTGCGATCAGAGAAAATTTCGGTAATGCATCTAACGACTATGGAGACGGTGGCGTGGTTACCGCTCTGCGTCATGGCATGACTGATTGGTTAACATTAGAAGCTCAAGCTGAAGCAAAAGATGACCTGATCGTTGCGGGGCTGGGCTTTGTCACCAATGCTTTCAACTTGGGTACGGTGGATGCCTCGTTTCGTGTGAGTAATTTTCAGGATCAATCGACCTCATATGCGCTAGGTTATAGTTATCAGTCTCGGCTGTTTAGCTTCGCTGCTCGAACTCAAGTAGAACAAGCCGACTTTTATACCTTATCTCATTTACCAAATTACGAAATGCTCGATGAAGGCAAGGACGCTTCACTCGCGTCGCGCCATCTATCACAAATCAATATGGGAGTCCGTTTGGGAGATTGGGGCTCACTTTCTGGTGGGTACTTTGATATTCAACAATCCGACTCAGATTCACGTACCCTAAATCTCACTTATAGCTACGCTCTGCCTTTTAATATCAATATGTCCCTTTCTTACAATCATAGTATTGGTGGTCAGAGTGTTACGTTGGCGCAATTCTCTCTACCTTTCAGTTCTTTGGGGGGAAGTTCGGGGCTAACGCTGAAAAGAGAGGACGATGGCGATGTGCGAGGGCGAGTGGGTTACAGCCGCCTTGCGCCAATACGAGGTGGGTGGGGCGTCAATTTAGCGCATGATTTTAACGAACACCCAGAAAACCGTAAACAGGCTGATTTGACCTACCGTGCGTCATGGGCGCAGTTCAGAGCGGGGTTAAATGGCACCAGTGGCGACTATGATTATTTTGCGGAAATGGCAGGTTCGGTCTCTACGTTGGATGGAGAAATATTCCCGGCGAATGAAGTGTATGACAGCTTTGCGGTAGTGAGCACCAGTGGTTTTGAAGGTATTCCGGTTAAATATGAAAATCAAATTGTCGGAGTGACAGACGATGAAGGTTACTTACTTGTTCCTTGGGCTACGGCGTATTACACCGCCAAATATGAAATCGATCCACTTAATTTACCTGCCAATGCTGCGTTTTCCGCAACAGAGCAGTTTGCTTCGATACATTCGGGCTACGGCTACCTGTTAGAGTTCCCAATAGAGCTACAAATTGCACTGAGCATGACGGTGGTAGACGAAAATCATTTGTTCCTTCCGATTGGTACATATGGCCGCTCAGAAACGGGCTTAACAAGCCAAATTGGTTGGGATGGTTTTACGTACTTTGAAGGCGTTGACCCAGGCCGCTATATTCAGTTTTATCCTCAAGGACAGTCGCCATGTAAAGTGTTTATTGAGGGGTTGTATCAGCGTGACAGTCAAAAAATACAAACATTGCCTGAGCAGGTTTGTATCAAAGCCGAAGAAGAGACCGCACTATGATTTTGCGCAGCTGGTTTGCTAGCCTACTTCTCTTTTTCTCGTGCTCGACAATGGCTTGTCAGCTCACGGCGGCAGCACCTTTAATCTTGTTTGGCAATGTTTCTTCGTTTACTGTTGCAAGCTCTCAGCAGCAAAGCTCAGCTCAGCCTCATGCGGGGATTATGTGTGACTTTTCTACACTTGTGTCTTTGTTAAGTGGCGACTACGTATCAGCAACGTTTAACAGTATAAATAATGGTTTGCTATTAAATGAGGATGATCCGAGTTCGGAGCTCAGCTATCAGATTTTTGGCGATCCAGGTCTTTCACAAGAGTATGTATTCGGCCAAACTTACAATTTTTTTGAAATCGGGTTACTCGATTTACTCGGGTTGTTTGGCACTCAAGCCGAGTTTCCGCTCTATGCTCGGACGGGAGTGGGTAGTAATCTTTCCGCTGGGACTTACAAAGACCAAATCACCGTATCCTGGATTTGGGATTACTGTAAGGGTATCGGGGTTCTAGGGGTATGCATTGGCCGCGCCAATGGCAGCGCTCAAAGCGTGATTACGGTTGAGTTGGAAGTGACCCCTGATTGTATGATCACAGCGCCAGATATTGATTTTGGTTCGTCCCCATTAGTGGCCGGTTTTGAACCAGTCAGTCAGGTTATATCGTTAACTTGTACCAAGAATAGTTCCTTCTCCATTGGCTTGAATGACGGCCTAAATGCGTCCGGCGGTCAGCGGCGAATGATTTCTAGTGGTCACTATTTGGAGTATGAAATCTATAAGTCATCAACGATGGAGCGCTGGGGAGGCACCAGTTCTGAACGTCGTGAACACGGTGACGTCGATACTGGCGGCTCCATTCCGGATGGTATCACTCCACAGAATTATAATTATCGCGCGCAGATACTAACCAGCCAAACGACCCCTCCTGCAGGTACTTACACCGACTCAATAATCGTTGACGTTCAATTTTGAGCATCATGTCAATTACATCATTAGAGGCTTCTATTCCAAAAATCTTTTGTAATCATAGTTTTCACTCTGTCACTGCTTAATTTTGTGAGATTAGTATGGCTTTATTCTCACGGAATTTAACTTTCAGAAATAAGGAAAATGATGAAGAAGTCACTAACAACATTAGGTTTGGCACTGGTATTTACAGGAACAGCTTATGCAGCAAGCTGGGGCTACGAGGGAAACCATGGGCCAGCTCATTGGGGTGAGTTTGCATCTGAGTGCGCGAAAGGTCAAAACCAGAGCCCAATCAACATTGAATCGGCGACCGAAGCGAAGCTAGAAAAATTGAATTTCGACTACGAAGGTAAGGCAATTTCACTGCTGAACAACGGTCACACTTTACAGACTGGTTTAGAAGGTAAAAACACACTCACCATTGATGGTAAAGAGTTTATGTTGAAACAGTTCCACTTCCATACGCCATCTGAAAACCATGTGGATGGTAAAGAATACCCATTAGAAGTACACTTTGTGCATGCCGACAAAGTAGGTCATCTAGCTGTTGTCGCGGTGTTCTTTAAACTGGGTGACGCGAACCCAGATCTAGCTAAGATGCTAGCTAACATTCCAACTAAAGATCAAGATGTTACCATCAAGGTTCCATTTGATGCTGATGCCCTTATCCCAAGTGATAAAGACTACTACCGCTTTAACGGCTCACTAACGACACCGCCATGCTCTGAAGGTGTACGTTGGTTGGTGATGAAAGAAGCACAAACTATTTCTCCTGAGCAGATAAAATCTTTTTCGGAAGTAATGGGGAAAAACAATCGCCCAATCCAACCGCTGAATGCACGTATGGTGTTAACGCAACAATAACCACTTCATGCGAAGAAAAATAAAAAGCCCGCTTAAACACAGCGGGCTTGATTATTTGGGTATTGGTGAGAACTAGAAGCCGTGATCTTCTTGCTCTTCCGCTTTTACCATTTGTATAGGATCAAGCTTAAGCGTCTGAGTAGGGAACGCGATATCTGCATCGTGTTCTTTAATGATGTTGATTACCTTAAGCAGTATGTCCTGCTTAACCTCATGGTATCTCACCCAATTCACGGTTTTAGTAAAGGTATAGATAAAGAAGTGCAATGATGATGGACCGAATGTATCGAAGTTGACGATAAGTGTTTGGCGTGCATCAATGTCTTTGTGATTTTTCAGCATTTCTTTTACCGCGGTGATAATTTGCGGCATTTTTTCAGCATCGTCGTAACGAAGTCCAATTTTTTCGTAGATACGTCGGTTCAGCATGCGAGATGGGTTTTCTACGACAATGCTGCTAAACACTGAGTTTGGCACATACAGTGGACGCTTATCGAAAGTTCGGATAATGGTCATACGCCAGCCAATGCGTTCTACCGTCCCCTCTATTTGTCGGTCTGGAGAACGGATCCAATCGCCAACTTTAAATGGACGATCGAAGTAGATCATAAGACCTCCAAAAAAGTTAGACAGCAAATCCTTCGCCGCTAAACCGACGATCAAACCACCAACACCACCGAAGGTAAGTAGGCCCGATAGTGACAGACCAAATGCCTGCATTACGGTTAGAATTCCGACGGTAATAAAGAACAGGCGCGCGACCTTAGCTATCGCTTGTACTGTTGTTTCATCTCGGTTCTTTTGTTCGAGAACATGCTCTTCAACATTGGTAATGAGCCGCATAACGGTCCATACGAAGATGCTGATGATTAAAATCAGTTTCAGCGTACTTAACCAGTTTATTTTATCGTTGAGCTCGCTCTCTAATATGATGCCGATAGAGACGGTTGCAGGCCAACACCAAATGAGTGTACTGACTGGCGCTTTTAGCGCATCAAGCAACATGTCATCCCAGTGGAAGGGCGTTTTCTCTACGAGCGCAGCGAGGCGAGAGCGAATCAGCCGCCAAGCTATCCAAGCTATAAAGCTAGCGAGCGTAATGAAAAGGACGCTTCCACTCCAATTTTGATGAGACGTTTCAATGTAGCTTTGTAATTCGGTAAACCACTGTGGCATATGTAACTTATTTCTAGTGAACCATGGAAGGAAAGGTAGCAGATATTACTCCTTCACCCCAGTGATTTCCTTTAAATCATTTACTTATGTCTAAACCGCCGAGATGGACTTTTCCTTCCAATGACAAGAGAGTTACCTTTACGTTTTGCTGAGCGACCGCCTCATGCATGTTCAGAGGTACGCTACCAATGATTGAGGGTTGATATTTGGACGATCAATTATAACTTCTCTGACTTATCGCTAACATTTATCTTAAGTAAGTGTGAGAGTGTATTGACTCTTGAATTAGCGGAGGCAGATATGGAATTTACAGAGCTGGATCGAAACGCGCTCTACGACATCTGGATGTCACAAAAAGCCAAAATG
>NZ_JAWOTC010000071.1:0-7733 GCF_033338675.1 Vibrio sp. Vb1574
TTTAAAATACAAAACGCCCGATGAAGTACATCGAGCGTTTTAGTTAAAAAGTGTCAACCCATATCAGGACGGGTCAACTTTCAAGCTGTTATCAGCTCTGTTTTCTTCTTAAACCGAAAGCCAGCGCTAAACTTAACCCTACCCAAATATACAATGGCCAAGTACCAACGATTCGATATGGCGTTTTCCCATCGGTTGGGGTGAGCTCTGCGCGCAGTACTGCAGTTTCAAACTGCGGAACTTGCTCAACGATTTTACCCTTGTGATCGGTTACCGCTGTTAATCCATTGTTAGTCGAGCGGATGAGCGGTTTGCCCAACTCTAAGGCACGCATACGGGCGATCTCCATATGCTGAAGAGGGCCGATAGAGTGACCAAACCATGCATCGTTTGAAAGCGTTAGAATGAAGTCTGTTTCGTCAGTCACATTTTGACGCACTTGCTCATTAAAGATGATCTCATAGCAAAGCGCTGGTGCCATGTGCATGCCATTCGCAACGATGTTTGGCTGCACAAAAGCCCCACGGCTAAACGATGACATCGGTAGGTTAAAGAATGGCGCTAATGGGCGCAAAATATCTTCAAATGGTACAAACTCACCAAACGGTAGTAGGTGATGCTTATGGTAACGTTCGCTTAAATCGAAGCTGTAGTCACCGTATGGTGTGATGCCGAGGGACAGAATACTGTTGTAGAACTGTCGATCTTCAGCTTGGTTGACGACACCGGTGATGATTGCGCTGTTATTCATTTTTGCAGCGCTGTCGATATTGCTCAAAAATGAAGGCACTTCAATTTCAAAAGCGGGAATTGCTGCTTCTGGCCAAACGATAATGTCAGCGTCCCAGTTTTCACGAGTTAAGTCAGCATATTTCATGATGGTTGGCCAGCGTTGACTTGGTAGCCACTTTAGGTTTTGGTCTACGTTACCTTGAATCAGTGCGAGCTTAGTCGTGTCTTCTGGTCGGGGTGTTACCCAATCGTAGTTGCGAATCCCAAAGCCAGTACTGAGTAATACCGCAGGGATAATCACCATCAGCCACTGCTTATGAATCCATGCATAGGCTAACGCCCCTGCGCTGATAAGGATAAATAGAGTAAGCAGTTCTACGCCGCCAATTGGTGCAAAGCTTGCGAGTGGAGCATCTATCTGGCTATAGCCTAGCCATAACCAAGGGAAGCCGGTCATCACCCAACCACGCAACCAATCACTTATCAGCCATAAAGCAGGTGCAGCGAGAAGTGCTTTTGTGAGCGTAAATTGAGGAAACAGCTTGTTGTTGAGCCAAGCAAATAAGCCTGAATAAACAGCCAAGTAGGCAACAAGTAAGCCCATTAAAAATAAATTGGCAATGAGCGGCATACCGCCAAAACCGGAGATACTGACGTAAACCCAGCTAACGCCAGTTGCAAATTGACCTAACCCCCAAGCATAACCAATCCATAGTGCGCGTTTCGGAGTTTGGTTAGCAAGAAGAATCAGTAGAATTGCAGGGCTAAGAATGGCAATAGGCCACAGCTGGTAAGGAGCGAAAGCGAGTGTAGTAGAGGCGCCAACAAAAGCGGCCACTAAGGGCCGCTTAAGGCGATGAAAGAGTTCATTCATCATTGTAATTTCTGAGATTCCCAATGGGTATCGCGTTACTCTTGAGTGGCTTCAACCAGGGTTTCTTCGTCTGGGATCGTCACTTGGAGTTGAATGACACGACGGTTATCGGCAGCGGTGACTTTGAAGTTGTAGCCTTCAATTTCAACCAGTTCACCACGAGAAGGTAAGTGACCAAAGGCAGTCATGACCATACCACCAACGGTATCAACTTCCTCATCGCTGAAGTTGGTTCCGAATGTCTCATTAAACTCTTCGATGGTTGTCAGCGCTCTGACAGCAAACGTATGCTTGCTCAGCTTACGAATGTCCGTCTCTTCACTTTCATCGAATTCATCTTCAATATCCCCGACGATTTCCTCAAGGATATCTTCAATGGTCACAAGACCAGAAACACCACCGAATTCATCGACAACAATGGCCATATGATAACGTTCTTCACGGAATTCTTTCAGCAGTCGATCAACGCGTTTACTTTCCGGTACTACAACCGCTGGTCGAATGACTTCTTCGATATCAAATGGATTACTGCCTGAGCCTAAGTATTTAAGTAAGTCCTTCGCTAGAAGTATGCCTTCCACATGGTCTTTATCTTCGCTGATCACAGGGTAGCGAGAGTGTTGAGCATCGGTAATCAAAGCAACCAAGGTATCAAGGTCGTGAGTACGCTCAACGGTAACCATTTGCGAACGCGGGATCATAATGTCACGCACACGCATTTCGGAGATTTCCATAACACCTTCGAGCATATCGCGAGTGTCATGGTCAATCAGGTCGTTAACTTCAGAGTCGCGGATAACATCCACAAGCTCTTGGCGATCTTTTGGTTCGCCCTGAAATAGTTGACCTAGACGTTCAAAGAAGGACTTTCTACTCGGACCTTCTGCCTTTTCTTTCTTATCTTCGTTAGAAGAGGGAGAATTATCTTCGTTCATTGTTTCTCAATTAAGTAACGCTATCAGAAGTGTGATAGCACACATAGAGAGGCGAACACGAGAGTCATTTAGGTGGTTCGCCTTTCCCTGTCGAGTGGCCAATAGCTACTCTTTTTCAGCAATGTAAGGATCTTCATAACCCATACCTTGCATGATTTCGGTTTCGAGGGACTCCATCTCTTCGGCTTCGTCATCCTCTATATGATCATAACCTAGCAGATGCAAGCTGCCATGTACAACCATATGCGCCCAATGTGCTAGCAGAGGCTTGCTCTGTTCAACCGCCTCTTTTTCAACAACTTGGCGGCAAATAATCAAATCACCAAGTAAATCTATTTCCATACCAGGAGGTGCTTCAAATGGAAACGACAACACATTAGTTGGTTTATCTTTGCCGCGATACTCATGGTTGAGCGTATGACTTTCTTGTTCATCAACAATACGAATGGTGACTTCGGCTTGTGGCTGGAAGAGAGGAATTGTCTTATCTAGCCACAATTGGAAATCTTGCTGCGAAGGCAGACCTTCTTCATTTTCGACTGCCAGTTGCAGATCAAGTTCAATCGCCATGATTATTCCTTAGTTGAAGCAACTTGTGCATTCAGTTCGGCTTTTGCTGCTTCTAGTAACTTCGCATCGCGTTCTTCACGACGGCGTTTCTCGAACTCTTTACGCTCTTTCTGGTCTTGTGCTTCCCACTTCTCGTACGCGTTAACGATACGAGCAACCACAGGGTGACGTACAACGTCGTCGGCTAAGAAAAAGTTAAAGCTGATGTCGTCAACTTCGCTTAGTACTTCAATAGCATGACGAAGACCCGATTTCGCACCACGAGGTAAGTCAATCTGCGTGACATCACCAGTGATAACCGCGCGAGAGTTAAAACCAATACGCGTTAGGAACATCTTCATCTGTTCAACTGTGGTGTTCTGACTCTCATCAAGAATGATAAAGGCGTCGTTTAGAGTACGACCACGCATGTAAGCAAGAGGGGCAACCTCAATCACGTTACGTTCAATCAGCTTCTCTACGCGCTCAAAGCCCAGCATTTCAAATAGGGCGTCGTATAGCGGACGTAGGTATGGGTCGACTTTCTGGCTTAAATCACCAGGTAGGAAGCCCAATTTCTCACCAGCTTCAACCGCTGGACGAGTAAGTAGAATACGGCGGATCTCTTGGCGCTCTAGTGCGTCAACAGCTGCTGCTACAGCAAGGTAGGTTTTACCTGTACCTGCCGGGCCAATACCAAAAGAAATATCATGCGTGACCATGTTAACCAAGTACTGCGCTTGGTTTGGCGTACGTGGTTTGATCACACCTTTCTTGGTTTTGACGAAGACTTCTTTACCATGCTCGATATTAGACTCAGTATTCTGCTCAAGAACACCAGACTCTTTGATCGCTAGATGGATTTGCTCAGGCTCAATATCTGGGATCTCACCTCGTACAGGTGCGGTATCAACATATAGAGTTTTCAGGATATCCAGCGCAGCTGATGCGGTATGAGGTTTACCGACAATCGTAAAGTGGTCACTACGGTGGTTAATTTCAACGCCTAGACGACGTTCTAAATGCTTGATGTTGTCATCGAATGGACCGCACAGGCTAGCTAGTCGGCGGTTGTCTGAAGGTTCTAGGTTAATTTCTAGAGTTACGATTTTATTGCTCAATGTTGCCTCTCATTTTTTGCCACTTAGTGAGAGCCTGATAACGACCAGGCTCTCTATGGCTATTTATACGAGCTTACGGCGTAAAAGTAGCTACACCCAGCTCATCTTCGCGACGTGTTTTCGCCATCATCTGCGTTGGGGAAATCACACTACGAAGATCCATGTCTTTTTCAGTACGTACTAGCTCACCACGCAGTGAGTTTGCAAATACGTCTACGATCTTCACATCAACGAACTGACCAATTAGGTCTGCACTACCTTCAAAGTTTACTACACGGTTGTTTTCTGTACGAGCGCGTAGTTCCATTAGGTTTTTCTTCGAAGGACCTTCAACTAGAACACGTTGTTCTGTGCCAAGCATTAAGCGAGAGTAACGCATCGCTTGAGCATTGATAGTTTGCTGTAGTTCGTAAAGGCGCTCTTTCTTCACTTGTTCTGACACATCACAAGGGTAATCCGCTGCTGGCGTACCTGGACGTGGAGAGAAAATAAAGCTGAAGCTCATGTCAAAGTCTACATCTTTGATTAGCTTCATGGTGTCTTGGAAGTCTTTGTCTGTCTCACCAGGGAAACCAACAATAAAGTCTGAACTGATTTGAATATCAGGACGAGCTTTACGCAGTTTACGGATGATCGATTTGTATTCGATAGCGGTGTGAGGGCGTTTCATCATCGTTAGGATACGGTCACTACCACTTTGCACAGGTAAGTGCAGGAAGCTCACAAGTTCTGGCGTATCTTCGTATACTGCGATGATGTCGTCTGTGAATTCTAACGGGTGGCTCGTCGTGAAACGAATACGGTCGATACCATCGATAGACGCAACCAAACGAAGCAGTTCTGCAAATGAACAGATCTCACCATCGTGCATAGGACCACGGTACGCGTTTACGTTTTGACCCAGAAGGTTTACTTCACGTACGCCTTGTTCAGCAAGTTGGGCGATTTCGAACAGTACGTCATCCATTGGACGGCTTACTTCTTCACCACGAGTGTACGGTACGACACAGTAAGTACAGTACTTAGAGCAGCCTTCCATAATAGAAACGAATGCTGTCGCACCTTCAGCGCGAGGTTCAGGTAGGCGGTCGAATTTTTCGATCTCTGGGAACGAAATGTCCATAACTGGTGCATCATCGGACTGAGATTGTTTGATCATCTCAGGTAGGCGGTGCAAAGTTTGTGGGCCAAAAATAACGTCAACGTATGGTGCACGTTCACGAATATGGTCACCTTCTTGCGTTGCTACACAACCACCTACACCGATAACTACGCCAGGTTTTTTATCTTTTAGTGTTTTCCAGCGGCCTAGCTGGTGGAAAACTTTCTCTTGCGCTTTTTCACGGATCGAACAGGTGTTAAGTAGAAGTACGTCTGCTTCCTCTGGCTCTTCCGTCAGCTCGTAGCCGTTTGCAGCATTAAGCAGGTCGGCCATTTTTGATGAATCGTATTCGTTCATCTGGCAGCCCCAGGTTTTAATTAGCAGTTTCTTACTCATCTCACTTTCGCTCGTTCAGTTGTACTTAAATCGGAGAGCTATTGCTCAAATTATAGCCGCCATCACGGCGGTAAGCGGCGTATTGTACTGCTTTAAAAAGCACCTGACTAGTGATCTAGCTAATTCTCTGCAAAGCCCGATGAAATCTAGTTTTTCGCCCTATGCAGAACAAGGTTTTTTGTTAAACAATTTTGTAAAAATAGCCATGGAAAGTACAATAAAAAACGCCAATTAATCAGCACGATGAAGAGTGAAAAATGAACAAGTATGACATCGCCGTGATCGGTGGCGGTATGGTCGGGGCAGCCGTCGCTGTTGGATTTGCCAAGCAGGGCAGAAGCGTTGTCTTGGTCGAAGGTACAAAACCTAAAGTTTTTGATGCCGCTCAGGCGATGGATATTCGTGTATCTGCAATCTCGCACCAGTCGGTGGAGTTACTTGATTCACTCGGAGCATGGTCAGAGATCAAGAGCATGCGAGTTTGTCCTTATCGGCGGTTAGAAACTTGGGAGCACCCAGAGTGCCGTACTCGTTTTCACTCTGATGAATTGTCATTGGATCAGCTAGGTTACATCGTTGAAAATCGCCTAATCCAATTAGGTCTTTGGCAAGTCTTCTCTAAGTATGAAAATCTAACCGTGATGTGTCCTGAGCGATTAAAAGCCATTGAGTTTGCAGATGTAAATCTTGTGACACTAGAAAGTGGGGCGCAGTTTGAAGCTAACTGGGTGATTGGTGCTGATGGTGCAAACTCTAAAGTTCGTCAATTGGCTGGAATTGGTGTAACTGCGTGGGATTACCGACAACACTGCATGTTGATTAACGTGAAAACAGAATTGCCTCAGCAAGATATTACTTGGCAACAATTTACACCTTCAGGCCCACGTTCATTTTTACCTCTGTGCTCTTTGAGTAACGACGATGGTCAAATAGTAGGCCAAGGTTCTTTGGTTTGGTATGACTCGCCTAAACGTATTAAACAACTGTGTGCGATGGGTAAACCTCAACTAAGGGAAGAAATCTTACGTCATTTCCCTGCAGAATTAGGCGATATTGAAGTTTTACAGTTTGGCTCATTCCCACTCACTCGTCGTCATGCGCAAAGCTACTCAAGCAAAAATTGCGTATTAGTGGGTGACTCTGCCCATACGATCAACCCGCTTGCAGGGCAAGGGGTAAACTTAGGCTTCAAAGATGTAGACGTTCTCCTTTCGGTAACAGAACAACAAGAAAAGCTGGAAGATACCTTACTCGCGAAATACGAACGCGCACGTCGACCTGACAACTTACTCATGCAGACGGGCATGGACTTTTTCTATAAAGGTTTTAGCAACGATCTAGGGCCATTGAAGTTCGTACGTAATGCTGCATTGAAGCTTGCTGAAAACTCAGGGCCAATTAAGGCTCAAGTACTGAAATACGCGTTAGGTATGTAGTAAGCTACTCAAATCACAGATAGAAAAAAAGCGAGCCATGAGCTCGCTTTTTTAATTCGGCAAATCTAATGATTTCCCGAGTCCAGAACCAAAAAAAGAAAAAACCCAGCAAAGTCATGCTGGGTTTTCCGATAATGGTGCGGAAGGAGAGACTTGAACTCTCACACCTTGCGGCGCCAGAACCTAAATCTGGTGCGTCTACCAATTCCGCCACTTCCGCAACTTATTCTGTAGATATCAAGATAATTGGTAAAATCTCAATATCATTGTATATGGCAGGGCTACCTGGATTCGAACCAGGGAATGGCGGCATCAAAAGCCGCTGCCTTACCGCTTGGCGATAGCCCTACAGCGTAAATAGTCAAAGACTACTTAACCTCTCTTATCGAGAGAAAGAATGGTGCGGAAGGAGAGACTTGAACTCTCACACCTTACGGCGCCAGAACCTAAATCTGGTGCGTCTACCAATTCCGCCACTTCCGCGTATTCTGATAGTGTAGATTAATTTAAGATGGTGCGGAAGGAGAGACTTGAACTCTCACACCTTGCGGCGCCAGAACCTAAATCTGGTGCGTCTACCAATTCCGC
>NZ_JAWOTC010000072.1:0-7460 GCF_033338675.1 Vibrio sp. Vb1574
TTATCAGAGAGTTACAAGGCGAGATTAATCAATCTACTGCCAAGTTGCGTCGCGTTTTTTAAGTATCTTCTTAAGCGATTAACGCATGACCGTGTGAATGTGAACGCGGGCTATCTTGCCTACATTACCTTGTTATCCATCGTGCCAATGCTGACGGTATTGTTATCAATATTGTCGAAATTTCCCGTTTTTGCGAACGTTGGTGAGGTGCTGCAAGGCTACATTATTGAGAATTTTGTGCCAGCTTCTGGAGAAGCTGTACATACGGCATTACAGGAATTTGTGGCGAATACGGGCAAAATGAGCGCGGTTGGCGGTGGGTTTTTATTCATCGCAGCGGTCATGCTGATTTCCAACATTGATAAGAACTTAAACTACATTTGGCGAGTTAAAGACAAGCGCCGTTTAGTCTTTTCATTCTCTATGTATTGGATGGTACTCACGTTAGGGCCGATCATGGTCGGTGCGAGTATTGCGGCGACGTCGTACGTGACTTCGCTGCAAATTTTAGAGAACGAGACATTATCTGGTGCGTTTAATTTATTTCTGCGTTGGCTACCGTTGTTGCTGTCCTTTTTTGCTTTTCTTGGCTTGTATATTCTAGTGCCGAATAAAAAAGTACACCTCGCTCATGGTGCCATGGGGGCAGCAGTCGCCGCGATACTGTTCGAGTTGAGTAAAAAAGGCTTTGCGCTTTACATCACTCAGTTTCCGTCTTATCAGCTCATCTACGGCGCGTTAGCGGCGATTCCTATCTTATTTGTTTGGGTGTATTTATGCTGGATGATCGTGTTATTGGGGGCGGAAGTTACGGCTGCGCTTGGTGAGCGAGAGCACTGGAGTGAAGATTTAGACATGATACACTCGACCGCTGAATCTCAGTTAACAGATGAAGGAAGCGAGAGTAGTGATAGCGCTAATTCAACGAGTCAGTGAAGCAGCCGTCCGCGTGGATGGTGAAGTCGTAGGAGAAATTGATCGTGGTCTGCTGGTCTTATTGGGCGTAGAGAAGGACGACGATGAAGCTAAAGCAAAGCGTTTAATGGAGCGTGTTACAACCTACCGTGTGTTCGAAGATGACGAAGGCAAGATGAACCTGAACGTTAAACAGGTGGAAGGTAAAGTGCTGGTGGTTTCTCAATTTACGCTGCCTGCGGATACAAAAAAAGGCACGCGAGCTGGCTTTTCTCGCGGTGCGCATCCTGTTGATGCAGAGCGCTTGTATGATTACTTTTCTGACTTGTGTGAAGAAGTCTTACCCACACAGCGTGGCCGCTTCGCTGCCGATATGAAAGTGTCCTTGGTGAATGACGGTCCTGTGACGTTTTGGTTGCAGGTCTAATCTGGTAACACAGGCGCCATAGTCTAAGCTTTAACTCCAAGCTCATGGAATTGGCTTGGAGTAATTTTTCCGACACTGATTAGTGTTGTGCTTTCAAAGGATTGATATGTTCAAACTCATTACTCCCAAAACCGATAATCAGATAAACAAGTATTATCAGTTTCGCTGGCAACTGCTTCGTGAGCCATGGCGTATGCCGATCGGCTCAGAGCGCGATGAATACGACGAAATGAGTCATCACCGCATGATTGTTGATGGTCGAGGTCGTCCTATGGCGATTGGCCGTTTATACATTACGCCGGACAATGATGGCCAGATCCGCTATATGGCGGTTAAAAATAATCGCCGTAGCAAAGGGATGGGTTCGCTGGTTTTGGTTGCACTAGAGTCGTTAGCACGCCAGGAAGGAGCGAAACGCTTGGTGTGTAATGCCCGTGAAGATGCCATCGCCTTTTATGAAAAAAATGGCTTTGAGCGTCGAGGCGAGCTAACCGATGAGCGTGGCCCTGTGCGCCATCAGCAAATGGTGAAGCAACTGGATCCGATGGCCAATGTGTTACGTCGCCCTGAATGGTGTACTGAGCTTCAACAGCGCTGGGAGCAACAAATCCCAATTAGCGACAAAATGGGGATCAAAATTAATCAGTACACGGGTTACCAGTTTGAATGCTGTGCGCAGCTTAATCCTAACCTTAATCCGCATAACACCATGTTCGCCGGGTCAGCTTTTACCTTAGCAACCTTGACAGGGTGGGGGATGACGTGGCTGCTGCTTAAAGAGCGTGGGTTGCACGGTGATATTGTGTTGGCCGACAGCTCTATTCGTTATCGTCAACCAGTCGAACAAAACCCCGTGGCGAGTACTTCGTTGGATGGGATCAGTGGTGACCTAGACCGATTGGAGTCGGGACGCAAAGCACGCATCGTTATTCACGTAGTGATTTATAGTGGTGACACGCCAGCTGTGGATTTTGTCGGTACCTATATGCTGATACCGAACTACTCGCAGTTACTCAGTTGCTGATGGGGTAAGCGCCGACTGATCTGCTGGGCGCTTATCTGTTTCACCTTCTTGCTCTGTCGGTGAGAGGGTTTGTTCTGCTGCGGAATTCGTGTCGGGTACTTCATCTTCTTCGATAACTTCTTCGTAAAGCTCTTCCTCTTGAGTCTCCAAATTGATGTTATCAATTACGATTGGCTGCTCGATGGAAGGTTCATTTTTCTGTGGAGTCTCAATATCAGTAGGCTCGGCCAGTTTTGATGCGTTCACGCACTCATTACGGTGGGTTTCGCCACTTAGTAGATCGCCTTCAATGTTTCCGCACGACTCTTCCAATTGATAAGTAATGCCACTTAGCGGGTTGTTGGCCATATCAAATGTTCCCCAAACCTTACCACTTATGGCTTTTCCTGAGATGGTGACCGGCGTTATGGCAACTTCCCCTCGTTGCGCGCTTAAACGCAGTGGACTTAAGGTAATGGCTTTGAGCGAATGATCCGCTTGGGACTTCAAGCGGGTATCTCGGAGATTGGCTTCCACTTCACCCGATAAGCTGTAGGCCAGCATGTTGCGATCACCTGATAACCCTTGTAGATCGAGGCTGAGATCGGAAAAACCATCAATAGCCAGTGTGTCGGGTAAAAAATAATCGTGGAAGAGCGATAAGGGAATACCATCAGCATTGACGTTGAGCGCCCAAGGTTGGCTCGGGGTACTCAAATCTATTTGTCCGATGCCTTCTACGTAGCCTTGCTCGAGTGGCGCAAAAAGGCGAGTCAATTGCCAAAAGCCATCCTTGCTTTGCATGGCAAGTGCTGCGTGAGACGTGAGTATTTGGTCATAGCTGGCGTTGACAACGCTGACTTCCAATTCGCCTTGCCAAAGGCCCCAACGTTGAGCAGACTGTTTAATATCAAGCTGTTGCCCTTCGATATTTAAACCGGAAAGTTGCCAATAAGGTTCGTGAGATAGCTGGATAATTTGGCTGCGCTCAATGTCGAGTCGTTCGATTGCAACATGCTCTAACTCGCTGGTGGCGGCGTGCCACCAATTTAGGTTGTCTTCTGGCTGTGTTGCCCACTTGAGGCCTTGAATAGAGGCTTCTTTGAGCTTCCATTGTGTTGGCGTGAACAATCCAGAAACTTGCACTCGACCTTGCTGCCAATCTAAGCTGAGCTCGTTGAGCTGGATTACTCCTGGCTCGATAGCGGCACTCAAACGTGGCTCTATTGCGGTTTGCTGCTGGAATCGAACGCTATCCGCCTGCAATGACACTTGAGCTTTTGTCTTCCAGAGAGACAGTGGCAGCGTGGCGTTTTCCACAGAAAGATCCAAGTTCTGCCAGTGCCAGTCGCCCCATTCAATATCGGCGTTAAGCAAATCTAAGCTATTAATATGATTAATGCTAAATGGTAGATCGTGCCAAGGTTTTGCAAGCAGTGATTGGCGCTGCGTATTACTCAGTTTCAGCTTGTTGATGGTCACATTTACTAAAGACCAGCCTTGAGGATACTGCTCCCCTTGCCCAGATATTTGACTGTTACGCCAGTTAAAAGAGGTGCCATAAAGCGTACTGTCTTGCGGTTTGTAGTCTATATCGACTAAGACTTGATTAAAGGCTTCGCCATTCCAATAGAGTTGGTCAGCTGCAAGTTGAACTTCGCCATATGGTATTAAATGACCATTCCATTGTGGTGATTGAATTTGAAGGTCAATGCCATTGGCAGAGAACTGCTCGTCGGCGTAATCAATATTTTTGAGCGCGATTTGATGGAATAAAACGTTGTCTAAAGGTGGGAGCTTTGGTGCGCCATACTGCAAGCTCATACCATCAATCAATAAACTATCAACGATCCATTTACCATCGCGATAAACATCGGGATTCATCCATAAATCGACTTGCTCGATGTAAGACGCATCGTCTCCGCTGGTGTTCACGCGTTGTAAAGTTAGGTGATAGGGAAAGCCATAACGCACGCTTCCGGCCCGGAAGGGAAGAGAAAAGGTGTTTGACAGCAAGCGCCAGGTTGCGTCCGCGTAAGATGTTGTTAGCAGCGCAATCGTAGCGGCTGGAATGGCAACTAAGATAACCAGTAACAGAAGTAGAACTCGACGCGCTGTTTTCATCTTTGCTAGAACCTACGTGTGTTATGAAATAAAACTAGATAGGCTTTAGCTTGTATCAATATTCTGTGGTATTCAATAAAAAGCCCCTCAAAAGAGGGGCTTGAAGCAATTTTTGTAACTTGGCCTACGTAAAGGTGATAAGTTAATGCCAACTTTTCACTGCGTTTACGCGACGTCGCTGTTACTCGATTTAATCAATCTGAGGACCAGCCGCAACCAGAGATTTACCTTCAGCGTTGTCTGTGTACTTATCAAAGTTATTGATAAAGCGCGCTGCTAAATCTTTCGCTTTGCTTTCCCACTGAAGTGGGTCAACGTACGTGTCGCGAGGGTCTAGAATGCTAGGATCCACACCTGGTAGTGACGTTGGTACTTCAAGGTTGAAGATTGGAATGTGCTTAGTTGGTGCTTCTTCAATCGAACCATCAAGAATGGCATCAATAATTCCGCGTGTATCTTGAATAGAGATACGTTTGCCAGTGCCGTTCCAACCAGTATTCACTAGGTAAGCCTCAGCGCCCGCTGCTTCCATGCGTTTTACCAGTACTTCCGCGTATTTTGTTGGGTGGAGCGTTAGGAACGCCGCGCCGAAACAAGCAGAGAAAGTTGGTGTTGGCTCAGTAATACCGCGCTCTGTTCCCGCTAGTTTGGCGGTAAAGCCAGACAGGAAGTGGTACTTAGTTTGCTCAGGTGTCAATTTAGATACTGGAGGCAGTACGCCAAATGCATCGGCTGATAGGAAGATCACTTTATTCGCGTGACCGCCTTTTGATACTGGTTTAACGATATTATCGATATGGTAGATAGGGTAAGAAACACGTGTGTTTTCTGTTTTCGAACCATCATCAAAATCGATAGAGCCATCGCCACGTACTGTTACGTTTTCTAGCAGTGCATCACGACGAATTGCGTTGTAGATGTCCGGCTCCGCTTCTTTCGAAAGTTTGATGGTTTTTGCGTAACAACCACCTTCGAAGTTGAAGACACCGTCATCATCCCAGCCGTGCTCATCATCACCAATTAGCGCACGTTTAGGATCAGTCGACAGGGTCGTTTTACCCGTACCAGATAGACCGAAGAATACCGCTACATCGCCATCTTTGCCCATGTTAGCGCTACAGTGCATTGATGCGATGTCTTTTAGTGGAAGGAAGTAGTTCATCATGGCGAACATACCTTTCTTCATTTCACCGCCGTACCAAGTACCACCGATAAGTTGCATGCGCTCGGTTAGGTTAAATACGGTGAAGTTTTCTGAGTTCAGGCCTTGCTCTTCCCATTTTGGATTAGTGCATTTTGCGCCATTCATTACTACGAAGTCTGGTTCAAATATCGCTAACTCTTCTTCCGTCGGGCGAATAAACATGTTTTTAACGAAGTGCGCTTGCCATGCGACTTCTGTGATAACACGAATGCTCAAACGTGTATCTGGGTTTGCACCACAGTAACCGTCAACAACAAACAAGCGTTTGTTAGAAAGCTGGTTTGTGACCAGTTCTTTTAGCTCGTCCCACACTTCAGGAGTGATTGGTTTGTTATCATTTTTCACTTGATCAGACGTCCACCACATATGTTCTTCTGTCGTAGCGTCTTTGACGATATATTTATCTTTTGGTGAGCGACCAGTAAAGATGCCAGTGTCAACGGCAACCGCACCTAGTTCAGTAACCACGCCGCGCTCATAACCGGTTAGGTCTTCACGCGTTTCTTCCTCAAACAACATTTCGTAGCTTGGGTTGCGAATAACCTCTTTTACGTTATGCAGTCCGTGCTTGGTTAGATCAAGTGTTGCAGCCTTAGTATGTTCCATAACGGTCATAGGTGCTCCTTATAAGGATTTTGTAGGGATTTTGTAAGAATGTTTTAATTTTAATCTGCTCACCATGCTAGCAACGGGGCGGGGAGAAAACAGGGAGATAGCTCAAAATTTACCCATGATTTCAATAAGGTTTTAGGTAACCCGTCACATATTGGTGGGAATAGTCTATCGTGCACGCAATCCTTTGCGCTAGGGCAAAATCATTATTAATTGTTTAAAATTAAGCAGTTGTTTTATTACGCTTGAGGCTAGTTATTACGAGGGGTTGATCACAAAAAGGCCAGCATTAAGCTGGCCTTTTGTAGGGTAAATTACGTGCTTGATAAGCTATGTAAATTAATGCAGGGTTTTCTTGTCCGTAGAAGCTTGTGCATACAGTTCAGTGACTTCAGATTCGTCGAACGTATAAGTTGTGCCACAGTAATCACAATGTAAAGAAACTGATCCAACTTCTGCCAAAATGTCATAAATTTCAGCTTTCTCAACGGTGATGATTGCGGCACCGCTACGCTCACGAGAACAGCCACAATGGAACTCGACAGGTTGCGGCTCGTACAGACGTACTTTGTCTTGGTTATATAGTCGATACAATAACTCGTTCGCTTCTAAACCAAACAATTCTTCATCTTTTACTGTGTCAGTGAGCTGCTCTAGATGTTCGAAATCATCTGGAGAGCCAGTGCCGTCAGGGATCACTTGAATCAACATACCTGCTGCGTGTGCTTTGCCTTCATGCTCACCAGTGCGGATCCATAGGCGCGTTTTTAACTGCTCTGAGTTTGCAAAGTAGCCTTCTAGCACTTCTGCTAAAGTGTCACCTTCTAGTCCAACGACGCCTTGGTAACGCTCGCCGTTTTTCGGTTCGATGGTGATCACAAGGTAGCCCTTACCCATTAGATCGTGAATGTTTGCGTCATCGGCAACATCGCCTTCCCAGCGAGCTACGCCACGAACACGTTGGTTATGGTCACCGTTGATAACGGCAAGAGACACAGGACCGTCGCCTTGTAGCTGGATGGTGATCGAACCTTCGAACTTAAGAGTGGCAGTTAAAAGAGTAGTTGAAACGAGTAGCTCACCCAGCAGTTTCTCTATTGCTGCCGGATATTCCTTGCTGGAGATAACACGTTGGTACGCTTCATCCAATTGTACCAACTCGCCACGTACTGAAA
>NZ_JAWOTC010000073.1:0-7091 GCF_033338675.1 Vibrio sp. Vb1574
AAGCTTGCGATTTGCTCGTGTACCATCGTGTGACGAGTAACGGTCGTTTTGAATTGCTCGTATTGTTCTCGGGTAGGGGCTTCACCATAAAGAAGGATGTAACATACTTCTAAGTAATCTGCGTTATTGGCTAATTGATCAATCGGGAAACCGCGGTGCAAAAGAATACCTTTGCCGCCATCGATGTACGTGATTGATGATTCACAAGATGCAGTGGCAAGAAAACCTGGGTCAAAAGTAAAGTAACCATTGGCTCCCAGCTTACGAACGTCAATTACAGGTGTACCTAGCGTACCGTCCATAATTGGCAGTTCGATTGGCGCTTGACCTTCAACATGAAGGGTCGCTTTCTTATCCGCCATAACAATCTCCTTTGTTTATTATTTAATCCGTCCAGGATGTTTATGTGCCATTTTTGTACTGTTGTTAAAGCTTAAAGTCAATTTTTCTCCATCTTTGTGTGCACTTGTTATGATTTTTCTCATGAAAATCGTTAAAAATCTGTTCTATGTAGCATAATTTGTTACACCAATTGTATTAGAATGTTGCTCGCCGTATATTGGCAAAGAAAATTTTAGTTAAATCCTTATAAATTCGGGGCTAGAAACAAAGAGTGAGGTTTGTTGCTGGATTCCGTTTGTTAACAAAGCGTTTACAATTATCTGGGTTGTTACTCGCGATATTTGTTAAATAGATGTTAACTTTTGTACGTTTGGAAGCTGAAATTGGTTATAACAATAAATGCTCAATGGAGCTGAGTGAGCAAGCCCGTGAAAGAAAGAAAGTCAAGACCTGTTAATTTAGATTTACAGACCATCCACTTTCCTATCACAGCAATCGCATCCATCCTACACCGTGTGTCTGGGGTAATTACGTTTGTTGCGGTGGGTATATTACTGTGGTTACTATCCATTTCTCTGTCATCCCCAATGGGTTTTATGGAAGCCGCTGACATCGTCGATAGTTTCTTCGTAAAATTCATCCTGTGGGGAATTCTTACTGCACTTGCCTACCACATCGCAGGTGGTATCCGTCACTTATTGATGGATCTAGGTCACTTTGAAGAACTAGATTCAGGCACGATGAGCGCTAAAGTCGCGTTTGGTGCAACAGCAGTATTATCATTATTGGCGGGGATCTTGGTATGGTAAAACACGTATCTTCATTTGGTCGTAATGGTGTACACGATTTCCTACTAATTCGTGCAACTGCAATCATTATGACGCTATACACGATTTATCTGATTAGCTTCTGTGCATTTTCAGATATCTCTTACGCATCTTGGACCCAATTCTTTGGTGGTACCTTCACTAAAGTATTCACCATGTTGGCACTTGTCTCGATCCTGATTCACGCATGGGTTGGTTTGTGGCAGGTATTAACTGATTACATTAAGTGCGCGAAACTACGTGGCGCACTACAACTTGGTGTTATTGCCGTGCTATTCGGCTATGTCTTCTCTGGTCTATTTATTCTGTGGGGTGCGTAAGTGTCTATTCCAGTTCGTGAGTTTGATGCCGTAGTAATCGGCGCTGGTGGTGCAGGTATGCGCGCTGCACTACAAATTTCAGAACAAGGCCTATCATGTGCTTTGTTGTCAAAAGTATTTCCAACACGTTCTCATACTGTGTCTGCACAGGGTGGCATTACTGTTGCTCTGGGTAACTCGCACAAAGACGATTGGCAATGGCACATGTACGATACCGTTAAAGGTTCCGACTACATCGGTGACCAGAACGCGATTGAATACATGTGTAAAAATGGTCCTGAGTCAGTTATCGAGCTTGAAAAAATGGGTCTGCCATTCTCTCGTTTTGATAATGGTACCATCTACCAACGTCCATTCGGTGGTCAATCTAAAGAGTTTGGTGGTGAGCAGGCTGCTCGTACAGCCGCTGCAGCAGACCGTACTGGTCACGCACTTCTTCACACGCTTTACCAGCAAAACGTAAAACACAAAACAACCATCTTCTCGGAGTGGTACGCTTTGGATCTTGTGAAAAACCAAGACGGCGCAATCATGGGTTGTACTGCGATTTGTATGGAAACGGGTGAAATCTGTTACTTCAAATCAAAAGCAACCATTCTAGCTACAGGTGGTGCAGGTCGTATTTACGCATCGACCACTAACGCGCACATCAACACGGGTGATGGCGTTGGTATGGCACTTCGCGCAGGCGTTCCAATGCAAGACATGGAAATGTGGCAGTTCCACCCAACAGGTATTGCTGGCGCGGGTGTTCTAGTGACGGAAGGTTGTCGTGGTGAAGGTGGTTACCTTCTAAATAAAGATGGTGAACGCTTCATGGAGCGCTACGCACCAAACGCGAAAGACCTTGCTGGTCGTGACGTGGTTGCTCGTTCAATGATGATTGAAATCCGTGAAGGCCGCGGCTGTGATGGTCCTTGGGGTCCACATATCAAGTTGAAACTTGATCACCTTGGTAAAGAAGTACTTGAATCACGTCTACCAGGTATCTGTGAACTGTCTCGTACATTTGCACACGTTGACCCTGTGAAAGAGCCAATTCCAGTAATTCCAACTTGTCACTACATGATGGGTGGTGTACCTACTCAAGTCTCTGGCCAAGCAATTAAGCAGAAGGCCGACGGTAGCGAGATGGAAGTACAAGGCCTTTACGCATGTGGTGAGATTGCTTCTGTATCGGTACACGGTGCTAACCGTCTGGGCGGCAACTCATTACTAGACTTGGTCGTATTTGGTCGTGCTACTGGCTTGCACCTTGGCGAAACGCTAGCAGCGCAAGCAGAAGCTCGTCCTGCAACAGAATCTGATATTGAAGCGTCTCTAGCGCGTACTATGCGTTGGGAAAACAGCACTGGTGGTGAAGATCCAGTTCAGATTCGTAAAGACCTACAAGCATGCATGCAAAACAGCTTCTCGGTATTCCGTGAAGGCGATGCGATGGCAACCGGTCTAGAAGAGTTGAAAGTGATTCGCGAACGTTTGAAAGATGCGCATCTAGCGGACAAGTCTTCAGAGTTCAACACGCAGCGTATCGAGTGTCTAGAACTTGATAACCTGATGGAAACCGCGTTTTCAACTGCCGTTGCAGCGAACTACCGTACAGAGAGTCGTGGCGCACATGCTCGTTTCGATTTCCCTGAGCGTGATGATGAGAACTGGCTATGCCACTCTATCTACAATCCGGAAACAGAAGCGATGACTAAGCGTGATGTGAACATGACGCCAACGCATCGTGAAGCTTTCCCGCCGAAAGTACGTACATACTAAAGGGAGGATACGACTATGAAATTAAACTTCTCTTTATACCGTTACAATCCGGATGTGGATACCAAGCCTTACATGAAAGAGTATACCCTTGAGGTAGACGAAGGCTCAGACATGATGGTGCTTGATGCATTGATTCTGCTAAAAGAGCAAGATCCAAGCATCGCGTTCCGTCGCTCATGCCGTGAAGGGGTATGTGGTTCTGATGGTTTGAATATGAATGGTAAAAACGGCCTAGCGTGTATCACACCGTTATCTGCTCTACAAGGCGATAAGATAGTTATTCGTCCACTACCAGGGTTACCTGTCGTGCGCGATCTTATCGTTGACATGACGCAGTTCTATGATAACTATGCGAAAGTTAAACCATTCTTGATTGATGATGGTGCATTACCACCATCACGTGAGAACCTACAATCGCCTGATGATCGTGCGCATTTAGATGGATTGTACGAATGTATCATGTGTGCATGTTGTACAACGTCTTGCCCATCATTCTGGTGGAACCCTGATAAATTCATCGGCCCAGCTGGTCTTCTCGCAGCGTACCGTTGGCTAATTGATAGCCGCGATACGGCAACAGATGAACGTTTGTCTGATCTTGATGATGCATTTAGCGTTTTTCGTTGCCATGGCATCATGAATTGTGTAAGTGTTTGTCCTAAGGGATTAAATCCGACGAAAGCCATCGGTCACATTAAGTCGATGTTGGTTAATCGTTCGGTTTAATTTACTCGCTCTTAGGAATGTCGCAGTGTTGCGGATCACCCGATATGACCGCTTCACTGCTTCAGTAATATTCGAGTAAAGAATACAAAAATTGCCGACCGTATTTTTAGTCGGCTCTTATAGCTCGGCAAAGACCGAAGCAAACGTGAAAACTACTGGTTAAGGGAAAATATGCACAACGGCGTGATGAAGGCATGGCTCGAGTCTTCACACTTGGCTGGCGCCAATGCAACGTATGTAGAGGACCTCTACGAACTGTATCTAAGTGATCCCGATCTGGTAAGTGAGGAGTGGAAACGTGTTTTTGAAGGCTTGCCTAAGCCATCAGAAGAAGTGGCAGAACAACCACATTCACGTGTCCGTGACTACTTCCGACGACTCGCTAGAGAAACAAAGCATTACAATGTCCAAGTTAGTGACCCAGATGTCGATGCAAAACAAGTAAAAGTTCTACAGCTAATCAACGCATACCGTTTCCGCGGGCATGAAGCTGCAGAATTAGACCCACTAGGTCTATGGCAACGCCCAACAGTGGCGGAGTTAGACCCTGCTTTTCATAATCTTACCGAAGATGACTTCGAAGAAACTTTCAACGTAGGTTCTTTTGCTGTTGGGCAAGAAACCATGAAGTTGAAAGATATCTATGAAGCCCTCAACAAAACTTATTGCGGTTCCATCGGTGCTGAATACATGCACATGACTGACACAGAGCAAAAGCGTTGGATTCAGCAACGCCTTGAGTCTGTCGTAGGCCAGCCATCATTCAACAAAGATGAGAAGCGCACATTCCTAGAAGAGCTAACAGCCGCTGAAGGTTTGGAGCGTTACCTCGGGGCGAAATTCCCAGGTGCAAAACGTTTCTCTTTAGAAGGTGGTGATGCGCTGATTCCGATGACGAAAGAGTTGATCCGTCATGCGGGTACAAGTGGAATGCGTGAAGTGGTTATCGGTATGGCTCACCGCGGTCGTTTGAACATGCTGGTGAACGTACTTGGTAAGAAACCTCAAGACCTGTTTGATGAGTTCGCAGGTAAACACGACGAAACTTGGGGTACGGGTGATGTGAAATATCACCAAGGTTTCTCTGCTGATTTTGCGACTCCAGGCGGTGATGTTCACTTAGCACTTGCATTTAACCCATCGCACCTAGAAATCGTAAACCCGGTAGTCATGGGCTCAGTTCGAGCACGTCAAGACCGCTTGGGTGATAATCAAGGTAGCAAAGTGCTTCCTATCACCATCCACGGTGATTCAGCAATCGCTGGTCAGGGTGTGGTTGCCGAAACTTTCAACATGTCTCTTGCTCGTGGGTTCCAAGTTGGTGGTACGGTACGTATCGTCATCAACAACCAAGTAGGCTTTACGACGTCTAATCCTCGTGACACGCGTTCTACGATGTACTGTACCGACATCGCGAAGATGGTGCAGGCGCCAATTTTCCATGTAAATGCAGATGACCCTGAAGCAGTTGCTTTTGTTACTCGCATTGCATTGGATTACCGTAACGAGTTCAAGCGCGATGTCGTGATCGATCTTGTATGTTACCGTCGCCACGGTCACAATGAGGCGGATGAGCCAAATGCGACTCAGCCTTTGATGTACCAGAAAATCAAAAAGCATCCTACACCACGCAAATTGTATGCAGATGTTCTGATCGACAAAAATGAGTCAGATATCGAGACAGCGACTCAGTTAGTCAATGAGTATCGCGATGCATTGGATCGCGGTGAAGTGGTTGTTAAAGAATGGCGTCCAATGGCGTTGCACTCTGTAGACTGGTCCCCTTACTTAGGGCACGAATGGGATATGGAGTGGGATTCAAAATACGACAAGACACGCCTTATTGAGCTAGGCAATCGTCTGTGTCAGTACCCAGAAAGCCATAAACTGCAAAGCCGTGTTAATAAGCTATACAACGATCGTCTAGCAATGATGACCGGTGAAAAAGCTATTGACTGGGGTATGGCTGAAACATTGGCGTATGCTACATTGGTTGACGATGGCAAGCGTATTCGTCTTTCTGGTCAGGACTCGGGTCGTGGTACTTTCTTCCACCGTCACTCGGTTCTTCATAACCAAACCGATGCAAGCACTTACATTCCATTAGCGAATATTCATGACAACCAAGGGCCATTCCAAGTCTTTGACTCAGTATTGTCAGAAGAAGCTGTGTTGGCGTTTGAATACGGTTACGCAACAGCCGAACCAGGTGGTTTAACTATCTGGGAAGCACAGTTTGGTGATTTTGCCAACGGTGCACAAGTTGTTATCGACCAGTTTATCTCGTCAGGCGAGCAAAAGTGGGCGCGTTTGTGCGGTCTTACTATGCTTCTACCTCATGGTTATGAAGGTCAAGGTCCTGAGCACTCATCTGCACGTTTAGAGCGTTACCTTCAGCTTTGTGCTGAGCAAAATATGCAGGTTGTGGTTCCTTCAACACCGGCTCAGGTGTACCACATGATTCGTCGTCAGGTTGTACGCCCAATGCGTCGACCTCTCATTGTTATGTCGCCGAAATCTTTGCTGCGCCACCCTCTATGTACTTCAACGATTGAAGACTTGGCGGATGGTACATTCCAATCTGCAATTCCAGAAGTAGATGATTTAGAACCAAGCAAAGTGAAACGTGTCGTGTTCTGTGCTGGTAAGGTTTACTTTGACCTACTAGAGCAGCGCCGTAACAACGAGCAAGACGATGTTGCTATCGTGCGTATTGAACAGCTTTACCCATTCCCAATGGAAGAAGTACAAGCAGCAATTGCTCAATACACTAACGTTGAAGACTTCGTGTGGTGTCAGGAAGAACCTCAGAACCAAGGTGCTTGGTACTGTAGCCAACATAACTTCCGTGCCGCTATTCCTGCAGGTGCAAATCTTAAATACGCAGGTCGCCCAGCTTCTGCTTCGCCAGCAGTTGGCTACATGTCGGTGCACTTGAAACAACAAAAAGCGTTGGTTGAAGACGCTCTGAACGTGAACTCAAAAACTTCGAATTAAGAATTAGAAGTTAAAGGAAGAAACAGATATGACAATTGAAATTCTGGTTCCAGATTTACCTGAATCAGTTGCTGATGCAACCGTAGCGACATGGCACAAACAACCAGGCGAC
>NZ_JAWOTC010000074.1:0-6716 GCF_033338675.1 Vibrio sp. Vb1574
TTCTCTTTTAGCCACGGGATAATTACTGAAGTATCTAGACCGCCTGAGTATGCGACTACCACTTTATTTACGTTCACTTTGCTCATGTTTTTTCTCCAAACTTAACTGGCGCTGCGCTCGGCGGTCAGTGCCAACTACGACTTCCTAATATTGAATTCTTTTGCTGATGCTTATTGAGGCAAGAATTGAGTACCAATACTTTCACCAGCGAATAACTGTGCTAATTTTTCTGGGTAACGCCAGGTCGCGACTTCAATTGGACGGCCAAGATCATTGGCGGCCTCCAAAGCGGCTTTAACTTTGACGATCATGCCATCGGTGATCACATGTCCATCGATCAACGAGTTAGCTTGCTGCTCTGACAGGGTTTTGATCAAATGGCCTTTTCCATCTAGTACACCACTCACGTCTGATAACAGGACTAACTCCGCATCTAATGCGCCCGCAACCGCGACTGCTGCTTGATCAGCATTCACATTCATCATCTGGCCATCTTTGGTTAAACCAATTGAACTGATGATCGGCAGTGCACCTGTGTTTAGCACCGCTTGTAATAGGGCTGAGTCACCCGGTGATGCTTTGCCTACCGCGCCGAGTTCTGGGTCAAGTTCTTCAACAAGACACAAACCACCATCCGCAAGGCTAAGGCCCACAGCGTTAAGACCGTCCGCAATCGCTTGACCTTGAAGTAACTTATTCGCAGTGCCTGCAAGCGCGCCTGCAATCACAGGAATTTGATCGTAAGGCGTTACGCGTAAACCGTTTTTCTTAACGGTTTCAAGCTGAAGCTTTGCCATCAACTCATCAACTAGGTAGCCACCGCCATGAACGATGGCGATTTGTCGCTGTGCCGATTTTTGGTAAGCCGCAATGGCACCAAAAAGTTGGCTTAAGGTTTGAGTGCATGATAGAGCTGCACCACCTAGCTTAATGACTAAAGGAGCTTGATTGGTTTGCGTCATCGCATTTCCCTCTTTCAACGACTACAGCAACGCTGTCAGTTCTGGGTAACCGTAATGAATATTGAGACATTGCATCGCTTGACTCGATGCACCTTTAAGTAGGTTGTCGATAGCTGAAATCACAATGATGTGTTCGCCTTGTACCTTCCAGCCGATATCACAGAAAGGGGTATTTTCGACATCCTGAATACGTGGAATACCGTCGCCTTTAAGACGCACCGCAGGCTTGCCTTGATAAGCTTGTTCAAACGCCTGTGCCACTTGTGCTTCTGTCACACCTTGCGCAAGCTTCATGGTGATAGTGGCAAGAATGCCGCGTTTAAAGTTGCCGAGGTGCGGAGTAAAAATCACATCGCAACCCAAGTGCTGAGCAATCTCTGGCTGGTGACGATGGTTAAATACACCATAAGGTTGCAAGCTCACTTCACAGAAGCTGTTAACCATGGAGGCTTTACGCCCTGCACCTGATACACCACTGGTTGCGTTGATCACTGGCCATTGGTTGGTATCGAGCAACGCATGTTCTAATAAAGGTTTGATTGCAAGCTGTGAAGCGGTTGGGTAGCAACCTGCTACTGCAATCAAAGGAGTGGTTTTTATTGATTCTTGGTTCCACTCTGCTAAGCCGTATGCTGCTTTATCTAGCCAGTTGTTATGTTGATGTTCGAAGCCATAAAAAGTGTCGTAAAAGCCTTCACTTTTCACACGGAATGCACCCGATAAATCGAATACCTGACAGCCTGCCTCCAAGAAAGTTGGGGCTAAATCATGGCTGACTTCGTGAGCCGTTGCCAAAAACACCACGTCCGATTCTTGAGCGATTTGCAGTGGATCCGTTAGTGGTAAAACTGGCATATCAATGATGCCCGCTAGCTTACCGTGCAGCTGCGCGATGCTCTTTCCCGCATCAACACTGTTGGCGGAAACGTATAAACCTGATAGCGTGAGTTGTGGGTGTTTATTAACCATTAACGCTAACTCTGCGCCGGTATAACCGCTGGCTCCAATAATCGTGGTTTTTAGCATTGTGTAACATCCATATACTTAAAGGCTCAAATGACTATTCATATTTAATTTTTGCTTTATTTTGATTTTTTATTCATTAAATATGATTTAATATGTGTTTTACATTTTTGTGGTCTGTCTGTCAACAGGAGATTTGAAGAATCCATGCAATTACCAACTTTTCTAGAGGTCTATGAAGGACTCATCAGCACCTCTTCTATCAGCTCCACGGATCCGAGCTGGGATCAGGGCAATGCAAAAGTCATCGAAAAACTCGCATCTTGGTTTAAAGATCTGGGTTTTAGCGTTGAAGTGATCGAAGTCGAGCCAGGCAAGCACAATATGATCGCACGTATGGGTGAGGGTGAAGGTGGCCTTTTACTTGCTGGCCATAGCGATACCGTGCCATTCGATCAAGGGCGATGGAATTTTGATCCGCATAAACTGACGGAAAAAGACAACCGCTTCTACGGTTTAGGCACAGCAGACATGAAAGGCTTTTTCGCCTTTATTTATGAAGCAGTGAAGAAAGTCGATTGGAGCAAGCAGAGCAAACCACTTTACGTATTAGCCACTTGTGACGAAGAGACCACCATGTTGGGCGCGCGACATTTCACAGCAAACGCCCCATTTAAGCCGGATTACTGCATCATTGGTGAACCCACCAGCCTTGTGCCAATTCGAGGTCATAAAGGGCATGTGGCAAATGCCATTCGCGTAACAGGCAAGTCCGGTCATTCATCGGACCCAGCGCTTGGCGTTAACGCTATTGAGATCATGCATGAAGTCATGTTCGCCATGATGCAACTGCGTGACAAATTGATTAAAGAATATCACCATCCGGGTTTTGCCATTCCAAGCCCTACCCTAAACCTTGGACACATTCACGGTGGTGACAGCGCTAACCGTATTTGTGGTTGCTGTGAGCTGCATTACGACGTGCGTCCTCTTCCTGGCATTAGCCTTGATGGTTTAGAGAACATGTTGCGCGGAGCATTAAAAGAAGTCGAAGCGAAATGGCCAGGGAGACTGGAGATTATTCCATTGCATGAGCCTATTCCGGGTTACGAATGCCAACATGACCACCCATTTATTGGTGGTGTTGAAGAGATTTGCCAAACTAGTTCAGAAACCGTGAACTACTGTACTGAAGCACCATTTCTACAGCAGTTGTGTCCAACCTTGGTGCTCGGCCCTGGGTCAATCGACCAAGCCCATCAACCGGATGAGTTTCTATCCTTCGACTTTATCGACCCCACAATTGATGTGCTTTCAAAGGCGATGGTCAAGTACTGCTGTTAATACGCGTTTAAGCTCGAAAGTCTGTGCAGCTCGATTGAGCTGCATCTTTTTATCTTCACAATTTAGCGTTAGCCTTAACACTTATTTAACTTGTTATTTTGTAATTAATTTTCACTTATTACTCTATGGCTGCCGTAAATTTGCTCTAAATCAGGAGACAGCGGAATAATTGCAAACTTAGTCTGCTTTATTTGACTATAACTGGTGCTTTTCGCTAGATTGGAGTCTTAACAAGGACAATGGATGTAGTTTTTTTACGAGGCAGGACGACAATGAACGAGAAATACGCCGCACTCAAAAGTAATGTGCGCATGTTAGGCCACTTATTGGGTAACACCATTCGCGATGCCCATGGCGAAGAAATCTTCGAGAAAGTGGAAACCATTCGTAAATTATCCAAATCAGCTCAAGCAGGGAATCAAGCAGACAGGGACAGCTTGATCGAAGAAATCAAACATCTACCTGATGAGCAGCTAACGCCCGTTACTCGCGCGTTTAACCAATTTCTAAACCTCACCAATATCGCTGAGCAATACCACACGATTTCACGCCATTGTGAAGAGCACATTTGTGAACCAGACGCGATTAACTCGCTGTTTTCTAAACTGGTACAAAACGATGTGAGCAAACTGGACACTGCCCAAGCGGTTCGTGATCTAAATATTGAATTGGTATTGACGGCTCACCCAACAGAAATTACGCGCCGTACGATGATCAACAAACTGGTCAAGATAAACGAGTGCTTATCAAAGTTGGAGCTAAGCGATCTTTCATCTAAAGAGCGCAGAAAGACCGAACGCCGCCTAGAGCAACTTATTGCCCAAGGCTGGCATTCAGACGTGATTCGACAACAACGCCCTACTCCGTTGGATGAAGCAAAGTGGGGCTTTGCGGTCGTTGAAAACTCTCTATGGGAAGCAGTACCGGACTTCCTACGTGAGATGAATGACCGTCTAAAATCTTACCTTGGAGAAGGTTTACCCATTGATGCTCGCCCAGTGCACTTCTCCTCTTGGATGGGCGGTGACCGTGACGGTAACCCGTTTGTTACTCACAACGTTACGCGTGAAGTCTTACTATTGTCTCGTTGGAAAGCCGCCGATCTTTATCTCAATGACATCAACGAGTTGATCAGCGAGCTGTCTATGACAGTTTCAAACGATCAAGTCCGTGAACTTGCTGGCGAAGATCAGCACGAACCATACCGTGCGATCCTGAAGCAATTACGCACTCTGCTCAATGAAACCAAAGATATTCTCGATGCTAAGATCCACGGTCAAAAACTGGCCGTTAAAGCCCCACTGCAAAAAGTCGAGCAACTTTGGGAACCGCTGTATGCCTGCTACCAGTCACTAAACGAATGTGGCATGGGTGTAATAGCCAACGGCTCACTACTGGATACACTACGCCGCGTAAAAGCATTTGGTATCCATCTTGTACGTCTTGATATCCGCCAAGAGAGCACGCGTCACTCAGACGTCTTGTCTGAACTAACTCGCTACTTAGGTATTGGTGATTACGAACAATGGAGTGAGCAAGATAAGATTGCTTTTCTAACTAACGAGCTGGCATCTAAACGTCCGCTTCTCCCTCGTGATTGGGAACCGTCTGAACCCGTCAAAGAGGTTTTGGATACCTGTAAGATTGTTGCAGCACAACCGCGTGAAGCGTTTGGCGCTTACGTTATTTCAATGGCACGTACCGCTTCTGATGTACTAGCCGTTCATCTACTGCTACAAGAAGCAGGTTGCCCTTACCGCATGGATGTGTGTCCTCTGTTCGAAACGCTAGACGATTTGAACAACGCAGAATCGGTCATCAAGCAGCTTATGGGGATTGACCTTTACCGTGGTTTTATACAAAACCACCAGATGGTCATGATTGGTTACTCTGACTCAGCGAAAGATGCAGGTGTTATGTCTGCTGGTTGGGCTCAGTATCATGCGATGGAATCGTTAGTTAAAGTGGCTGAAGAAGAAGGCGTTGAGCTAACTCTATTCCATGGTCGTGGGGGCACAGTCGGTCGCGGTGGCGCACCTGCGCATGCTGCGCTTTTGTCGCAACCACCAAAAAGCTTGAAAGGCGGTTTACGTGTAACAGAGCAAGGCGAAATGATCCGCTTTAAACTGGGACTCCCAGATGTCGCAGTAAACAGCTTTAACCTATATGCAAGTGCGATTCTGGAAGCCAACTTGTTACCGCCACCGGAGCCAAAACAAGAATGGCGCGACTTGATGGAAGTGCTATCAGAAGTAAGCTGTGAGTCTTACCGAAATGTGGTTCGTGGCGAGCCAGATTTCGTGCCTTACTTCCGCCAAGCAACACCAGAACTCGAACTCGGCAAGTTGCCACTTGGTTCTCGTCCTGCAAAACGCAACCCTAAGGGCGGAGTAGAAAGCTTACGTGCAATCCCGTGGATCTTCTCATGGAGTCAAAACCGTTTGGTACTTCCTGCATGGCTAGGCGCAGGTGAAGCGATTCAATACTCGATCGATAAAGGCCACCAAGCATTGCTCGAAGAGATGTGCCGCGAATGGCCATTTTTCTCAACTCGTCTCGGCATGCTGGAAATGGTGTACTCGAAGTGTAATATTGATATCTCTCGCTACTACGATGAGCGATTGGTGGATGAGTCGCTCCGTCCACTCGGTGAAAAACTTCGTGCTCAGCTTCAAGAAGACATCAAAGCGGTACTGAATGTAGAGAACAATGAAAACTTGATGCAGCATGACCCTTGGGGACTCGAGTCGATTCGCTTACGCAATATCTACGTTGAGCCATTGAATATGCTACAGGCAGAGCTACTATACCGCACGCGTCAAACCGAAGAAGCTTCTGCAAACTTGGAAGAAGCGTTGATGGTGACGATTGCTGGTATTGCTGCTGGTATGCGCAACACAGGCTAATCGTTTCATTTTTAATAAAAAGCTGGGCAAATGCTCAGCTTTTTTTTATCACAGGATAATCGCACCAAAACAAAGGCAGTTAAATATACCACTATAGACCCAAAAAATACCAAAATAAAAGAATAAAAAACCACAAGCTAACACTATTGATTATTATGTTAGTTTTTTAGGGTAATTTTGTCCTACTATTCCACTTCATGCTTATTATTTATATACTACTTGCCTGCTGAGAGCTCATAAATCCAATCATACCTGCTCCAGCCTTGATGGGACTCCCCATCTCTCTAGGTGATAAACGGCTTTAAGGTGACAGGACCAACATTGTTGGTGCTACTTATACATTAAAAAACTCAAGTGCCAGTAAGAGCGCAGCTGAAAGTATAAGTAGCTTGTTTACAAGTTTATTGACCATTTGGATTGAAGACATGTCATTACCACACGTAATCTTAACTGTTCTTAGCACTCGCGACGCAACCGGTTACGATATCACTAAAGAATTCTCTGCTAGCATCGGTTACTTCTGGAAAGCAAGCCACCAACA